>JAHDFZ010000001.1:57434-64104 GCA_020627905.1 Verrucomicrobiota bacterium
CGGGGATTGGGGGCGCTCCTAGGCAGGATCCCGCAGTCCGGAGCGGCGACGTTCTTCGGCATCGTAGATGCGCCAGAAAAGAGGGAGGAATGCATCCGCTCGAATGTCGAGGTCAGGATAGCCGGGTATCATGGCGCACTGAAAAGGCCAGTCATTGGCGTTCCGGACAAGACCATCGCGAACAGGATTCTGGCGAATGTAAGCAAACTGTTTGGCGAATTCTCCGGGGCGAGATTCTGAGAATCGCAGCACATGGTCATAGGCCTGTTTCTGAAACGCAAAACCTGCCTCACGCAGCCTTCGGCCCAAGTGGAGGCGCAGAAACTGGATTGCCTGTTTCTGGTCAGAAGATTCCGGGTGCAGCCCTTTGATAAGCAAATGGAGATGGTCCGGCATAAGAATGATGGCGGGTGCGCAGAGACCGAAACGGCAGCAGGTGTGAGTCATCACGGTTTCGAAGGTCTGAAAGAAACCCGGACTGAGCCAGCCGGTGCGCCGATCCTTCATTGTCATCACCCAGTGGACGCAGGCTTGGCCCGTGTATGAGCTGTCGGCAAGACGGGAGAGTTTGTCATGCTTTTTTGTTTCTATGAACATGTAATCACATAAACACTTATCAGCAGGTTGTCGAGGAGAATGAAGGGTAGTTCTACGCTGTATTTTCCGTGGCGCGGTCAATGATGTAGCCGCAAGCGTAAGCTTGTGGACCGGAGAGCGCGGCCTGCGGCAGACACAGGCTGGCGTGCGGACAGATCCACGCCGTTACCGGCGCGGCTACGGGGATGAGCACAGGATGTAGCCGCGAGCGTAAGCTCGTGGACCGGAGAGCACGGCCTGCGGCAGCCACAGGCCCGCGTGCGGACAGATCCAAGCCGTTACCGGCGCGGCTGCGGGGTTGTGGGCGGGCATCCCCAACACCAACCCTGATCCCTATTCAGCCTCCAGCGTGAGATCCGCTTCCTCCGCCAGGGCAGCAAACTCGAGGATGGCCTCCTGATCCTCCACATCGACGACGATTGCCCCTTTCTTTTCTAACGCTCGTCGAATCTCATTCGCTGCCTTCTGGCAATCGGGTTCGCTGGGCATGCGCACGGCGAAGAGCACATTCTCGGGAAGGCTCTTCACCCGCTTCAGTCGCGTGAGCTTGCTGACCCATTCATCGCCATAGGTGTAGATGCGTGTCGGAGTCGCCTGGGCGAGGTTGAGAGGCTTGATCACTTTCGTGGGCACTGGGCTCCCCTCGGGCCAGAAGGCCAGTGGTATGCCGATGTGATAGGCATCAGTCCCTACGGACGGTGCATCGCGGTAAAATCGATCCAGCCGTTTTGTCTGCAGGAGGCGACGAACGGACCGGTTCAGCTCCTTCTCAGCATAATCAATAGGCGTGAGATCCCAATGCTCAACGTAGCGGCGGTAGAGCTCGTGCACGCAGGTAGGAAGGTCATTCGCCAGCGTGACGCCTCGTTTGGCAAAGAACAGGCAGGACTCTTCATCCTGGACCAGGCGCTGGAAAAACTCGTCATCGCTACCCTGGAGAAACAGATCCTGTTGAGCCGGGTGATGACTCACACCACTCGATTGGGCGTAGACGGAGTTGGTCTCGACAGCGAGAGTCGCGAGATGCTTATCAAGCTGCTTCAGGTGCTGCCGATAAATGGAAAGGTCGACGGCCGGAAAGCAGGCGGAGATGCGCTTCGTCCGCTGTAGAGGCATCAGCTGATAGGAAAGAAAGCGGCTGTTCGGCTCTACAGCAACGATCCCCACATTGACATATTCGCCGATCTCGCGATAAGGTCGATAGCCGACAGCAGCATAGTGGACAACAAGAGAATAATCGATCGAGCTCATAGCGTGGGTCTCATTTCCGCATCGGGTGCTCCTCAGAGTGTGTTGAGCATGCCGAAAGGATCCCATTGTGGTTTCATGAGGAAGGATTCCATATCCTCGCGGCTTTGGATCACGTGTCCGCCTTTGGTTACTTTCTTCTTCGAGCGAGATTTCTGATTCAGGTCACTGGTAAAGCCGTCGGGGAGCTGTCCCCAGTCCTCCTTCAGCCGATAGATAGCAGCTTCGAAGCTCGTGCGCAGTCGCTTTGCCTTCCGCTTTTTCTGCGGATAGACGGGGATGATGTCACGGAAGGGATGGCGATGGCGGAATGACGCGCCATCGAAAGAAGTATCGAAGGCATCAGCATAGTCGATCACTGATAGGGATTCTAAAGAGGGATTCCAGAGCAGGTCCGCCTCTCCGCCGATCGGGTCGAGGTCACGCGAGCTGTTGGCCACCCACCAGTCAAAGCAGAGGATACGGAACTGCAGATCAGGTGTTATGTTAGTCAAATCCGTGGCGAAAATCGAACGAGCAAACGGGATGCGTTGAGAGGCAAAGTAGAAGCCGGGCTCCAGCGTCGCACCGATGGCGATGCCCGAGTGCTCAGCAAGAATTTCCGAAAGGTGAAGGACCGAGAAAGGTGCCACTGGTAGGCCGAACTCCTCGGCGAGAGTCGCAGCAGCCCACTCGCGACGCCTCGCTGCCAGTGATAGGGCCTTGCCCGCTTTCTCCGTGAGCGCCCCCTTCAAGTAATATGTTTGACCGTCAGATGCATCGACTAGAAGCGGGCCTGATCGTCGGGACGCTACCCGATCACGAATCGCGATGACTTCAGGCTGATCCGATTGAGACATGGGTGGCGACTTCGAGAAAGGCTACTCCGTTTCCGGCAGGACCATGACGCTGAGCATGGACTCGGGATCCATATACTTTTTGGCGAGGGCGTTGACCTCATCCACCGTGATGGCCTCGTAGTCGGGAACAAAGGTGCGCGACCACTCCAGTCTCTCCGGGTATTCCTGAGACGATTCCATGACGCTTCCTAACCAGTAGCGGTTGGTGCGGCGCATTTCCTCAATCGAGGTCAGCTGAGGTTTCTTAGCACGCTCGAGTTCGTCCTCGGTGATCGCCTCTCCTGTGGCGAGATCATTGGCGATGTCTTTGATGACAGCCAGCACATCCTCCGCCTGATCCCGATCCACTGTCACGGTGCCGAAGAGGTAGCCGAAATCGGTGAAAGTGTCGCTAGGGATGTGGTGAGCGAATGGACTGTAGGCATCGCCCAGCTCCTCCCGCACCTTTACGCGGAGGCGATCGTCAAAAACCGCTCCGAGGATGCTCAATCGACGGGATTGACTGATGTCAAAAATATCTGCCGTCGGCCAGTAGGCGGCGACAGACCCCTTCGGGATTTGTGAAACAAATGGGAAGGTTTTTCCCTCACCTCTGCGCAGACTCAGCTTGCGCTCTTCCGCATAGTCGGGCTTCTGTGTATCGCGCTGCGGCAGGTTGCCCATCGTTGCGGCCAGGAGGTTTTTGGTCTGATCGACCTTGATATCGCCGACGACCGTGATCTCCATGTAGCTCTTTGTTAGAACTTCCTTCATCGCTTTCTCTACATCCGAGAGTCTCACTGCTTCCAGCGCTTCGCGAGCAGGAAAGCCGAAGCGGGTATCATCGTTCCGGATGTAGCGCGCCACCTCGTTCTGGCTGATTCCCTGAGGAGTCGTGGCAAGCTGGCGATACAGTGGATCGAGCCTCTTGCGAAACTCAATGAGCGCCTCTTCTCGATAACCCGGAGCTGTCAGGAAGGCTCGCATGAGCTTCAACTGAGTCTCCAGATCCTCAGGCGTGGTGCGCCCGGAGAGGATGAAGGCATCGTCGTCACCGCGCAGGGATACCCCTACCGACTCCCCGGCGAAAAGTCGCTGCAGGTCATCATCAGAATGAGCTTCGAGACCACCGGCAACAAAGAGAGCCGTAATCGCCGTGCGTAGGGCTGCATCAGGAATCTGCAGGATACCACCGCCGATGCGAGCTGATACATAAACGACCTCGTCCTCGAAATCCGTCGCTTTGAGATTCGCTCGGACACCATTAGCAAACTGGAGCTGCGTCACATCGATGTCTTCGACCACTTTTTCTGAAGCGATCGCGCCGGCTTCAGGCAGATCACCATAGGCGAATTCCACGGCCTCCTTCTCGACAGGTGGCGTCACTGCTATGTCGCGGCTTTTCTGGTAAGCCACCTTGATGGTAACGAGCGGCTCGGCAATCTCCACGTTGCCGGAGACGAGAATGAGTGTTTCCTCTCGCTCATCCCAGATGTTCTTCAAAGTTTCGTGAAGCACCCCCGGAGTGATTTTTTCCAACTCAGCCACCGTGCGCGGGAGGTCATCAGCAGGACTGGTAAAAATCCGTCGCTCACCGAGACGGCTGCTGATGAGGTTCGCCAGGCTCCGACTCTTCCGGGTGCCCATGCTCTTGGCTGCTTCTTCAGCTCCGTTGAGAACCATGGCGGAGATTTCGTCAACTTCCTCCTCCAAGAAACCGTGCTCGAGAGCCCGGCGCAGCTCCTGCTCGATGGTGGCGAGAGCGGCGTCCCAGTTCTCCGGCTTGCAGTCAGCAGATACGGAACTGTAAAGGCCGAAGCCGAGATCGTAGAAATCGCCACCGTGTGAGCGGGCTGAGATAATGGGGGAGTCCGCCTGCTTGCTCAGCTGATCGAGTCGGCGGTTGATGATCATGCTAGCCATCGCCAGACGGAGATCATGTCGGCGCCTCTCCATATTGTCGGGTGGGTCGACACGGGGAATGATCGTTTCGACGGAGACAGAGGTCTCGCTCGCTTCCTCATCGTAGTAATAATGAGAAGCCACCCCGCGGCTGCTTAAGTTCCCCATGGGCGGCGTGGGCGTTTTCTCCCGCTTCGGCATGGAGTCGAAGTGCTTTTTGATGAGGCCTTCCACCACCTTGGGATCAAAATCGCCGACGGCGATGACGACCATTCGGTTCGGCGTATACCAATCGTTGTAGAAAGACACAAATCGGTCACGGTTCGCGTTGCGGATGACTTCCTCTGTCCCGATAGGCATGCGCTGGGAGATGCGGATCTCCGGGAGAGCAAATTCGATCTGATTGACAAAGGTGCGCCACTGCACTGAGTCCCGGCTGAGCTTCTCAGCGAGGATGACGCCGCGCTCGTCCTCGATCTCCTCCTGGAGCAGCAGCATCCCATCCGCATAGTCACGCAGGAGCAGGAAGCCCTCATCCATCAGCTCCGTGTCAGTTTTCGGCAATTCGAGCTTGTAGACCGTTTCGCGGAAACCGGTGTGCGCATTCGTATGATTACCGAACCCCATGCCGAGGCGCTGGAAGTATTCGACCATCTCTCCAGGAGGGAAATTTTCCGTCCCGTTGAATGCCATATGCTCGAGGAAGTGGGCAAGGCCAAGCTGCTCCTCCGATTCCATCAGCGAGCCCGCGTCTACGAAAAGCCGGAGGCTCGCCCGATTCGGCGGCTCGGCGTTTTTCAGGATGGCGTAACGCATGCCGTTATCCAGCAGGCCCCATTTCACCGCCGGATCTCCGGGAATGTCCGAACCCTCCTGCATCAGTGGAATCGGGTCAGAAGCGATGGCAGCGGCCTTGGGAGTCTCAGCCCATGCGTGGGGGCTGAGCAGGATCGCCCCTAGGAGGCACGGCAGCGAGGCGAAAAAGGAAGAGGTAGCTCGAAACATAGAACAAAGGAGTTTTGACAGACTCTCGACAAGCGTTCCGCCGTCGTCAATCTGTTTGCCGAGACTGAGGAAAAAGGGGTCGCGCCGCCCTGCAATGCTGGCTACGATGCGCCTATGTCCGACCGCGTAAGTCTACTGCAGCTGAAATCCCTCGCGGGAAGTGCACCCTTTCAGGCTGTCATGCATGTGCAGCTCGAGAAGCTCACCCCGAAGACGACAAAGACCGGGAACCCGTATTATGAGCTTCGTTTTGCCGATGCAGAGGGCAGTCTCGTGCTGCGCGTCTGGCAGAATACGCCGATGTTTGATACGTGTGGGCAAATGGTCGCTCAGCATTTCTACGAGATCTCCGGCTCTTTCCAGCTGGGGAATGACAAGCGGAGCATAGATGGGAAGCAATGGACAGCACGCGGTCTCAGCGAGGAGGAATCACAGGCCGTGCATACTGGCACCGGCGAGCGCGCTGAGATCCAGCGTGAATTTTATGACTTTATCCAGAAGACGATCCATGAGGTAGCAGATCCTCGGCTGAAGGCTCTCGGGCTGCGTTTCCTGGAGCAGTTCGGCACACGTTTTCAGCGAACAGCGGCCGCTCGCAATTACCACCACGCGCGGCGCGGGGGCCTCGTCGAGCATGTCGGGCAGATGATGCGGACGGCGGTGCACGTCTGCGAGGCCTACCCCATGCTCAATCGCGACCTGCTCGTCGTTGGAGTGCTCTTTCACGATTGCGGGAAGCTCTGGGAGAACTGCTACGGAGAGCAGGGCTTCACCATGCCTTACACCGAGGTCAGCGAGCTACTGAGCCACATCCCCTTCGGCATGGAGATCGTCAATCGACTCTGGCGGGAGATCTCGGAGAGTGAGGACGCGCAGTCCTGGCAGAAGCTGGAGCCGACGAATGATCGGGTGCGTCTACACCTGCTGCATCTCGTCGCCTCCCATCACGGGGAGCTGGAGTTCGGTTCACCCGTCGTCCCGAAAACGCCCGAGGCGCAGGCCCTTCACTACATCGATACTCTGGATGCCAAGATGGAGATGTTTGCTCAGGGCTACCTTACGGCTGGGGAGCTGGCGAAAAATGTGCAGGAGCGGGCGCG
>JAHDFZ010000001.1:64114-81914 GCA_020627905.1 Verrucomicrobiota bacterium
CGACCCCTGCCGGGGAATCTCGTGAAGCCTCTGGAAGCCTTCTCACCGGCGACGGCCGAGCAGACAGCGGAACCAGAAGCGGTCCCGGAGGTGGAGGCAAATGCCACCGATCCGTTTTAGTTCCTCGGTCTGGCCGGATGAGATGAGGCCGCGAATCAATTCGCTATTCCTCCAATAGGAACGTTGCGAGCTATGAACGTGCGAATTGGTTCCACAGCGAAAGCCCTGAGCGCTGTCACTGGAAATTGAAGTCTCCCACTAGTAAACGCCCTCGATCACTTTCTTCGTCAGTGCGCCGAAAGGCCGCACATCACCCACTCCATCCCAGGGATACTTCTCGTGAGGATGCCGACGGATGGCTTCGTCCCGCTCAAGGAAACGAGGCATGAAAAACTCGTGGCTCAGAGTCGTCAGCTCGACTCGCCCATATTCGCCATAGTCCTTCGTCACCTCCGTTTTTTCGGGATCGACAATCCGGAGCACGGCGCGTGGTTGAGGCGCATAGTAAGTCACGCTATACCCCTGATCTGGCAACTCCTCGGGCAGGGAAACGGCCAGCCCCATCAGCGTGTTGCCATAAGTGGGAACAAAAAGAGCTTTCTGCTCCAGCACTTCCTCCTGGAGGAATCGCACGTATTCCGGGGTCATCGATGTGCCTCCGCAGAAGCATCCTTTGATCCCGTGGCCGGCGATCGAAATGCGCTCTCCGATGGAGGCCAGGAGCTTCGGAGTTGTAAAAATGCAGGAGATATCGCGGTGCTTGATGATCTCCACCGCCTGCTCCATCACATGCGCCTGATAGCGCTCTACCTCATCCAGCTGCTTGCGGCCGATGAGCTTTTTCACCCAGCGGGGATCCAGGTCTACATGGTAGCAGCTGCCGCCGCGGAAGTTCGCCAGGTGCTCCACCGCCAAGCGTAAGCGCCGGGGTCCGGTCGGGCCGACCATGATCCAGTTGCCGCCCTTGGGGAAATACTCATCACTGAGCTGGGCGGAGAACTGCTCGTAATCGTGCTTGTAATCTTCCCAACCGACACGCTGCTTCGGCAGACCCGTCGTGCCACCCGTCTCGAAAACGTTGAAGGGCTTACCCTTGTAGGCGTTCGGCACGAAGCGCTCGTTTTTTTCATCGCGCAGCCACTCGTCCTGGAAATGGGGAAATTTGACGATGTCCTCGTAAGTCTGCACCTCTTCGCGCGGATCCCAACCAGCTTCCGCCTTCCAGTCGAGCCAGAAAGGGCATCCGGTATCATCGGAGAAATGCCATTTCATCATTTCACGGACGCGCTCGTCGAGCTGAGATTTTGCTTCGTCAGAGGTCATAGGGAGGAAATAAGGGAAGTTAAGGAAAGAATTTACGCAGGGTTTCCGCAGAGGGCTTTTTCGTGAAACTTGATACGGCTACCATGGCGACTAAGCCCACGAAAAAGCAGATCGCGACTGGCATGATGCCGTCGTCGGCGCGGTCAGCCGAGGAGAAAACGGTATATTCTCCCCCCCACCGACCGCTATGACACAGGCGAAGGCCCCGGCTTTCGTGGCCCCTTTCCAGTAGAGAGCCGTAAAGACCAGGGATGTCAGCGCGGCGAAGCCGGAGAAACTCCAGATAGCGAGATCAAAAACATTCTGCACGTCCTTCAGCAGGAGAGACAGGATGTAGGTGACCAGCACCACCCCTATCACAAAAGAACGGGCGATCCACAGGGTCTGCCGATCAGTGAAACGGCCGGGTTCGCTGCCATGCAGGACGACGTCATTGGTGAACATCGTCCCGAGACAGAGGAACTGCGAATCGAGCGAGGACATGATGGCCGCGAGAATACCCGCTGTGATCAGACCGACGATCACGGGATTTTCGATGAGGAACTTGATGGTGACGCTGAGCACCTTCCCGACGCCCGCATTGTCGGCACTGCCCATGATGGCGATCATCGGCGCAGGCCAGTTGTCAGCCGCATTAGGAGTGAACACACCCGTCGCCCAGAGGCCGATCAGCACACAGGGGACCCAGACGATCATGATGCACAGCGGATGAGCAATTACCGTCAGCTTGAAGCTCCGGGCACTTTTCGCCGTCAGCCAGTGCTGAAAGAGATGGGGAAACATTCCCACCGACAATGGAATGAACATGTAAGTGAGAAACTGGATCGGCGGGATCCCGACCTCCCGCATGAAGGAGCCCGTCTTGGTCGTTATCTCCAGCTCACTGGGTGTCCGCACGAGATGGGCGGGGTTCGCCTGCTCCGTCGCCGCTGCCAATCCACCGAGAGCGTTTGCGATGAGTGAGAAAGCGAGCACGCCCATCGCCATAAAAACAAGCGTCTGAAAAGTATTCGCCCACGCAGCAGCACGCGATCCACCAGCGAAGATGTAGGCGAGCACGACCCCACAGATGACGAGCCCGATCACCCAGGGGGGAAGCGCCCCATTGAGCAGAGGGTCAGCATTGGCAAAGACCTCCGGGAACATCCCGCGCGTCACCGGAACGAGAACACGATACGAGCCGATGACGCCGATGAGCAGGTAGGGAATGACTAACAGGACAAGAATAGGAAAGAGCAGGTAGCCCAGGGCGTTCGACTCGAACCGATTCCGGAAGAATTGAATCTGCGTGACATAGCCATGTTTTTTGGCTATCGCCCAGACGCGGATCCCGATGAGGAAAAAACAGGCCGCGTGGATCAGGCCCGACGCGCTAGCCATCAGTCCATACGTGCCGATGCCCTTCTGAAACGATTTCCCTGTCGACCCCACCAGTGCGAAGGCCGTCATCGTCGTTCCGAAGACTGACATGAGCAGCATGAAAGGCCCGATGGAATGACTGGCGACGAAATAGTCCTTTGACGTGCCGCGGAAGAGGCGGCCACTGAAAAGTGCTAGGCTCAGAAGCAGACCCAGGTAGATAACAACGACCAGCAGAGGGGTCGGGCTGGACGGAGCCGCTTGAGCGAGGAAAGGAGGATCAATCATGGATGGTTATGCCGCGACCTCGTTTTCATAAAGTGTAGCCGCGACAGCATGAGCTGGGAGTGTCAACTCGTGGACAAAGGCCAGCCTCCTGACGAAACACAGGCTGCCGTTTCGCAAATCCACGAGCGCACGCTCGCGGCTACGCCTCGCAGCGCGTAAATTAAGACTCCACCAAACCATCAGGACTCCTCGTCTGACCACGCCTCAAGCCATGTCGGCCAGTTCACTTTGACAACGAAAGCCCAGAACAAGGCCACCACGACGGAATAAGCTGCATGATAGGCCAGGCCTACAGGCAGAAACCCGAAAACCAGATCAGCCTTGTCCCAGTTCCAGGTGTCCTGATGCAGGATCGCCAGCAGGATAAAACCGCCAATCACGAGGCCCTTCATAAACAGCAGACAGCTCACCTCCTTTACTCACCCAGCTCGTAGGCGTAGAGATGAGTCTGGGACATGATATAAAGCGTGTTATTCGCGACGACCGGTGTGGAATAAACCGGCGCTGGATAGTTCACGATTCCCAGCTCCTCATATTCTTTCCCAGCCTTCAGGATGACGATCTCTCCGTCTTCATTTCCGATCAGCACTTTGCCATCGACCACGAGGGTAGATCCCCAGATATGCGATAGCGTATCGTGCTCCCAGTGCATCTCACCCGTCGCTGCATCCAGACAAAAGATGCGACCTGAATAGTCGGCGATGTAAACGCAGCCATCGACCACAGAGGGAGTTGAGATCGTGCGCCCGACTCCTTTGAACTGCCAGACGATAGCATCCTGCCCAGTCCCTTTGCTCGGATCGATACAGGTGATGGCGCCGACACCCTCACCGTGCTCCGGATCCTGACCGATCGCTACGTAAACGCGATCCTCATAGACGACAGGAGAGGAGATGATCTCGGACGGACCGGGGTAGGTGGCATACTTGATCGGCTCGCCGCTTTCATCAAAACGATATTCCTTCGGGCAGCAGTCGACTTTCCAGAGCTCTTTGAACAACTGGAAAACTTCACCACCGTCTTCTTCCTTATCGAATTCACTCGCGTGGAATCCGTAAGTGAAACCGTCACCGGCACCGAAGACAATCGTCGGCTTACCCGCGAGGTTGGCGTCAAAACCGGGCGAAGACCAGTTACAATGCATGATCGCCTCACTGATGCCGGAGGCTTCCTCTGCCACCAGCTCGCCCGTCTCTTTATCGAGAGCAATGAGGCTCGGGCTGTAAGGAGCAGGAATGTTGATGTGCGACCAGTCCACGCCGTTGGATGTGCTGCAGATGATGTATTTATCTGTTATGGTCACGGAACTGGATGTCACATTGTGAGGAAAGACACCCAGCTCACTGCGCATATCATAACCCCAGAGAATGTCAGCGCTAGATTCTTCCAGTGTCGCTGGTTCCGTCTTGCTCATGTTCTCGAGACCGCCGGTTTGATAGATAGCCTCATCCTGGAAGTCGCCGTCATTGCCGTCTTTTAGGCCCTTGAGATCGAGACAGAGGATCTCTCCCCGATTCGTCACGACCCATCCGCGATCACCTTCCACAGCCACCGATGAACAAATCCCCAGAAACTCCCAGTCAGACACCTTGCCCGCACCCAGCTTCGGCACGGCCAGCTGCCAGAGAAACTCACCTGTCTGCTCATCGAAACACATGACGATGCCATGGTCCCCTTTCACCGAATCCAGCCGAGGCTCCTCATTGTTCGTGCCGATGAAGACCTTGCCACCGCTGACGGTCGCCGTCCCGTAGGCCTGTGATCCCATCTGCGTGACCCACTTGAGGTGGTTCGCACCTTCTGCTTTATTGGCCTCGACCAGCTCACCGGCTGTAAAGTCGATCGGCACGCCAGTTGCCGGAGAGGCCATATTGTTAGAGCCGCCCTTTCCCCACTGTGGCCATTCACCGCCATTGGTGGTTTCAGCGAAAAGAGAGCCGCTACTGATGAGAGCTAGCGAGGCTGAGCACAGCCAGGAGAGACGGTTGGTTAGGATCTGATCGATCATGATTTTTAGATTGAGGCTAAGATTCGGAAAAGAGGACTACTTTTCGTTGGGAGTGATGGAAATATTATCGACGAAAACGCTCTTCTGGCTTTGAGGCGCGAACCCGAAAAGCCCGGGTGCACCCTTCCGATGTGCCCGCTGGTGATCGACCTCGATCGTCCAGTCAGCTGGCTCAGGCTCGTCTTTCAGCCAGGCTTTAGCACGAATGACGCCCGATCCATCCTTGGACACTTTGACACTGGTTTTGAGAGTATACCAGGTGTTGGCAGAGATGCGGAACGGCACCGATTCTTTCACCCGCTCATGGTTCGAGCTTACTTCCAGCAGGTTGGCATTACCTACCAGGGAGATAATGTAACGCTGGTTGATCAATCCCACCACCGACTTGATCCGCCGATTGCCATCTGTCATGACATCTGCCTGCATGGTGTAGTCGGACAACTCGGGGTCGCCGATGAAAGAGAGGCTGCGCTGAAAGAGCACCCGATCGAGAGTCTTCGCGAGCACCTGATTGCCATCCAGCTCACGGACCTCCCATTTGAGACGCGCACCGATCCACGGGAGCGGTGGAAAAGCCATTTTCCCGCCTGCGGAAGAGTCAGCTGTCAGCTCGAAACTCTCAAAATCCTCAAGATAAGGCAGATCGGCGATCACGCGGCCCCGGGCAAAACCGGTGAAGTCTCCGACGGTGCCCTTCCAGGCACCTGCCGAAAGTTGAGCATCTTCCGCTGCCGAGATCGTGTTACCTGAGAATGAGGCATCCATTTTCGCTTTCACCTTCGCTGTTGGAGGGATGAATGATTCCCAGGCTGCTTCACCGGCATCAGCCACTGGAAAACCAGCCGCATCGACGGTCCTGACCGAGACTTTTTTACTCGATCCGGAAGTGAGTAAAAGATCTGAAGGAATCGCCTGCAGTCCGGCAGGATCGCCTGCCTCAGGCATGGAGACGGCAGGCTCTTCGCCATGAACAATGCCATCGTTTTTAATACCAAAACAATAAAGTCGCTTTGTCGTATGCACGTAGACCTTGCCATTGCACACTGCTGCCGATCCTACGCTATTGCCCTCCAACTGCTCTTTCACCAGAGTCTTCGGTTTATCGCCGGTCACATCCAGCACATAGAGAATCCCAGGGAAGGTTGGCACGATGAGCATGCCATCGACGAAAAGCGGTGAGGCATGGAGCTGTGAGTTGGACAACTTTTCCTCCCACAGCGTCTTGCCGCTCTTAGCATCGACACAGAAGAGCACGCCCTGCTTGCTCATCTGGTAGACTTTCCCCTCGTGCAGCACGGGAGAGCTGGTGAACATCTCGATCGGATTTCTCCAGACCTCCACATCGGCAGGCAGGCGAGGCGCCCCTTTCTGAACCGGATCAATCTCGCCCCCGGTAGCCAGGTAATCACTCGGGAGATTGATCGCAAACAGTCGGCCCATCTCCGTCGTGTCGAGGTTCTCCTTTCCATGCACGCAGATGAGTTTGTCGCCGAGAAGCAAAGGCGAACTGTTCACACCTCCCTTGGAAATCTGATACCGCCACAGTGGCTGACCATTTTTCACGTTCACACAGACAACATTCCCACAACCTGTCCCGGCATAGAAAACGCGCATCCCCTGGCGCGTGTCGAGATAAGGCGTGCTCATGGAGCTGTCCTTCAGAAAGGGAGGACCCACTCCGGGAGTTGAAGACCAGATGAGATCCCCGGTCTTTTTATCAAACCCGAAAAAACGATCGCGCGCAGGACCATCTGCCCCCCAGTAACTCGTCACGCCGCGAATAATGGCAATGTTCCCATCGATCACCGGAGCACCAGCGCGCCCGTTTGGAAAAGTCAGACGACCAAAGCGCTCGACCATCGAATGCTGCCAGAGAGTCTCGCCCTCTTTGCTGTAGCAAGTGACCAATCCGAAGGTCGTCGCGACGATGACATTCTCCGTCTCGGGGTCAACCGCAGGTGCGCCGATGGAATAGCGGTTGTAAATGGTGTCCGAGATAAAATCACTTTCCTCGCGCTCCCAGATGAGTTCGCCCGTGCTCTCTTCGCGAGCCTGGATCACCTCCACCAGATCAGGGCCTTCTCCTCGATAGCCCCAGGTGTAGAGCCGTCCGTTGTAAATGACAGGTGTGCCTCCGCCTGATAACTCATCCGTCCAGAGCGGCTCCGTATGAAAGGTTGGATTTTCGTAATCTTCTAGAGAGACCCCGGTCTGCAGTGGGCCACGCCAGCTCAACCAGTTCCCCTGTTCCTCAGCCTGCGCTGCTGTTACCAAACCAGCTCCGAAAATGGCTACTAACCAGGGCGAAAATTGCTTTGTTCTGATCATCCGTTTCTTGTGTTAAAAGTAGCTTCGCCAAAAAGGAGACGAAGGTCAAGCGAGGTTCCCTCGCGGTCGCGCCATGCGCTTGAGGCCACGCAGTGGCCGGACGGCAGCGAAGCTGCCTTGAGCATGCGAAGCATGCGGTCGCACCTCCGGTGCTTGAGGCGCGAAGCGCCGGTCGCGGCGAAGCCGCTTGAGGCCACGCAGTGGCCGGTCGCCGCGTAGCGGCTTAAGGCGCGGAGCGCCGGTCGCGCCAGAGGCGCTTGAGCCCCGACTTGTCGGGGCGACCGGGCCTTCGGCCCTCAAGGCCACGGAGTGGCCGACCGGCAGCTTCGCTACCTATTTCCTTGACTTATGAACACTTTATTTGAACACTTGTTCTTATGAAGCATCAACAGTGGCGAATTTGGAAAGATGGCTGCACCCTTGCCGTTGATGTTTATGAGGAGACCAGAGAGTGGAAAGACTTCGGCTTAAAAGACCAGGTGAGACGCTGTGCTGTTTCCATACCATCAAACATTGCGGAGGGCTCTGAACGAAACTCTGCCAAAGAACTCATCCGTTTCCTCAATATCTCAAAAGGCTCAGCCGCCGAGCTACATACTCAGCTTCTGATAGCTAGCGAGGTAGGACTAAATTCCGAAACGCTGGCTCTTCTCATGAAACGCGTCGAAGCGCTCCTCTTTCAAATTCGCAGATTTCAAGAGCAAGCATAGCTTGAGGCCACGTAGTGGCCGGACGGCAGCGAAGCAGCCTTGAGCATGCGAAGCATGCGTTCGCACCTTCGGTGCTCGAGGGCCGAAGGCCCGGTCGCCGCAGAGCGGCTCAAGGCGCGGAGCGCCGGTCGCGCCAAAGGCGCTCAAGCACGCGAAGCGTGCGACCGCCCCGACTTGTCGGGGCTCAAGGGCCTGCGGCCCGACCGGGATCTCCGATCCCTTAAGGCCACGCAGTGGCCGCCCGGCAGCTTCGCTGCCTCACAGCGCCGTAGGCGCTGATAGCCCATGCCGCATTCATCAGGAAACGACCCGGGGTATTCATCTGATCGGTCAGATTACATACATACAGGAAGATCTGTAAAGACACCGCTGCACCCATGAAAAATCCAAGCCAGCGATCCCCCTCTCGCCAGGCACGCCGCATCAGCCTCACGCTGATGACAAACATGACGGCGCAACACCCGAGGTAGAGTAGAAGCCCCAACAAGCCAGAGCTGATCCCAATGGCAAAAAACTCATTGTGCGGATGCCCGTGCGTTCCGAAAAGTGGATACCCAAGTTCTGTTAGATGCTGTTCGAGCGCCATCTTCACACGATCAAACCCCACTCCCCAGGGGTGTTCCTGCATCGAGCGCAGCGCCGCCTCCCAGAGCTGTAGCCGCGCTTCATTCGAGTGCCCTTCTGTCGTTAGGGAACTAACCAGACGATGCCAGAGGGATGGCTTCAAGGCTAATGCGATCCCCAGAGTGGCCCCGAAGACAGCGGCCAAACCACCAAACCACGCTCGCAAGCGACCAGGAACCAGCAGAAACGTGATTCCCACAGAGGCTCCGAGAGCGAACCATGGTCCGCGGCTGTAGGACGCGAGGAGACAGACAAAGCAGACAGCTAGTCCCAGACAGAGAGCCACCCGCCAGCGTTTCTGACGGGCACAGATCAGCCCCCAGATTCCTAGCAGACAAAACGCTCCAGCTACCGTCCCGAACGGGATCGGATTCCCCAGTAGGCCCTGAGCGCGCCCCCCGAAGCTGGCAGACGTGCGATCCATGAGAAACAATCGCAACGGGTTCCAGCCCTTTTCGAACTGAAAGACCGCATTCGTCGCCAACAGCGTCAGAGCAACTGCTGCAAAGAGAAGAGCTGCCCGCACAGGCTTCGCTTGACGTCCGTGATCCAGCAACACAACCATCGGGATGAGGATGCCGAGAAACAGACCTGTCCATTTGGGTTCTTCCAGTGCGTCAGCCACCGACCCTTCCACCCCATGCACGAGCGGCAAGGCGAAGAACCAAGCGCACATCCCAAGAAAGACGCCCCAGAAGACCCACAGACAGCGACTAGAGAAAAGGGCCACGACTCGCCCCCGCAACGGTTCATCCCCTGCGACGCAGAACACACTCATCACGAAGGCCATTGAAAGCGCTACGTAAGTCCCAACCGAGCCCAGCCAGATTGCCATCACATACAGCGCTGCCAACCCGGCGGTGAAAGGCAGCAGCCGATCCGTAAAGGACACCGGACCCATCACAGGAAGCGCCTGTTTCAATTGAGAGCGACACCGCCGGCCAACATCGACTGCATACAAACCCAGGGTTATCCAACCAGCCCACAGCAGCGGACCCGTCGGCACGATCAGCGCCAGACAGAGGCTCGCCAGCCAGCAAAGGCTGATTGGTGAAAAACCCGACTCTACCCGTTCCAGCCCCCACAACCAGAAGGCTGCCAGGGTCAGCACCAGGCAGGGGACGAAGCCATAAGCCGCCGAAAGGTGCCAGAACCATGGAAAACCGGATAAATCAGCAGCACCCCCACCCGCTCCCAGCATCGGAAATTGCAGCAATCCCGTGACAAATTCGGCCACTCCCTCGATAAACAGAGCGCTTCCCACCCGGATCAGTTGGAGAACGGACAGACCACAAAGGAGGCCAAGGAAACTCATGGCGACCACGCCCTTTGTCCTCGATCGATCGGCAAAACGGCTGCGATCTGCCAACACCATCACCACGCTGAGTATGACCACACTCAGAAAACCGGGGAATCCGGTCACGGAAATCCCGGTCACCGGGCTGAGAATCAGCAGGACGCAAAGCAGGGTCAGGAGGGTCGCCATAGCCATGCCCCAGCGACCAGCCACGTTCCGCAGCCCGACAAGAAGCGACACGACGCCCAGAAAAAGCAGGGCGTCACCACCATGAAGAGGAACCAGCTGGGGCTTGAAGACGGCAGCAACCGCCACACCCACCCAGGCAAACACAAGCGACCACCCCCAGAGCGCAAACGCCCGGTCACTGAGCCAGAGAGAGGCTGGCTTTGCCCACCAGACGACAAGGAAGAGCAGGGCGATAAAGGAGGCGCAGACCCAGCAGATCTCCTGCTCCGCCCTTTCACCCATCGCCCAGGACAAAAAATGAGAAATCAGCACCCACAGGGTGAGGGCGAGGAAGGCCACCCCACTCTTCGGCACGTGACGGGCTTCTGACGATAGATTCCGAGGCACAAGCACGGCGAGAGAGACGGTCCCGAGCAGCAGGAGGCCGAAGCCAACCATCTCCGTCAGGCCGCCAAACAGCCACGAGGCCGCTGTCCCCAGCAGGCCCCAGAGCAAAAACCAGCCATTACGGAAGTAATTCATTCGTGCGATCTACGCGCAGAGAACCAGTCTTAGGCGGATAACGCAAGAGAATCCACGAATGAAATGGATGCTGAGGGCAGGGCTTGGCGGCAGGGCTTGGGAAGGGATTATCCACGAATTACACTGATTGCACGAATTTACAGGGCTTGTGGACGAGGCTTCCGAACATGGGCGGCGGGAGTCTCCAACAGGGGTTGTGGGAGGACGATTCGACAGGCACGGTGGGGTTACCGGACGATTCTCTCCTGTTGCAGAGAAGTTGTTCCGAAATTCAGGAGGAGGCCGACCCTTAGGCCAGATGCCTTCAGATAATTGTGGACCTGAGCACGCTCTGCACCACCAAGCCTCCCCAGTGCTTTTAATTCGACAAGCACCTTACCTTCACAGACAAAATCGGCGACATAGTGCTTCTTAAGCGTTTCGCCGCGATAGGAAATCGGAAGCCTCGCTTCTCTTTCAAAGCACATACCTGACGCCGTGAATTCCAACTCGAGAGCCTCTTGATAAACCGGCTCAAGGAAACCACAGCCTAACTCCCGATGGACCTGCATCGCCAAACCAACGATCCGATAGCGGGTATCCCCATGAATCAAGTGAGCCATTAGTGTTCACAAAAACAAGTATGCAACCAAATGCAATAAGTTCTTTTGAACATTTTCGATTGCTGCCAATCGGCGCTCCCCCGCCTCAGCCCCCCCCAAAACCTTTCTTATTCCACCGAAGACTACGAATTCGTGTAATCACAAAAATTCGTGGATAAATCCTTCTCTAGCCCCGGCTTTCTCGGGCCCAGACAAAGACTCCTTCCTTTGCTAAGTCCTTCGCTAAAGCTTCCCCCTTTGCCGAAAGGGCTTCAGAGGACAGGTCGGAGAGCGAGCCGAATTCGTGAAATTTGTGAAATTCGTGGATAAATCATTCTCTGTCCCCGGCACAGACTCCCGTCCCCACCAAGGCTAAAAGGAGGCAGGCCGAATCCATAACATCCGTGGATCAGCTATTTGCCACCGCTCCTTTGACCGCTTTCCGTCCGACCGCCAGCATCAGCCAGCCTCCAAACCCGACAAAGAAAGCAAACAGAACGAAAAGCACAGCTTTCTTGGCATCAGGCGAACTAGGCTCATCGGGCAATGCAGCAGGCAAGAGAACTTCCACCTCAAATTCCGTAGCCTGCACGGCCGCCTCGATCTGAGCAACCTGCTGGCGGGCCGCTCGCACCTGTATTAACTCGCCATAGAAATCTTCTGAGAGAGCCTGGTAGGCAGGATCCACAATAATCTTCGGCACCGCCTGACTGGACGAATCTTTCCCGAAGGAACTGAAATACTCCAGTAAACGGAGCTGATCGGCATCATTTCCCGATCTCTCCAGGTAGGCCGCGAGCGCCTCCTGGGCTGCCTCTTCCCTCTCCGCCATCGATTGCAGCTTCGCTTCGGCGGTAGCGAGCCGTTTGCGCGCCTGCTGCTTCTGCTGCTCAGCGTAAAATGGCTCATACATCTTCGGAGACAAGATTGCTCAGTTCCGCTGAGAGCTCGGCATCGCGCGTCGTTGCCGAGATGGTGATGACGTCAGAATTCCGCTTGGCACCCGACCGCAGCAGACCCATTTCACCTGAAAACGTGATCAGGTCCTCAAGAGTCACTTCTCCCTCGACCAGGTGCAGCGCCGCAATCTTTTCCTGAGTCTCCGGCGACAAAGCGCCCTGGAGAGTTCGGGCAAATGGTTGAGACCGCAGCAGGGCTAAGTGAGCTTCCTGAGAGACATTCCCTTCTTCCGCTTCGATTGGCTGCAACCACTCCGCCGTTGCGGTATATTCTTTAGGCTGAAGAACAAAAAAATAGATGCCTACGAGCGCTGCCAGGATCAAACCGAGGATGAAGGCAACCACACCGTGAGAGCGGAGGAGGAGGATCAGATCACGCAGGCCGATCTCGGGCTCCTGGCCCTCCTGCATGATTTCCGCCAGCATGCCACGCAGCTCATCTTTGGAAATTGTCGGTTCCGCCATGGGTCGCGCGTATCACGGGCTGGCTCCAAAAGCAATCCACGAATTTCACGAATTCCACGAATTGTTTCGCCTGGCGCTCGTAGCAGCAGAGCTGCTTGTCGGGCTTCGCCCGCTGTCCGCCGGAGGCGGTTGTTGCGCTGGCGCGCTTGTGGCCCCTATGGGGCTGTCCGCTATCGCGCTTGTAGCAGCAGAGCTGCTTGTCGGGCTTCGCCCGCTGTCCGCCGAAGGCGGTTGTTGCGCCGGCGCGCTTGTGGCCCCTTCGGGGCTGTCCGCCGGAGGCGGTTGGCAGGCCGGAGGCCCTATGTGCGCTGGAGGCGCTTGTAGGGGACCGCCCGACTATAGAGACTTTCTAAATTTTCTGATTTGATTGCCAACTTTCGCGTAATCACTCCGCAACTGCTCGGCTGCCTCGGGTGCCAGATAATCGAGATCTTCCGCCAGATAAATCATGCTGCGAACTTCGCCAGCGGATGCTTCAGCGATGTTCAGGAAGCGGGAAAAATCTTTTGGGGTATCCCGCTCGAATCCCTCGGCTATGTTGTTCATGACGGAAATAGCGGCTCTTGTGACCTGATCGCGGAAGCCGAAATCTGGATGCTTCGAAAAATGCTGGTAGATCTGTCCAGTCAGAATTCGTGAGGATCGCCAAATCTCAAGGTCTTCAAACTTCCTAGCATACTTCATAAGTTGTTTATCAGGCTGTCGCCCTCTGTCCGCTGGCGCGGTTGTAAGCGCCCAGGCCGCTTCTGTCTAGCTTGTTTGCTCCCACAACCGCCAAAGGCGGACAACCGCGTGAGCGGATCACCCGACCCTTCAGGGACAAGGAGGCCGCAGGCCGAACAGGCGACGAAGTCGCACAGCCCGCCGCAGGCGGGGACAACCGCGCAAGCGGACAAGCAGCTACGCCACGCTTCGCGGTGGCTCCGCTGCTACAAGCGCCTCCGGCGCACAACGGGCTTCACCCGACAAAACCATTGAAACATCGAACAACCTAGGGCATCCCTATGCTCAGAAGGGGGGAACACACAAAATCCCGACCACAATCATGTCCATCCTCGGCCAACCCATACCGCTTTATCTACGCCGCATTCTGGCGATAGGCTTTCATGCCGTCGGAGCTGTCGCCGCCCTCATCGGAGCCTTTCTGCTGCGCTTTGACTTTTCGCTCGCCCCCCAGGAGGACACGCTTTTAGGCAAATCCTCCGTGGCCGTGCTCGCGGCCTACCTCATCGCTATCGTCGTATTTCGGCTCTATCGTGGTCTCTGGCGCTACTTCACCTTTCGGGACTGCATCTTCACGGCCCTCGCCACTCTCCTGGCCATGGGTCTTTCCCTGGCAGCCATCTACCTTGTGCAGGGCGGCACTCTTGCGGGCTTTCCCCGGTCCATCCTTCTCATCCAGGGCGCTCTCTTCCTGCTCTGGGAAGTGGGAGGACGAGGTCTCGTTCGTCTCTACCGGGAGCGTTTGCGCAGCCAGCGCTCAGAGCAGCTTCGGAAGACAGAGCGCAAGCACCTCGATGATCGCCTCCTTGTCATCGGTGACCTCGAGATCGCCGAGCCAGTCGTCCGCGCACTCCAGGAACCCGAGTCCGTCTCCGGCAGCGTTGTGGGCGTCATCGACACCTCAGGCGAAGGCTGCGGCTCACGCGCCCACGGGCTGCCCATTCTTGCGCTCAACCGACTGCAGTCCTTCGTCAAAAAAGAGCAGGTTACCACTCTTGTTTTTGTCCCCCCCTACGACGCCCCGCAGAAGATCGAGGAAATCCTCTCCGAGCTGCGCGCCGCTGATCTCAGCCTCGACTACCGGGTGATCCCGGCGCTCCGCGATATCACGGCCGGACGCGTCGATGTCAGCCGCATGCGTTCCGTCTCCATCGAGGACTTACTTTATCGTCAGCCCGCTCAACTCGATCGCACCACCGTCGAGGAATCGTTGAGAGGAAAACGCGTTCTCGTCACCGGCGCCGGCGGCAGCATCGGCTCCGAGATCTGTCGGCAGGTCGTCGCCCTCGGCGCGAAGTCTCTCACCCTCTTTGAGAGCAGCGAGTTCGGCCTCTTCGAAATTGACCGGGAACTGCAGGCTCTCATCAGTGCCTCCCAGACCAGCGGAGAAACCTCGCTCGTCATGCCTGAGATTCATGCCATCACCGGCGATATCCGGCGACGCGACAGCATCCTCGATGCCATTGACCGCACCGGCGGCATCGATGTCATCTACCACGCCGCGGCCTACAAGCACGTGCACCTGATGGAGAAAAATCTCGCTTCCTGCCTGCGGAACAATGTCCTCGGCACCGCCACGGTCGCTGCTGCTGCCGAGGAGCGGGGCGTCGCCTCCTTTGTGCTCGTCTCGACCGACAAAGCGGTTCGTCCTACCAGCATCATGGGAGCCAGCAAGCGACTGGCCGAACGAGTCATTATCGAGCGACCCGCCAGCAGGACCACCTTCAAAGCCGTTCGTTTCGGGAACGTCCTTGGCAGCAGCGGCAGCGTCATTCCCATCTTCCGCAAACAGATCGCCGAAGGTGGACCGATCACCGTCACCTCCCGTCAAGTCACCCGCTATTTCATGACCATTCCCGAGGCGGTGGAGCTTGTCCTCGCCGCCGGTGCACTCGCCGAGGATCGACACATCTGCGTCCTCGAGATGGGAGAGCCTGTGAAAATCGATCAACTCGCCCGCCGCATGATCGAGCTATCCGGTTTCGTCCCCGACAAAGACATTCCCATCGTCTACACCGGCCTCCGACCGGGAGAGAAAGAATACGAAGAATTGCTGACCGATGACGAAAACGTTGTCGAGACCGAACACGATCGAATCTGCGTCGTCAAAAAGAGCGATGCCCAGGCCGATGCTCCGCCCGTGTTGCTGGATGAAGTCGCTGCCCTCATTGAGACGGGAGACGGAGGAGCGATTCGGGACTACCTGCATCAGCGGATCCCCGGGAGTTTGTTGAAGTAACTCGGGCGAAGCCCGTTGTCCCCGACAAGTCGGGGTTGTCTCGCCTGCCCCGACAAAGTCGGCCCTTCGGGCGGATTTCTAAATCCGGGCTACGCGAGTTGTCCGCTTTGCGGTTGTAGCGCTAAAGCGCCTGTTCCCTATGCGGCGACATGACTGACCTGCCCCAGACAACCCCGCCCCGTCGGAGACAAGAGCCGCAGGCGCACAACCTCGTGAGCGGACAAGTCCGGACGGGTCGGGGCCACAACCGCCGCAGGCGGACAAAGAGCGTTAGCCCGACCGAATCTGATTTCCCTGACCTCTTCCGTGCGTTGCAAGGAGACTCATAACCTCCTTCACGACGTTTTCGGTTGCGTTAGCCTTGTTGAAATTTGACGCTTCGGACCTAGCTGGTATCAAATTTTGGCCTGAAACTACCGCAGCAATCAGATCTTCTACTTTCTCGAATTTGGCGCCGACTCCATAATGCGAAAAGTCAACGGTGTGGTGCCTATGCCAGAAAATGTAAACAGGCACCCCAACGACAGCGGCTTCGAGGAGAGTCGTTGATGCCCAACCTACCAAACTCCTGATACTCCCTAGCCACTCGCTGACAGTCTCTTTTTCTGAGAAAAGCGTTTCCTTCATTCCTGAAAAACTTCGGAAGCTTTCTGCGTTCTGAGACGGGTGAACCCTTACGCTCACTGAAAAGTCCAGCCGCTTCAGGCCTTTTACGATTTGCGCCACATCCTCAGGTTCCCACCCAGGTTGGGTAGGAATGCCAATATCGAATCGTGGCCTCGGTTTAAACGCTTTCGCCATTTTCTCAAACATCGGCGAACCTGTCACAACCACCGAAGACGCTAAATCCTTCTCAATGAGATCCCTTTTTACGACATCCGCCATCACACAACATTTCCTGTGCGGAAGTTTGAAATGCACCGACTCACTTAGCGCATCGACCACAGCGATTGACGGTATTGCCCTCTTTTCAGCGGCCAATGCAGCTGCGCGCTCTGACCTAGGCGAATTTGTAGTCAGACAAAGAGAATGAGCTCCACACTTAATGACGCGTTCAAAAAAATCGACGGGGAGAAACGCTCGTCTCCCCTCTCTCATGAACGTCATCTTGGCTGCCTCCTCTCCCCCAAGATCCAGAGCCAAATTATAGAGACCGACCCCGTGGTAGACTTCGGTTTCCTCCATGTCCTCCAACCCTAGATTGGCGTCTGACTCTCTCGCCCATCGGCCAAGCCGGAGAATCTTATCTTTTCGCTCGTCTCCGTAGACCGCGCCGAGATGATCGGCGATTCTTTCACTTCTCACATCTGCTGCCATGCAGTCCTTCCTTCCAGCGGTCAGAGCAAAAAAGTCGACATGATAACCCTGCCTCCGCAATTCTGTGACAACCGGAATCAAGGTTTTTGAATGACTCCCCCCGTAAGAAACGGCGAGGATATTCTCAGATCTGGTTCTCTGCTCCATAATCCTGCAGTCCGAGAGCGATCAATGCACGAATTTCACGCGTCAGGTTTTGAGAACCTGAAAGGTGCTCACGGAATATTTCGTCAACAGGTTCGCGACGTAAGAGCTGCCCCAAACGAGAATTGAAAATGTCCTCCTTTTGCGGGGCATGAGGATTTGCCTCTGAACCGATCAACCAATCCCCGACCGGCACCGTAAACATCTTCTTTGCTCCATATGCGACGTCGTGACCTATCAATTCGCTCACCGCCTGCTTCAGAATAATCTTGGTATCGTCCGAAGAAACCTTAGCAGAACCATGGATCGAAAATGCTAATTCGATGACGTTTACGTCAAGGAATGGAGAACGTGCTTCCAGTGAAAAAGCCATCCCCATTCGATCCGGTTTTACCAGATTGTTTCCGGGCATCAACCACATCATGTCGATGTATAATGCTTTACTAATATTGTCCCAATGCTCAACATCAGAAAGAAGCTCAAGCAATGCCCTCTGATGATCTTCGGTTTCTCGCTGCTCACCAAGAATCTCGCACACATGCTCTTCATCGAAAAGTCTTAGGCTAGGCTCATAATGTCTCACAAAATCCTTATTGGTCATCTGGAGATCTTCTCCATTTACCAGCGCTCCCCAGTATTTCGTGTAGCCTCCAAATAATTCATCACCTCCATCACCTGTAAGGACAACCTTCAGTTCCTTCCCAGCCAGTTCTGAGACGAAACC
>JAHDFZ010000309.1 GCA_020627905.1 Verrucomicrobiota bacterium
CAGCACCCTTTCCGCAAATACGTCAATTTCGCACTGATCATGACAAAAAGAGATAGGTTCGGGTTAGATTTTTGTAAAAAGGCTGATTACC
Organism: Verrucomicrobiota bacterium; assembly: GCA_020627905.1. Taxonomy (GTDB): domain Bacteria; phylum Verrucomicrobiota; class Verrucomicrobiia; order Verrucomicrobiales; family DEV007; genus Arctic95D-9. Next base: position 92 of record JAHDFZ010000309.1, read on the forward strand.
GAGCCTCCTCACGCGTGAATGCGAGGTTCTCCTCCGTCCACTGATCCATGCGGAGAACAGCCTCTCGTTGTTTTGCGTTCAACCGCTCCGCCCGCCGCTGAGCGATGCGCAGGTAGCGCGCTGCAATGGTCTTCCGAGCGGCCACAGGCATGACCTGACAGGCTCTGACGAGAAGGGATTGCAGACGCCTGGGTAGGTAACGGCGGAAAAGTTCATCGCTAGGGCAGGCGAAAATCCGACCGGAGCCAGCCTGCCCCTGCCGTCCTGCTCGACCGAGCAGTTGTCGATCAATACGGCTCGATAGATTGGGTTCAAAAACGATGACGTGTAATCCACCGAGTGCCTCGACTGCGGCATCTATCTTGATGTCGGTGCCTCGTCCCGCCATGTTGGTCGCCACAGTGATCGCCCCTTTGGCACCGGCCCGGGCGACGATCTCTGCCTCTTTCTGATGTTCCACGGCGTTGAGTATTTCGTGCGCGAGGCCGGCTTCTTTGAGTGCTGCACCGACCTCCACGCTGGTCCGCACGCTGCGCGTCCCGATGAGGATTGGGCGATCAGATCCGTGAACTTGTTCGATCTCTTTCATGACCAGGGTCAAGCGGGATTCCTGGGTAGCGGCGAGAATCGGTGCGTTGATTGTTCGTTTGATAGGTAGATGGGTGGGCACCTGGAACACGGGTAGGTGATAGACACGCCAGAGCTCATCCGCACCCTCGATAGCCGTGCCCGAAACACCGGACATGTGGTGAAAGCTGCGAAAGAATCGCTGGAAGCTCATGCTAGCGAGCGTTTCCGTGGGATCTGAGATCGGAAGTTTTTCCTTCGTTTCGATCGCCTGCTGAAGCCCTTGTTGCCACGTCCGTCCTTCCTGGATGCGGCCCGTGAATTCATCAATGATCTCGACGGATTCCTCGACCACTGCGTAGTTCTTGTCCCGCAGGAAGAGGTGCTCGGCAACGAGGGCAACGCGCACGATCTCTTCCCGACGTGCCGGTGTTTGCCAAATAGGAGGGAGTGCATGGGCCTGCTCGAGGATTCGCTGCCTGCCGGCGCGCGTGATTTCGACTTCCTGATACTTCTGGATCACCTTGTAGTGATGCCCTTCTCTGAGCTCAAGGGCAAGTCTACGAGCGATCCGGCAGGAGCGGCTGAAGACATCCCGAGGCAGAGACCTGCTGATGATAAGAGGGGTCACAGCTTCATCGATCAGCACATTATCTGCCTCGTCGACGATGACGCGGTGAATCCCTCGACTGGTTGTTTCTGCGCTCGCTGGGGTTCCATCGTCGACCGCCGCCAGCTGATGCACGAGCTGCTGGATCGGTTTCGCCTTCCCTTGGAGAGCCAGCCGATCCCGCAGGTGATCGGCGAGGAGTTGTTGGCTAGTGGTATAGACCACGTCGGACTGGTAGGCGGCGCCCCGCCTTTCTCCTTGTAGGTCTCCAGTTACGGAGGCTACCGAGACACCGCACCGAGAGAAGAGCGGCTGCATTTCTTCGGCATCTCGCTCGGCCAGGTAATCGTTAGCCGTAATCACGTGGCAGGGGCGCCCACGCCAGCCAGCAAGGGTGGCTGCCAGAGCGATTGTCAGGGTCTTGCCTTCACCGGTCGCCATTTCAGCAAATCTTCCGTTATCAATGGACAAAGCCCCCACGATTTGCACATGGTAGGGAATTAGGTCTAGGCTTTCCTTTGCTGCTCGCAGCACGAGCGAAAGACCTTCTTCGACTGTCTGCCTGCTGATATCTGAAGACCGGAATGACACACGGATGTCCCTGAGCTGCTTGATGAAGTCTCCCTCTGAGAGATGCGAGACGGTGTTCTCGTATCTGTGCTGCACCCGCTTCGCCGCTGCACTTAGCCGAGCCTGTTTGCCTCTTGATCTTTGGGTCTGACCTCGGGCGGTTTCGTAGATACGGTCGAGGCCTTTGGCGACCTTCTCCGCCTTTCTGGGTTGCCCGCGATAGAATTCCTGTGAGGGCGTGACCATCGGGTTCGGCGTTTCGCTCATATCGGCAGGCTCCGCTGGAAAAGCTGCTGTAGACGGTGCCACCATTGCAGGGCAAGTGGCTCCGGCGGCAGAGAAAAGCGCGTCGTAGCAGTCATCGAGTCATAAATGGTCAAGCCCTCCGCCTGATCCATGTCGATCGGAAAATCAACGATGTAGAAGGTTTCAGTCGCTGCCAGCCCAGTCCGGTCTTCTGCCTCAGTCTGGATGCCGCCACCGGCCAGCCAGCCCAGGGCAGCGGAGGGGAGCTGGCTCAGGCTCGCTGGGAGGATTTCCCACGTCTCGGGGGTGAGGTCTCTGGTGGCCTGTCCGCGCAGGCGAATGTTCGGAGAAAGTTCCACCCCTGAGAAAAGATGAGAAGCATGCTCCTGAGGCACCACCGCCAGAAAACGAAACCTGTCCTCGTTCACCACCTCGCCTAGAGAGGCTCCCTTGGGGACCCAAATTCCTTCCAGTCTCGTCTGCTCCGGGGGGATCCACCTGCCGTCATGAGAGGCGCGGAGGACGAGGTCCTCTTTGTCGTTGGTGATATCCTGCAGGGCAAGGATCGCTGCTCGCAGCTGCGCCTGAAGTGCTCCGGTGATCTGGAGAAAGCTGGACTGGCGGGCTTCCTCCAGTTGGGTTTTGAGCTGATCGATCCGCTGTTGCGTCGTGGTATAGAGAAGTTCAAGATCAGGGTTTTCCAGTTTTATGAGAGTCTCACCCTCGCGCACTTCTGAGAGCGGTGGAATCATGACCTCGGAGACGAAGCCTGCTGTTCGCGCTGTCTGAGCTGTCTGCTCGGGAGCGACAAAAACTCCCTGGGCCCGGAAACTTCTCGGGGCCGGGAGGAAAAAGAGAGGCGCAAGGATAGCCAAAACCAGCACGGCCGTGATCGTCGAAGCGCGAGCACGGGTGCGGCCCAGTTTTGGGTCGTGCATGAGGTAGCGCAGGAGCTTACCCAGAGGCGCGAGAAAGTAGAGGCCCACGCAGAAAAGA
>JAHDFZ010000048.1:0-5657 GCA_020627905.1 Verrucomicrobiota bacterium
GCCTCTTCCTGGAGCCCGATGGTGGAAATCTTCTGTTTGCTTCTCGCAATGTCGGCTTAGCAAATCAGTCAGATGGTTTCGATGCTACTCAGACGGTCCGGGTCTTTGATCGCGAGTTCGGCTTTTGTATCGATAGTCACGGCAGTGTCGCGAACAGGCATTGCTTTCTAGCGGGTTTTGCGAGCTCGGATCGCTGGGGAGAGGACTCGGGTAATCTGGGGGTCTTCGATTTCGAAACAAAGACATTTTCAGTCGCCGACAAACAAGGGATGCCGCTCTCAAACCAAATGGGGGTGGACGTCACGCTGGTCAACGATCGTGAAGTGGTCGTCACCTCTGGCAAAGACTCCGTCGTGCGATTCTGGAGGGAAGGAGATGACGGTGGCATGTCGCTCACTACATCTCACCCCTTCCGATCAACTGGTGTCACCTCGTTGGAGGTGTTGGCTGATCCTCTAGGCGGCTCGGATATTCTGGCCATGGGCCATCATTCCGGTCGAATTACCTTCTGGAAACTGCACGAGGGAATCGCCGATCAGGATCCAGTGCAGCTGAGGGGCCCCATCAATGAAACTGGCGCCCCCGTGGAGGATAGTTCAGATGATGGTCAGAACGGTGTTGAGACGGGAATCGACCTCTTCCCTGACTTCCGGTGAGGGTCTCAACTCACCCGCGCATCCCTGTGACGGCGGCAGCCATGTCTTCCTGACCAAACAGCGCGGTGCCGGCGACCATGACATTTGCCCCATTGGTGCCGGCGATATTTACGGTCTCGGCATCGATACCACCATCGACCTGGATGTGGTAGTCCAGCCCCTGCTCTTCGCGCATTGTTTTGGCGGCTGCGACTTTCGGCATTGTTTCGTCTTCCATGAATGACTGCCCACCGAATCCAGGCACCACCGTCATGACTAGGAGCAGATCGATTTCACTCAGAAAGGGGATGGCGTCCTCTATCGGGGTTGCTGGATTGAGGGCAAGGCCCGTTTTCAGCCCGGCGTCCCGAATCTTTCGAAGGGTATCTGAAACATCGTGATCAGCCTCCACGTGAACGGTGATCCGATCTGCTCCCGCTTTGATGAACGCCTCCAGATAATTTTGTGGATGAGTGAGCATCAGGTGCACATCAAGAGGCAGATCCGTATGGGGGCGGATGGCAGCGACGAACTGAGGCCCGAAAGAGATGTTCTTCACGAAATGCCCATCCATGGCATCCAGGTGAAGCCAATCTGCACCGGCTGAGGTCGCTCGTTGCACTTCCTCCGCCACGCGTCCCCAGTCAGATGCGAGGACGGAGGGGGCGATGATGCGGTCGTGACAGGTTTGGCTCATGGCAGAGAATTTTTCCGAGGATTAAACCGGCAGCAAACGCTTTTTGCGTGAATTAAACTCAAAAGAGTCAACTCCCCGGAAGCTCAGCTTGTGCAGTTGCTGACAGGGCTTGCCAAAGGCGGGTGCTGCATACAGAATGCCGGCATGTGCTTCCGCTTTCTCAGATTCCTCGCTGGGCTGTCCTTACCTCTTGTGCTCACGCAATGCACGGATCAGGAGCTGGTGGAGCGTGTGGACAGGCTGGAGGCTGAGCTGCGCAGTGTCCGCTCAGATACTCGCGAGGAGGTGGCAGGCCTGCGGAACCGTGTGATCGATGCCGAGACTGATCTGGGGGAGAGTGTCAGTGATGTGCCCTTCGCCACGCGCCTCGAGCAGGCTGAGCGCGCCATGAAAAATCTCGTCGCTCAGAAGAGCCAGGATTCATCAACGGTCACCCTCAGTCGGACGATGCAGGGACACGCCCCCCTTCGCACGGATCACGGGACGCTACTGGCGCGGATGGGAGATATCCAGATCGCCCTGCAGCGAGAGGGTTTCCTCGTGACAGTCGAGCTGGGGAATCCTCATGCGATGAGTATTTCTGACTTCACTCTGACCGGAAAGTTCGGAGGGGCCACGCCGGTTTTAGAAGAGGGCGAAGTCTACTCGCTGGAAAATGAAAAGTTGGCCAAATGGGAGGCGTCGCTCGGCGAATTCGAACAGCGGTTCAGTGTGAATCTGGAGCCGATGAGCTGGACGAAAATACAGATTTTCGTGCCGGCACCCGATCGGGATGAGATCGAGATGCTGCGCTTCTCCCTGATGGTCCACCAGTCAGATCTGACGCCCCCGCCCTTGTCGAAATTTGAGGAAGCTGCCCAGTTCGCTCAGCTGGAGGCGGGTGCTTCGGGAGCGCGGGTCTTCCGCACGGACTATGGCGCGTTCCTCGTGCGCGTTATGCGGGTGGAGGCAGCAGGGACCGGCTCCCGTGTCCATCTGGAGCTCGGCAACCCGTATGGGTTTATCATCGACGGAGCTCGACTGGTAGGCAATGTGGCGCCTTCGCGACCGCGACGTCAGGCCGATGAGTCGCCCTCTGTCTACGCCCAGCGCATGCAGGAGTGGAGCGCGAGGTTAACCCCTTTCGAGGCAGCCATCGCCGGATCCCTGCAGAAAAACCGGTGGAGCAAGGTGACCGCTCAAGTCCCGCTCCCGCCGCAACAGGCACAGTTTTTCTACTGTCAGCTGCAGCTGGATGAGGTGTCTCTGCCTGAGGCTAAGTGATCTGATCAATCCTGCGAACTGCTCCCCGCTCCGGCGATTGGCCGCCAGCGCAGATTGCGAAAGGAGCTGCGCGTTTCAAACGAGGTCAGGCCGAAAGGTTTGGCCAGTTCGATGTCTCCCGCTCGCAGAGCGAATTCTTTCCCTTCGGTCTCGACGTTAACCCGCTCTTCGCCATCCAGCCAGACCTGGAGACGGTCGGGAGAAACCCGCACGCGGATGTCGACCCACTGGGCATCGGGGAACCCATCGAACGAGGTAGTCTCATTCTCGGCGGCGCTCAGGCCATCGATATTCGAGATCCCGACGACACCGCCGCCCCAACCGCCGAGGATGAGACTGGCGTGCGAATCCTTGATCGGGAAGGTGAGGGCGAGAAAGAAATCGATCCCGCTCAGCTTTCGGCCCTCCAGTTCCAGTTCGTAGTAGGGCGTGAAAGGAGGCTCACCCTGCCAGGTGACCCCGGTCATCGGCGAGCCGAAGTCGAATTCCAGTTCGGCTGCGCTGTTGATGAACACCTCGCCCTCGCCACCGAAAAGCGTCCGTTTCCAGCTCGTTTCCAGGCTTTCCTCTGTCAGGGGAATGATCTGCCAGTCTTCTGCAGGAGCGGGTTCTTCTGCGAAACTGGTGGAGAAAAGAAGGGTTAAGGACAGGGAGGCTAGAGAAAAGGAGCGCATGGGGAATGGTAGCATGAGAATCTACGGATGACGCGAATTAGACGGTCTGATGTGTGGCGCATGCAGGGTCACAAAAATAAAACCACCGCTGCTCTACCGGCTATGTTGGGCAGGTAGATCTCATGGATAAATGTGCCTTGCTTGTCCAGATGAAGAGTAATTCAGGCCGTGGTGGCCCGTCAACGCAAGGGGGTGGGTTAAGGATCCACCACTACCATTTCGCCGTCTTTCCAGACGACCATCTTGTGACCGAGAGCGCGCTTCCGCTCGATCATCTTTTCTGAAGCTCGGTTCATGGCGTTGATGGCTTTTTGGACTTCTTCTGGGTATTTCTCGTCCGCAGGCCTGGGGAACCTCTCTTGTAATGATTTCATCTTTTCTTTCATAGATAATTCTCCATCGCGCCATCACCGCTGCGACCAACGAATGCTGGTGGCGTCTGTGAACTATCCCAGACAAACCACTCATCCACGAGTGGAGCGTAGTAGGTAGCGACGTTTTTCTGTATCCTTGGAAATCTCCGAAATACCGAGTCTTTCGGCACATGGTGGCCACCCTCATGGACTCGTTGCTCGACCCTCTGCCAGCTGGCCTCAGCGCTGGGGAGCCAGAGGAAATGGAGGGATAGATGATAACCTGCGGCTTTCGCTTCCCTGAGATATCTCAGATAGGTCAAGCCGCTCAGCGTGCTTTCCAGAGCTAGGCTCTCGCGCTTCTCAAGGGATTCACGAAGGCTATTCAACAGGATTCGCCCGGCCTTCCGCTGTGCCAACGAAGCATCAAAAGGAGAAAGCCCACGGGCGATCTCATCCGAATTGAGAAAGCGTAGGCAATCGGCTTCGTTCGGGAGGTATTCCCTTGCGAAGGTTGTTTTCCCTGCACCGTTGGGTCCACCAATCAGATGCAGGCGAGGTTTCATTTTGCGCTGCGGGCAGGGCTATTCTTTGTCGGCGCTGGGCGCGAAGTCCTTTTTCAAATCGCCAGCGTCGATGCCACGTGCCTCCAGTGCCTCGATGAGGTCATAAGCTTCTTCGCCCTCGAAGATAAGAGAGAGCGGCATCGCTGAGGTTTTTCCGGTGGCGGCGGCGCTGAAGGCGATGACGAGCTGCCGCGGCATATCGGGAACCTTATAGCTGACAAAGGTGGCACCTTTTTCGGCCTGCTTTGTCTGGCGCGCGCGGGGGTGCTCACGTGAGGAGATAAATGCGATGGCTTCGACGTTAATCAGCTTGTTGGAGAGGGTCAGGATGAAGTCACTCATAGATTTTCGTATTCGGAGGATGGTAGAAAGGGGAGGGGGAGCTTGTCGAGAAAACTTTGATACACTTCGACGAGGTCAGCTCGACGAGCTCAGCTCTCCGATGTGAGATGGGGCAGGAGTTGGGCAACGTGTTTGGCAATCATGTCGAATTCAAGATTCACGCGGTCGCCTTCCCGGATTGAGGAGAGGGAGGTGATCTCGTGGGTATGGGGTATGATCCAGAGGGTGATCTCTCCCTGATTGATTTCAGCTACCGTAAGGCTAGTGCCATTGATTGAGATGGAGCCCTTCGGTGCCAGGAGATGCTGGAATTCCTGCGGGATCGATATAACCAGGCGGTGGTCCTGGCCGGACTTTTCGTAGGTTCTCACGAGGCCGCAACCGTCTACGTGACCCTGAACAAAATGACCGGAAAGGCGATCGCCCACCTGAAGAGAGCGCTCCAGATTGACCACCTGCCCTGCCTGCAGATCACCGAGATTCGTGATCTTGAGCGTCTGCTGCAGGATGTCGAAGCGCATGGCGTCGTCACCCTTTTCCGTGACGGTTAGGCAGGCGCCGTTGACGGCGACACTCTCGCCGATCTCCGTGTCCTGGGCGAATGCGGATTTCACCCAGAAAACGGCCCCGGTTTCGACGGGTTCTACCGACTCGATAGAGCCCGTGCACTCGATGATGCCGGTAAACATGCTGGATTATCCTTCGTTCGCCTGGCGACGAGTCGCTTCGCTCTTCAGGCGGAGGGCATTCAGGCGGATGAAGCCTGTAGCATCGTCCTGATTGTAGGCGTGCTCGGCGCCGCCTTCCATCGTAGCGACGTCTTCGTTATAGAGGCTGAGCGCGGATCGGCGTCCTGCTGTGATGCAGTTTCCTTTATAAAGTTTGAAGCGGACTTCTCCGGAGACGCTGGACTGGCTTTCGGTGACAAGCGCCTGCAGAGCATCGCGCTCCGGAGCGAACCAGAAGCCGTTGTAAACGAGCTGCGCGTATTTCGGAATGAGGGAGTCCCGCACGTGCATGACTTCGCGATCCATGGTGAGGCTCTCCATCTGGCGGTGAGCTGCCATGAGGACGGTCCCACCAGGTGTCTCGTAAATGCCGCGGCTCTTCATGCCGACAAAGCGGTT
>JAHDFZ010000048.1:5667-18978 GCA_020627905.1 Verrucomicrobiota bacterium
AACTCAAAGGCCGCCGATGCCATGCTTGCCGCCGAGGAAGTTGAGCACGCGCATCACTCCATAAGGGGAGAGCAGAGTGTAGCCATCTTTCTCGCCAGTAGCAGTGACGTCGCCGAGTTTTTCCATGGCCTCAGTAAGTCCCTCTGACTGCAGGCCGATGCAGTCGCCTTTTTCGAACAGAAACTGCACATACTCCGGCGTGTCGGGAGCTTCCTCCGGCGATACGCTGAGGGTATACATGTCACGATCTGCTTCGCCGGTGGCGTCATACCAAGTGTCCTCCAGCACGCCGCTCTCGTAGCTGATGTGTAGGAGGTTGCGGTCCATGCTGTAGGACTTTTTCATGGACGCCTGGACGGGAATTCCTTCTTTTTCGGCGTATTCGATCATCTCAGCTCGGCCGGGGAACTGATCGCGGAAGCGCTGTTGGCGCCAGGGGGCGATCATCTCGATGTCCGGCGCCAGGGAGGCGACGGAGAGCTCGAAACGCACCTGATCGTTTCCTTTGCCAGTCGCTCCGTGAGCAATGGCATCAGCACCGTGCTCACGCGCGACGCGGACCATGCCTTCGGAGATGCAGGGGCGAGCGATACTGGTGCCGAGGAGATACTGGCCTTCGTAGATCGCCTCTGCCTGGATCATCGGGTAGATGAAGTCCGCCGCGAAAGCCTCTTTCAAATCATCGATGATACAGACGCTCGCACCGGTTTTCAGCGCTTTCTCCTCGAGGCCGTCCAGCTCCTCCTCCTGGCCGACATCTGCACAGTAAGCGATGATCTCGGCCTGGTAGGTGTCCTTGAGCCAGGTGACGAGGACAGAGGTGTCTAATCCGCCGGAGTAGGCGACGACGATTTTCTTGATATCTTTATTCATACAGGGAGTGAAGGTGCGCGGAAGATAAATGCAGCGTCAACGGTAACGAGCATTGCCTCGGTTGCAAATTCTGAAACTGACCTCCGGAAATCCCTGAATGGAAAGAGCCTCTCACACGGAGCAGCGCTCTACTGCATCCTTCAGAGAGGCGATTTTATCGGCTTTTTTCGGGATGAACTCCTGACCGATGAATCCCTGGTAGCCTGTATCGTAAATGGCTTTAATGATGGCTGGATAGTAGAGCTCCTGCGTTTCGTCGATCTCAGCACGACCAGGCACACCACCTGTGTGGTAGTGGCTGAAGTATTTGTGTCGCTCCTTGATCGTGGCGATGACGTCGCCCTCCATAATCTGCATGTGATAGATATCGTAGAGGAGCTTGAAGCTTTCTGAGCCGATCTCCTCACACAGGGCCGCTCCCCAGCTGGAGGTGTCGGCCATGTAGTCTTTGTGGTTCACCTTGGAGTTCAGTAACTCCATTGATAAGGTCACGCCGAGCTTTTCACATAGGGGCATGAGGCGCTTCAGGCCGATAGCGCAGTTTTTTAGCCCCTCCTCATCGTCCATGCCGAAGCGATTTCCTGAGAAGCAGATGATATTTTTAAACCCGGCCTCCACGCACTCTTTGATGTAGGGAGTGTAGAGCTCTACCAGCGTATCATGGTGCTCGACTCGGTTAAAGGCGTGGGCGATCGGCCCGATTTTCTTCTTCTCGCCGCCGATCTCTTTTTCGACTGATGGGAAGGACACCATGGCGCAGTCTAGATCATATTTATGGAGCGTCGGGAAATCTTCAGGTTTCAGCAATTCCACGGAGTGGAGGCCTATCTCTTTGCCTTGCTGGCAGAAGTCGTCGAGTTCGATCTTGCGATAGCACCACTTGCAGGCTGAATGTTTCACCTGTCCCTCGTAGCCGGCTTCCTTTGCGGCGGCCTCTGTCATCGTGAGCTGGCTGGCAGCGCTAAGCCCGATCCCGAGAGATGCTGAGCTTTTCAAAAGATTCCGTCGGTTCATGCTGTTGTTTTTCATATGCGCGGACGGTAGGCTTATCAGTATATCGGATCGAGCTTTCGATGTTCCCGATTCGCGTATGTCCAACCTGGTTGGGCTGACGATATTTTGTCAAAGTCCCCCTCTCTGATACCTTGACTCGTCTCGGTTCCTTCGCGATTGGTTGGTATGGAAATCACGAAAACGGGTTTTGGCACATGGAACGGCGGTCGATTCATGCATTTTGGAGAGGTTCTGGAGGAGGATCGCCTCCGCTCGCTGATCGAATCCGCCTACGAGCAGGGTGTCCGCACCTTCCTGACCGCTGACACCTATGGCACTGGAAAAGCTGATGAGCTGCTCGGTGAGGCTCTTGCGGGTGTTGATCGCTCGACCTATGCCCTGGTTGGTATGGTGGGGCATGACATTTATGATGGCCAGCGGGCCGGGGCCAGAGGCTACGCGCGTTTTACGCATCCTGAGATCCGCAGCGAAGACGGCTATTCGGAATACTTGAAACGCGCAACCGAGAAGTCTCTTGAGCGCTGCCGCGCCGAGTCGTTTGACCTCGTGATGCTGCACAACCCTGATCACATCGGCTACACGCATGAAGGAGTATGGGAGGGAATGAGCCAGCTAAAGGATGCCGGGTTGACCTCCAAGCTGGGACTTGCTCCCGGCCCTGCGAACGGGTTCTCCATTGATATCGCTTACTGCTTAGAGAACTTCGGAGCGCACATTGACTGGGCCATGTTCATTTTGAATCCTATGGAGCCGTGGCCGACGAATCGCGTGCTGCCGATTGCTCAGGAGTTCGATGTGGATGTGATGACACGGGTGGTCGACTACGGTGGCCTCTTTCATGATGACGTGAAGCCTGGGCACCATTTCCGCGATGGCGATCACCGCACCTACCGCATGGCGGGATGGATCGAGCAGGGGAATGAAAAACTGGAGAAGATGCGTCCGATCGCAGAGAAGTATGGACTGACGATGCTGCAGTTTTCCTGCGTGTGGAATCTCAGCCAATCACCCGTGAAGTGCGCCTGCCCGACCCTGATTCAGGAGGCTGGACAGGGAGCTCGACTGGTCGAGGAGAAGCTGGCCGAGCTGGCGGGAGTGCCTGACATCCGTTTCACAGAAGAGGAAGTGCAGGAGATTGCTGCGATCGGGAACAACGAGGGCTGCATGGCCCTGAAAGGTGCCAGCACTCGCCACGAAGGGATGGAGCCGCAGCCTGATCACTGGCCGATGACCCCATCACTGGAGCCGGTAGCCGCTCGCTGGATGCTGGACCCAAGCTTCTAAGAGACCGTTGAACGAACCAGATATGGAAACGCTTACCGACATTCAGAACCAACCGGACTCCCGAAACCTGGCCATCGATCGGGTGGGGGTGAAGCAGTTGCGCTATCCCGTGCAGATCCGCGACAAGGAGAACGCTGTGCAGAGCACGGTTGCGACCTTCTCCATGGCAGTGGATCTGCCGAAGGAATACAAGGGCACCCACATGAGTCGATTTGTGGAGGTGCTTAACTCTCACGGTCCGGTGCTCGATGTGCATTCGATCTCGAATCTTCCGAAGGAGCTGCTCGAGCGCCTGCAGGCCAAGCGGGCCCATGTAGAGCTGCGCTTCCCCTTTTTCCTGAACAAACCGGCACCGGTAACGGAAAAAGCAGGCATGATGGATTATGAGGTGATCTTCGATATCGATTCATCGAAGGAGGAGACAGAGTTTACGGTGACCGTGCTCGTGCCCGTGACGACTCTTTGTCCCTGTTCAAAAGCGATCAGTGAATATGGAGCGCACAATCAGCGTGGTGTGGTCACCTTCGCCGTCAAGTTTGCTGGCGAGCCGATCTGGTTGGAGGATCTCATCCGCCTGGTAGAAACCTGCGCGAGTGCAGAACTCTACAGCGTGCTGAAGCGTCCGGATGAAAAATATGTGACGGAGCAGGCGTATGATAATCCTGTGTTTGTCGAGGATCTCGTCCGCAATGTGGCAGCTGCCAGCGAGGCGCAGGAGGGGATCGCGTGGTATCGTGTCGAAGCGGAGAACTTCGAGTCGATCCACAACCACAATGCCTACGCAGTGATTGAGAAAGCTCTTTAGCCATTCCCCCCAAGCGGCATGATCCTTGCCATTGAGACATCCTGCGATGAGACGGCTGCTGCGCTCATCTCTGATCAGGGGGTGTTGATTCAGAGCACGGTAGCCTCGCAAATCGCTCTGCATGCGCCCTATGGGGGAGTGGTGCCGGAGCTGGCGTCACGCAACCACAGTAAGGACCTGCCCAGCCTTGTCGAAGCCTGTCTGAGTGAGGCGGGAGTCTCTGTGGCTGACCTGAGCGCTGTCGCAGCGACATCCGGCCCGGGGTTATCCAGCTCTCTCCTCGTCGGTGATACCTTTGCCAAGGCTCTGGCACTGGCGCGTGGGCTGCCTTTCAACTCGATCAACCATATGGAGGGGCACCTGGTTTCTCCCTTCCTGCCTTTCGGCTCGGATCCCATTCCGGCCCATTTAGCTCTCATCGTGAGTGGTGGCCACAGCCTTCTCATTCATGTGCGGGAGATCGGTGACTACGAGATCCTCGGGACGACCCAGGATGATGCAGCGGGGGAGGCTTTTGATAAAGTCGCGAAACTCATGGGCTTGCCCTACCCGGGAGGGCCGGAAATCGCTGCCCATGCGGAGCGTGGAGACCCGAAGGCTTTCGATTTCCCTCGGAGTATGGTCGGGCGCCCGGATCTCATGTTCAGTTTCAGTGGGCTGAAGACTTCTGCTCGATATCAGTTGGAGAAGTTACCGCAGCCTCTGGATGAGACCATGCGAGATGATTTCTGCGCGGCCTTCCAGGAGGCGATCGTCGACATCCTTTGCGCTAAGGTGGCGCAGGCTGCAGAGATGATCGACTGCGGGATGGTTGCCGTCAGTGGTGGGGTAGCTTGCAACAGGCGCCTGCGCGAGCGACTGACGCAGCAGGAGGAACAGGCAGATAGGCGACTCCTGCTCGTAGACGGGAAGTTTTCGACTGATAACGCGGCAATGATCGCCTATGCCGCTTATCGCCGCCGGCTGGCTGGCATCGCTCCGTCTTCTCTTCATCAGGACATCAATCCATCCTGGTCATTGGCGGAGCCGATTTCTTAGGCCTTTGGACATCCATGATTACGTAACGCTTTCTGCTCGTTTTTACCGGCAGGTTTTGCTTTTTTGCGAAATATGCAAAAACAGCAACAAACTGAGCAAAACACGCCAACGTCAGCTTCTCGTCGAGGATTCCTAGGAACAGGTGGTGCCGCAGCGGCAGCGGCAGCTTTACCCATCGAGCTGAGTGCCCAGGTAGCAGGTAGTGACCAGGTGAAGGTTGGCCTGATCGGCATGGGTGGTCGTGGCTCGGGAGCGGTGGTGCAGAACCTGGCAGGTAACGACCGTGCTCGTCTCGTTGCTGTAGCAGATGCGTTTGCTGACAAAATCGATGGTAGCGGTCCCCGTGGGTCGGGTCTTCCAGCCATTTCTCAGCAGCTGGAGAAGCTGGGGAAATCTGAGCAGGTAGATCTTCCGGCAAGTCGCCAATACACGGGTTTCGACGCCTACAAGCAAGTGGTTGATGAAGTTGACCTCGTCTGTATAGCCACGCCCACGGTGTTCCGCCCGATTCACTTTGAATATGCTGTCAATCAAGGGAAGCACGTCTTCATGGAGAAGCCCGTGTGTGTGGATGCCTGGGGTTTCAACAAGATCATCGAGTCAGCGCAGAAGGCGGACGACAAGGGCTTGAAGGTTGTGGTCGGACTCCAGCGGCACTACCAGGAGAGTTACCTGCAGTCCTTTGCAAAAATGCATGAAGAAGGAATGTTAGGCGAGCTGCTGGGTGGCCAGTGCTATTGGAACGGTGCACGCCCCTGGCAGGTTCTTCGTCAGGACGAGTGGAGCGAGATGGAATATCAGGTCCGCAACTGGGGCTATTTCAACTGGCTCTCCGGTGACCACAATGTGGAGCAGCACATTCACAATTATGACGTGATGAACTGGTTCCTCTCCGGCGACAGCGCGCGTGGAGCGAACCCTGTTTCCGCTCAGGGGCTGGGGGGACGCGCTTCGGGTGAAGATCCATCGATCGGAAATGTCTTTGACCACCACTACGTGGAGTATCGATACGATCAGTCGATGAATAATGCGATCGTCAACAGCCAGTGTCGCCAGATTCAGGGAGCGTGGAGACAGGTGGGCGAGGAAATCATCGGCACGGAGGCTACCCTCAAGATGAATGGCTCAAACTCCAAGATCATCGATCGCAAGGGCGAGACAATCTGGAGCTACCGCAAGCCTCGCACAGGTGGAACGAATCCTTACTTTGTCGAGCACGCTGAGCTGCACAAGGCGATTGCTGAAGACCTCCCTCTCAATGACGCCTATTACGGTGCTAAGAGCTCCATGACCGGTGTCATCGGTCGGATCGCTACCTACACAGGGCAGGTCGTCTCATGGGACGAAGCGGTGAATTCTAACTTTAACCTGATGCCGGAGAATTTCTCCCTGGAGGCAGAGCCTACCGTTAAGCCAGATAGCAACGGACATTATCCGATCGCCATCCCGGGGCAGACCAAGTTTCCATGGGCCTAACTTGCAACGCGATTTGAAAGAACATTTAGATATGACAACGAGAGAAAAAGCTACGAATCCAAGCTCGGCCACTCGCAGAGGTTTTCTGGGGACAGCCAGCGCTGTAACCGCAGCAGCTGCTGCTCTTCCAGTTGAGCTGAGTGCCCAGGTGGCAGGAAGTGATCAGGTCAAGGTCGGACTGATCGGGATGGGAGGTCGCGGATGTGGCGCGGTCGTGCAGAATCTTGCCGGTAATGATCGGGCTCGTCTGGTGGCTGTTGCAGATGCATTTGCTGACAAGATTGACGGCACCGGACCTCGTGGCTCCGGGCTGCCTGCTGTCACCAAGCAGTTAGAAAAGCTTGGTAAAGCGAATCAGGTGGATTTGCCTGCGAGCCGTCAGTATGCAGGCTTCGACGCCTACAAGCAGGTCGTCGATGAGAGTGACCTTGTGTGTATCGCTACGCCTCCTGGCTTTCGGCCTATGCATTTCGAATATGCTGTCAACCAGGGCAAGCATGTGTTCATGGAGAAGCCGGTTTGTGTTGATGCGTTCGGCTTCAACAAGATCGTGGAGTCAGCGCAGAAGGCTGATGATAAAGGCCTGAAGGTTGTTGTTGGTCTGCAGCGTCACTACGAGGACGTCTATCGGCAGGCTTTCGCCAAAGTTCATGAGGAAGGGATGCTTGGGGATCTGCTGGGTGGCCAATGCTACTGGAACGGAAATCAACCATGGGTGATCGATCGGCAGGAGAGCTGGAATGAGATGGAATACCAGATGCGTAACTGGTATTACTTCACCTGGCTATGTGGTGATCACAACGTGGAGCAGCACGTGCACAATATCGACGTCCTGAACTGGTTCCTTTCTGGCAACAATGAAAGGGGGTGTAACCCGATTTCAGCCCAGGGGCTCGGAGGGCGTTCCGGGCCGTTACCTCGGTCAGTGGGAGAAATTTTTGACCACCACTACGTCGAATATCGCTATGGACAGGAGCAAAATAACGCGATCGTCAATAGCCAGGCTCGACAGGCGACCGGCGCCTGGAGACACGTCGGGGAGGAGATCATCGGCACCGAAGCCTCCCTGGTCATGAAGGGCGCACAGAGCGTGATCAAAGATGCTGCAGGAAAAACGCTCTGGCAGTATCGCAAGCCGCGGCAACGTCAGCCCCTATCAGGTGGAGCATAATGAGCTGCATGAGGCGATTGCCAATGATAAGCCGCTGAACAATGCCTACTACGCCGCGAAAAGCTCATTCTCAGCTGTCATTGGGCGCATGGCCACCTATACCGGTCAAGTCGTGGATTGGGATAAGGCGGTGGAATCAAACTTCAATCTCATGCCTGAAGAGCTCTCTTTTGACGCGATGCCAAATTCGCTTCCCGACGAGCAGGGGGACTACGCTCTCCCGATCCCTGGGCAGACGAAATTGCCTTGGGCTTAAAACTGTTTGTTGGCTCGCGGCTTCAACATAGCTTCGAGTCAACAATAGGTTCACCCTGAGCTGGATTGGTTCGGTTCTATTTGATTTTGGAAGGGAATTCGCAGTTGTTTTGCGATGTCTCCAGACAACAGCAAGAAAGCGAACGACGCTCGTAGGGCATTCCTCCAAACCATCCCGGTCGCAAGTGCTGCAGCGTCTTCAGTTCTAGGTTCAGAACTCTGCGCAAATGTAGCAGGTAGTGATCGGATAAAGGTCGGGCTCATCGGCGCCGGGGGGCGCGGGTGCGGCGCGCTTGTGAACAATCTGATGGCAAGTGACCGCGCGACTTTTGTCGCGGTCGCTGACGTGTTCGCCGATAAGCTCGATGGGACTGGACCTCGTGGCTCAGGGTTGCCGACTGTTCGTAAACAGCTGGAGAAATATGGGCGGAGCCAGCAGATGGATGTTCCTCAGTCCCGCGTTTTCAGTGGACTGGAGGCTTACAAGCAGGTCGTGGACGAGAGTGATCTTGTGTGTATTGCCGCCCCGCCTGGCTTTCGGCCCATGCATTTTGAATATGCTGTCAGCCGGGGGAAGCATGTCTTTATGGAAAAGCCGGTCTGTGTGGATGCGCGGGGCTTTAATCAGGTGATCGAGTCGGCTGCCCAGGCCGACGCTAAGGGCTTAAAGGTCGTCGTAGGTCTGCAGAGGCACTATGAAGATGTTTATCTGAAGGCTTTTGATAAAGTCCACAAAGATGGACTCCTAGGCGATTTGCTGGGTGGTCAGTGCTATTGGAATAGTGGGAGGCCCTGGGTGATCGAGCGCAAGGAGGGCTGGAGCGAGATGGAATACCAGCTGAGAAACTGGTATCATTTCGCCTGGCTTTCTGGAGACCACAATGTAGAGCAGCATGTGCACAACATCGATGTGATGAACTGGTTCCTGTCGGGTGACAAGCAGCAGGGAGGGCATCCTGTCAGCGCTCAGGGGTCTGGAGGGCGTGGCGTAAACGTCCCGCCGGAGACGGGCCAGATATTCGATCACCACTTTGTAGAGTATCGTTACGATGGCTCGATGAGTAACGCGATCGTAAACAGCCAGGCGCGGCAGGCTACCGGCGCATGGCGACACATAGGCGAGGAGATCATTGGCACGGAGGCACGGCTCGTCATGCACGGGGCGAGGAGCTTTATCGAAGACCGAAACGGCGAGATCTTGTGGAACTATCGGAAGCCGAGATCGGGTATGGCTAGCCCGTATCAGATCGAGCATGACGAGCTGCATCGGGCCATAGTCGATGATATCCCGAAGAATGACGCCATCTATAGCGCCAGGAGTTCACTAACCGGGGTGCTGGGTCGACTAGCCACCTACACTGGTCAGGTGGTTGAGTGGGATAAGGCGGTGAAATCAAACTTCAACCTTATGCCGGAAGACCTATCTCTCGACAGAAACCCCGATGCCATGCCTGATGCTGATGGTAGCTACGCTCTCCCGATCCCTGGGAAAACGGAGCTGCCGTGGGCTTGAGCTTGAGATAGGATAAGACCGAAAAAAGGCGCTCCCGAGCTACCGGGAAGCGCCTTTTTTGTTTGGAGTTTCAGGTCTTCCCTCAACCTTCGCTGAAGGGGATCGAATACTTAATGGGCCCCCTTGATCTTTCCCAATCGATCCGATCGGCATCGGCAGGGAGGCCTTCAGGCTCCTTGTTGAGCCTCGCGCCATCATCGAGCCAGCGAGGGACACCTTTTTTCTCGACAGGGTGGTAGGTAGTTTCGCAAGAAACCAGGTTCAGAAGGCAGAAGCCTCCAATCAGCGGTAGGATAGTGAGCTGTTTCATAAAGCTTAGATGATACGTCGTTAAGTGGTTTCGGTGTTTACACGAAGAATGTGTCTTTGTCTTCATAGGGAGGGGAGCAGCAGCAGAGGAAGCGTAGGCTTTCATCTCCATCGGCTGTGATCTGGTGCCAATCTCCGGCCTCGATGAGTATGCCATCGCCGGGGAGCACGCGGCGTAGCTCGCCATTGATTTCGATCGTTCCTTTTCCTGCGAGGATGAAGTAGAACTCCTCGCTTTCCCGGTGGTAGTGGCGCGTGGTGTAGCCTCCTGAGCGGATGGTGGCCTCAGCCAGGCTCTGGTTCTTCACCGGGGCGTTCGAGCGATCCAGAATGCTGCGAATCGTGGATCCATCCGCCGTCTGAAACGGGTTTTGCTCTTGAAGTTGGCGCACAATCATGAGGTAACGGAGTGACCCTAAGATGAGGCAGATGAAAAAACAAAGCTTAATCACCTGCGTTGGAGATTTAGGAGACTGTTGAAAAACTAGGTGAGCGATGACCGCAACCCTGTTTTCGGCTGGTAAGGCGCGAGGAGCGATGGTAGCCATAGCTACCTGAGCAACGAGGAACGCAGCCAGACGGAATCAGGGCTGTGGCCCGAAGGGTGAGAGCTGTCACTGCACCTTCAGCTGTGTCGGAACCAGAACCCTCGTTGTCTCTCATCATCGTTTGCATAGTTTCTCAACGGTCTCTTAGGGAAGGAATGTTGAGGAAGAACGTCTTTGCTTTTTGGGGGCACGGGCCTGAAAGTCGACCAGCAATCCTGCGTATCGATCCTGATGACTGAACAGCCGCCCACCAGAACGCGTCGCCGCAGCGCCAGTTTTTACATTCTCCTCCTGATCGGAGGGCTTGCTCTCCTGCTGGTAGGGGCTCTTGCCATTATTGATGCCACAGACAAAGGGCATGAGCTGAAGCTCGCGATTGCGAAAGCGCTCCGCCTGCCGCATTCAAAAATAGTAGAGAAAGTGGTGGTCAAGGAGGTCGAAGTGCCGGTGGAGGTGGAAAAGCGAGTGGAGGTCCCAGTGGAGAAAATCGTCGAGGTCGAGAAGATCGTCGAACTGCAGATGCCGATGGCCTCCGAATACATCCCCTGGCAGCGGATCGACCGAGCGAAAATGTGGAACGGAATCCAGGTCGAGACCGAGCTGGAGGAAACGGTCGGTGAATATGCTACTGTGGAGAGGGAGAGGGATGAGGCCTATCGACTGGAGGTGAAGCTTCACCTGAGGGTGCCGACACCGAATGAGTCCGTAGAGGATCTAGCGGGAATCAATCCTCACCTCCCGAAGATGCTGCCGGGTCTGCCGCAGCTAGTCGAGAACTCTCGGGTTTCGCCTTTTTACCACCATCTCTATGAGCTGAAGCGCAACCGGATCCAGCAAAAGGCCACGCGATTTGATGAACTGCTATCGCGTCACAATTTTTATGATCTCGAGACCATCCTCGAGGCGCAGCATCCTGAGACAGAGCAGCGCGTGCTCATCGCCCAGGGAGAGATGGACGTCGTATCCGATGGCTCGGATGGGGATCGCTGGCCGGAGCTTGATGACTACATCACCATGTCCCAGCATTATCAGCCGATGACCTCTTACGGCTGGGCCAAGCGCACAAAGACGCCTAATCCGCTTCTGCCGCGGTGGGAGGAGAAACTCGCGGCCTACAAGAAGGAATTCGCCATCAAAGGGCTCAGCACCGAGCGGAATCGCTACCTCCGTTCGCAGATATCCTACCTGGAGGCAGGCATTCCAGACATCAAGGCGCGCTCCTACCTCATCGCCGAGGCTGACCCCTTCTTTGTGATTCCTCTCTCTCTGCTGCGGCGACACAATGACACCCCCTTCGGGCCGCAGATCGGCGATTACGGAGTGATTATTTATGGGGATAAAGCCTACCCTGCCATCGCGGGAGATGCCGGCCCGAGCTGGAAGTTCGGCGAGGCTTCGCTCCGCATCGCCAAGACGGTCAACGAGAAAGCCTCAGCCTACAATCGGGCGGTCAGCGATCTCACGGTGACCTATCTGATCTTCCCCCAGTCGCGTGAAGATCGGACCAGCCCGCCCGATCTGGAAAAATGGGAGGCCCGCTGTCGCGAGCTAATGGATAAAATCGGCGGTCTCGGGGAGGGGTATCAGCTCCATCAGTGGGAGGATCTCATCGCTAAGAAGAATGCCGAGACGCAAGCTGCCGCCGAGGGCGAAGCCCCGGTAGATCAACCCGCCCTCCCTGCTGCAGAAAAGCCGGACGAGTAAGTCGGCTCTGTGCCCATTCCCAGCATCACATTGAAAGACCATGAAACCACCCTCAGCGCGTCCGATAGACAGCGCTTCCGCCGGACTTTGTCTGCGGATCTCGTCCGGGCAGTCGCCGGAGGGGTGCTCGAGACCTGTTTCGTCACCTTTGCTATTCTCATTGCCAACGGGCAGTTTTCCTCCGGCCCTACGACCAAGTCTCTGCTGCTCGCCAGCCCCGCTTTCGGTCTGATCGGCAGTCTCTTCGTTACATCTGCCACCGCACGTTTGCGTTTGAGCGTGTCTCGCGCAGCATCGCTCATCGCTTTGCTCTCAGCTGCTGGTTACGCGGCGGCAGCCTTAGCCCCGACTTCTGAGGCCCTTTTCGTCGGAGGATTGTGCTTCGGTATGGGGTTTCTGGGGCTCGTGCTGCCACTGCAGACGCAATATGTGCGGGAGAACTATCCGGACAAAAACCGAGGTCGCTCATTTTCGTCGACCCTGTTCGTGAAAGCGGGCGCTACCATGGTCGCCAGCTGGTTGTTCGGCGGCATGCTGGATGAGGACTTCTCCAGCTACCGGCTGCTTCTCTGGATTTACGTCTCCATGTCGCTGCTCACAGCGATTTGTTATTTTGTCGTCCCGTCGCGACGCCCGCGAGAGGATGCGGATGCCCATCACAGTCTCCCCGATGCTCTGGAAGAAGTCCGGCAGGACCGGGTATTCTGCCGCATCTTAGTTTCATCCATGGCCCTCGGTCTCGGGGTGATGGCCGTGAATGCCCTGAAAGTCGATTACGTCGATCTGCCAGAATACGGGCTGGAGCTGGATGTGCAGACGATCAGCCTCATCACCGGCATTATCCCCTCCGTGGTCCGTCTGGGCTGCACCTTTTTCTGGGGATGGCTCTTTGATCGCATTGATTTCTTTCGGCTGCGTTTCGCAGCGAATTTCGTCTTCCTCCTGGGCGTTCTTCTCTATTATGTCTGGCCGAACGTCGCCCTGATTGCCATCGGGTCCGGACTGCTCGGGTTCGCCAGAGCGGGCGGAGAGATCCTTTTCAGTCTGTGTGTGACGAAACTCGCTCCCCAGCGAGCGATCGCCGACTACATGTCCGTGCACACCTTCCTCGCCGGTCTGAGGATCCTCAGCGCACCGTTTCTCGCTTTCTATCTCGTCAGCTGGTTCGGCCTTCCTGTTATTCTGGCCATTTCCAGTGCTCTGATCATTCTTTCGCTTACGACCCTGCTTCCGCTGGTCCGAAATCCGCCGAAGCGCATGCTCTCGTGATAGACGGGCTGCCCGTAAAAAAGAGCTGGAGCTTTTCCTTGATTCGGGTAAT
>JAHDFZ010000049.1 GCA_020627905.1 Verrucomicrobiota bacterium
TGAAACGTTTCGCTTTGTGCCTCTCTCTGAGCCTTGTCCTCGCCTCCGGCTCAGCTCTCGCCAACCTCACCTTTAAAGAAGCCTACGGGCGCATCGCCACGCAGTTCGGGCCGGATGCGGTGAATGTCATGGCAGAGGCTTACGCCTTTGACGGCACGCCTCAGCCGCGTGCCTGGAAGTTTCTCGCGCATGATGCGCGTGCGCCGCGCATGCTTTACCAGTTTCAGGCTTCGGAGATGGGAGCATTCGATGGTGGGACGGATCAGGAGCGCTATCCCGAGCGGGTGCCGGCCGGGTTCTTCCGCATTGGCGACGTGCAGGTGGATAGCAAAGCGGCTTTTGCGATTGCTGAGAGTGAGGCGCGTCGGGCAAAGGTAGCGTTTGATAGCGTGAATTATGTGCTTCGGGCTCGCGATTTCAACGCCGGTGCCTACTGGCGACTGGATCTCATGAATCGGGCTCAGCGGACGGTGGGCAAGCTCTATATTTCGGCGGATAGCGGGCAGTTGTTGCGTTCGGTCTGGGTCTTTCGTGATCAGCGCTCGCGTCCGGATGGGCTACCGAAGATCGAGGATTCACTGCTGACGCCGGAGAGTCTGACGCGTTCAGCGGTGCCGAATGCTCCGGCGCGTTCGCCTCGGGTCGATATCACACCGCAGGTGGATCCGCCTGTATTCGAAACCCCGGCATCGCCGAATCGGGTTTCACCGCCGATCCCGATCCCGGAGACGGGGCCTTCAGTCGATGATGGCATTCCAGAGGCGCCAGTCGCTCCTGTGGCACCGGTAACGCCGACGACTCCGAAGAAGGAAGAATCGACCGCCCAGATGCGGGATCTTCGTGACGTGCCGAAGTCGCCCGCGACGGCTCCTGCAAAGGAAGAGAAGAAAGCGGATCCGCCAAAGCCTGGGAAGGCTGAGCCGATTCGTCGGATTCCACCGCCGCCGATTCCGAACTAGGACGATCTGGCTGGATTTTGCATGGGAGGGAGGGAGCGCACGCAGAGCCGCAGAGCCGCAGAGCCGCAGAGCCGCAGAGCCGCAGAGAACGCAGAGGGCTAAATGCAGCGCGTAGGTGACTGTCTGTCGGGCACAGGCTTGCGTGCGGACAAATCCACGATTTTACAATCGCGGCTACGGGGCTGAGAAGAAGTGTAGCCGCCAGCGTGAGCTGGTGGACCGGAGAGCTCGGTCCTCTGACACAGGCTTGCCGGCGGACAGATTCACGATTTTACAATCGCGGTTACGGGTCGTCACGCCAGTAATTCTGACATGCCGCAGAACAGCCTTCCGTCTTCGCTCGGTCTGAGCGGTAATGCCTTATCTGAATCAAGAAACTGCTGACAAATATTCTCGAACTCCACCCACGAGCGCACCCGCCGCAGGTGCTCGAGAAAGGCCCCATCAGCGATGCCTGCGGCTACATAGTTGCTGATCTTCTTCAGCCTGTGAACGACTTGCTCTTCTGATTTGCCATTGGCCTCTTCGGTGAACGATTCTGCAAGCTGACAGAGATAAACCCTGAGGTCCTGCAGGCTCGCCGTCTGCACTGGTTTACCGGCTTTCTGAGCGCGAATCTGCTGGAAGAGCCACGGATTGCGGATGGCTCCTCTCCCGGCCATTAGCCCATGCGCGCCAGTTTTGGTGGTCATTGCCGCAGCCGTCTCGTGGCACACAACGCTACCATTGGCGATGACAGGGTAGGGAAGTCGCTTAACTGCCTCTGCGATGCGTGAGGTATGGACGGGTGATTGATACTTGTCCCGAACCGTCCGCCCGTGGATGGCCAGCCAGTCGATGGGGAAGCTGCCAAATAGGTCTAACAGGCTGGCAAACTCGTCATCGTTTTCGAAGCCAACCCGAGTCTTCAGACTGAATGTCCCGCGGACCTCCGGTCCAACCGTCTCCACAATCTGGCGGATGCGATCCAGATCGCGCAACAGGGCGCCACCGGATTGTTTTCCGCAAACTTTCGGAGCAGGGCAGCCGAGATTGATGTCGATACCGCTGCAGGGCGATTGATCCTGGATCCACCTCGCCGATTGTTTGAGCAGCTCGGGATCATTGCCGATCATCTGAGCGACGATGGGTTTATCTTCTGGTCCATCAATGATCGACCTTAGGATCGGTTTTTCCGGGCGGGAGTCATGATGCACGCGGAAGTATTCCGTCACGTAGCAATCAGGGCCGCCATACTGCTCCATCACGCGCCACACCGCTAGCACGGAGACATCCTGCATCGGTGCGAGGAAGAGGCGGGGCACCTCGGCTGAAGTGCTCATTTCTCCGGCGCTTCCCGCATGAGGACAAAAGGAGAAACAACGAGAGCCTCGAAGGAGAGCTCAGATTCCTCCCAATACGCGGCATGCGGGGTCGAGGGGATCAGGATATCGCCTGCCTTTTTCCAGGCGGCGATTGTTTCGGCGTCATCTTCGACAAAGGCTTTCCCCACGCTGACGAGATCGAGTGCAGGATCTACGTAGACGAGAGCACCCGCTGCGTAGTGTTTCTCGAGATAAGACCAGTCTACCTCCCCAAGGTATTTCTCCAGTTTCTCTGACTCGGAGCGATCGTCGTGACCGATCATTCCATAGCGCATGGTTTCGCCCTCTGGCTCCTCACTCATTTGCACCTCCTGTTTCCCGCTCGCGCACCAGTCCCATTTCTTTGAGCTTTCTCTGCATGGTGCGACGTGAGAGGCCCAGTAACTCGGCAGCTTCTGTGCGATTGTTATTCGTTCTTTCCAGGGCCAGTTTGATGAAGCGTTCTTCCATTCTCGCCAGGTTGAGATCATCGCTGTTGGGAACGCCGAAGGATGATGGTCTTTCATCGCTTCCTGCACCCGTCGTGCCGCGGAGAGTGGCAAGGCTACCATCCGTGATGAAGCGCGGAAGATGCCGGACACCGATTTTCTTACCTGTTGCCATGACAACTCCGTGTTCAATAGCTGTCCGCAGCTCTCTGACATTGCCGGGCCAGTTGTAGTCCAGTAGCAGTTGAGTCGCCTCCGTCGTGAGCTCCATGTGCGACTTGCTGTTTTCTTTCATGAACTCCTGCAGAAAGGCATCGACCAATAGCACAATGTCCTCCTTGCGATCGCGTAGCGGTGGCATTTTGATGGAGACAACGTTCAGGCGGAAGAATAAATCATCGCGAAACGTGCCCTCCCGGACCATCTCGCCGAGATCTTTGTTCGTCGCGGCGACGACCCTGACATCTACCTTGATCGGCTTGTTGCTTCCGAGTCGTTCGATGGTCCGTTCGCCAATGGCGCGCAGAAGTTTCACCTGCGTGTTGAGGTCGATTTCGCCGATCTCATCGAGGAAGAGGGTGCCGCCATTGGCTTCTTCGAAGCGGCCGGTGCGGCGCTCCGTGGCACCTGTGAAAGCCCCTTTTTCATGGCCGAAAAGCTCGCTCTCCAGTAACTGTTCGCTGAGGGCCGCGCAATGCACCGTGACAAGTTTTGACTTGGGGCGGCCGCTTAAATGGTGGATGGCTTTGCTGACGAGCTCCTTACCGGTTCCGCTTTCGCCTTCGATGAGAACGGTGGCACGCGACGGGGCGACTTGCTTGATCGTCTCAAAGACCGGGACCATGGCCTGCGAAGAGCCGACAATATTCTCCACCTGAAAGCGGGTCGAGACCTGCTGCTTCAGGGACACGTTCTCCTTCTCTACCTTGCGGCTGCGGAGGGCCCGTTTGATGACGATTTCCAGCTCATCGATGTTCAATGGCTTGCTGACGTAGTCGTAGGCACCGCGCTTCATCGCCTCGACAGCGGTGGCAGCTGAGCCATAAGCCGTCATGAGGATCCCGATAGGCGGGCGGGGTCGCGCCTGGCTGGCGGTAAGCAGCTCCATGCCATCCTCTCCTCCGAGGCGAAGGTCTACCAGGAGCACATCGATTGGTTCGCTCTTGAGAATCTGCTCCGCTTCTGCGCTGTTCGCCGCAATGTAGACATCAAACTCGTCCTCCAGAGAAAGGCGCAACCCTTCCCGTGTATTCTTTTCATCATCAACGATGAGGAGTGTGGCGTCGGAGAAGTCCATGTGGTTCGGCAGGCAGGTAAGGTTGCCCTGCGCCGATGGGAATCGCAAATGGGAATCGAGCACCGATTCGTTCTCTGGCTTCACAAGATCCAGATGTCGTCAGCGAATGAATTCCCCATCCCGCTTCGAGAGCGATGCGACCCATGGAATCGCGACTTTAGTCGCGAGACGGAAGCCCTGTCCGCTAGGAGACCGTTGAAAAACTATGCAAACGATGATGAGAGACGATAAAAGTCATCATTTCGAAATGACTGAAGGCGCGGTTGCTCCTCTCCCCCTTCGGGCCGCAACCCTGATTCCGTCTGGCTGCGTTCCTCGTTGCTCAGGTAGCTATGGCTACCATCGCTCCTCGCGCCTTACCAGCCGAAAACAGGGTTACGGTCATCGATCACCTAGTTTTCCAACGGTCTCCTAGAGAGAATCCGTTCCATCAGCGTGGTCAAAAGATGCGTGGAGAAAGGGGGGATCTCACATTCCGTTCCTTCCGGGCAAAAGAGCTCATCTCTGTGAGCACGCCCGGTTAGGAATGCCTTGACGGGGCGTTCGCCTCTTTTACGCTTGGTTCATGGCAGAAGTCCCCTCTACATTCAATCTCAAGGCCGGCGCGGTCGCTCCCGATTTCACCCTCGCGGATGGCACGGATACCGAATTCTCTCTTCGTGAGCTGGCTGATGGCAAGCAGGCCGTGCTGATCGCTTTTGTCTGCAACCATTGTCCGTTCGTTGTGCATCTGGCTGAAGAATTCGGCCAGCTGGCTCGCGAGTTCGAGGGGAGGGGGATTCAGACCATCGCCATCAGTGCCAACGATGTTGAGAAATACCCTCAGGATGGGCCGGTGAAGATGGTTGAGTTCGCTCGTGAGTCGGGTTGGAATTTCCCCTATCTCTTCGATGAAAGCCAGGAGGTAGCGAAGGCCTACTCAGCAGCGTGCACGCCTGATTTTTACCTGTTCGACGCCGATTTGAAGCTGGCGTATGCCGGTCAATTCGATGATTCGCGTCCCGGCGGCCGTGGCGGGCAGCCTCTCGGCACGGATCTGCGAGCTGCCTGTGAAGCAGTGCTGAATGATCAGGCAGTCGCCGAGCCATGGTATCCATCCAGTGGCTGCAACATCAAATGGAAGCCCGGGCAGGAACCGGATTATTTCGGGTAAGTGCGGACGGCGAGGTCCTGCCTTCCGCTGTATCGGACCGATATCGCCCCATCGGCGACTGCGGTGGGCAGGTTGGGGAGTAGCGAATTCATTCGCGGCTGCGCTTGATTGCGGCACCGGAACCGAATGGGCTTTGTTTTCAAAGAGAAAGGCTTTGGGTTTCCGCTCGGAGCCATTCCCCTCAGGATGCCGCTGCCAGCGAGGCAGCTAAGGCCTTCGTCTGGTCTGATACGCCTCCCAGCATGCGGGCTAGCTCAGTCAGCCGCTCCTCTCCCTCCATCGCCCGCAGGCTGCAGACGGTCTGTTTCTTCACAACTTTCTTCTGAACGACAAAGTGCTGATCGGAGCGGGACGCTACCTGTGGCATGTGAGTGATTGCTAGAATCTGCCGATCTTTCCCAAGGGCCTCCAGCTTTTCTCCCACGACGGCTGCAATCTCGCCGCCGACATTCGCATCGATCTCATCAAACACTAACAAGGCGGTATCATCCTGTTTCGCCAGAGCGCTCTTGATGGCCAGCATGAGGCGCGCAATCTCACCGCTGGAGGCAACGAGGCGCAGTGGCTGCATGGGCTCGCCAGGATTTGGCCCGAAGAGGAAGTCCACTCGTTCTGTGCCGGCGGAGCCTGGATTCGGCAGATCTTCCCAAACCACCTGGAACAGCGCCTGGTGAAAGCCTAGGTCCTTCAAATGCCGCGCCACGGCTTTGCTCAGTTTCGGACCTGCTTTGTGGCGAGCCTGACTGAGTCTCTCTCCTTTCGCCTGCAGAAGCTCGCCGGCATTGCGGATTTCTTCCCGCAGGGCAGCCTCTTCATCCTCACGCCCTTCGGCCCGATCCAGCCGATTGCGTGCGTCAGTGGCGAAGGCAAGAATCTCCTCAACGGTGGTCCCGTATTTACGGCTTAGGTTGTCGAAGGTCTCGATCTCTTCCTCCAGCCGCTGCATTTCATCAGGAGCGATGTCTAGGGCGGATCGGTAATCCTGCAACCCATGATCGATCTCTCCCAGTTGCGCCGTTACCGCATCGACATCTTCCATCCAGCGAAGGACTTCACTGTCGCTTTCGCCGGAGTTGTGCAGTTGTGACACGTGTCTTGAAACATCTGCGAGGGCAGCGGTGGCGGTGCTGAGGGCATTCATCGCATCAGACGCCCGTTGCCCCAGACGGGTGCCATTCTGTGCGCGACGGTAGTCCAGCTCTGTCTGCTCGTGCGCTTCGGGCTGGAGTTCGGCGGCATCGATTTCATCGACCTGATAGCGGAGCAACTCGACCTCTGCGCTGGAGAGGCTCTGGGCACGCTCAAAGGTCTCGAGATCCCGTTTCGCCCTTGCCCAGGCAGAATACGCAGTCAGATAAGCGTCTTTTTCCTTCTGGTTTTGTGCGTAGGCGTCGAGCATACGCAGCTGATTGTCCTGAGAGAGAAGCTTCTGATGCTCGTGAGGGCCGTGGAGATCTACGAGGTGCTCTCCCAGCTTGCGGAGCAGGGTCACCGTGCAGGGGCTGCAGTTGGCATACTGCCGACTTTTTGCCCCGATTTCCCGCTTCACCATCAGTAGGCCGTCTTCGCAGGCAGAGATCCCACTCTCCTCCAGTAGCGCATTGATGCTGGCCAGTTGCGCGGGGGAATGGCTCAAATCAAAGGTGGCGACGACCTCACATGATGTGGCACCTCGGCGGATGAGGCTCGAGTCTGCCCGCTCACCGACGACGAGCTTCAATGCTCCGACGATCATGGATTTCCCGGCACCGGTCTGGCCGGTTACGCAAACAAGTCCGCGATCAAGATGCCAACTGAGGTGATCAACTAGGCCTAGATTTTTTATGGAGATTTCAGTGAGCATGAATTGAAGGAATGAAATATGTTCGGGTGAACTTATATGTGTATTTGAGAACAGCAACAGAAAAGTGGTCTTTTTGAACACTTTTGCTTTCTCTTGCCCTTTTTGAGCGATTACCGGATACTAATGAAGCATGCCATTCCCCGTATTTCGCTTTCCTCTTTTCCTTCTGCTGATTGCCCTAGTCGGTCTTTGTTTTGATCCGGCTCAGGCGAATAAGGAGCGGGCAAACATCCTCCGTAGTTTCTCCGATTTCCGGCAGGCAATGATTGGCATGCAGGGCCGCTCAGCCGCAGAGGTTCTGACACGGGATAGCCTTGGGCTTTTCCAGTTCTACAGGACGATGGCTTTGCAGGGGAGTCCGACTGAGATCAACGAGCTTCCGGCCTACGATCGCTTCCAGGTTTTTCGGTTTCGGCATCGAATGACCCCTTCGCAACTGAAGGGAATGAGCGGTGCTGATCTCTTCACGTTCCTCGTCGACAACGACTGGATTGATCGCAAGCGGTTTGGGATTTTGGAGGCCAGGAATCCGGAGATGCTTGGTGGCGGAGTTGCAGAGGCGCAATGCCTGGAGGCTGGAGTCCTGACGAATAAGCGGCTCTTTTTCCGCATGGAGGGCGGCGTGTGGAAATTCAACCTTCGTCAGTTTCTCAAGGCTGACGCACCCCTCTTTGAAAATGAAGTGAGGCTTTCCGGCCAGGAGCCGAATGATTACTTGTTCACCCTGATCAATCAGGAAGCGCTCTCGCCAGTGAGAGAGGACATATGGGAGCCAATGATTGCCCCCGCTGTGCCGGATCCTGAAAGGACCTTCACGGCTGAAGAAGTGGCGGCTGCGATCAAAGCTGCCGAGGAGGAAGCCAAGAAAAAGGCGATCAAGGAGTTGGAGAAGCGGGAAATCGAGATCCGATAATTATTCGGCATTCTCGGCCGCGCCTTCATCATCCGGTTTCGTGCGCCCGGTCGCCGATTCGATCAAGCCTCCTGTCAGGGTTCCCATCTCGACGATTTCCGCCTCCGTCAGCACTCGGTCCTCTGGCAGTTCGATGAGCTTGCGCATGGCAGCGAGCCCCTCATTCAGCTGAGCAATCGTTGCGTTCTCCGGCATGCGGGACTTCAGGGTATCGACGGTGACGACGAAGTAGTCGAGCACCTCAGGTCTGCCGAGGAGTTTCGCTTTGTTGACGTCATAGGGTTCCAGCGAAGCGGCACAACCGATTTCGAATGCGCGGAGCCAGCCTCCGAGGCTGAGCAGGTTGGCGACATCGACATCCCGCAATAGCACCATTTCTTTTTCCACATCGCGCTGTGTCTTTGACAGTTCGCTGCGCAGCGACTCCCAGTCATTGTCGGCTGCTTTCTCAATGAGGCTTTTGAGGTTCGATGATACCTGGGCTCCGGATCCGAGAGCCTTCGCGTGGTCCAGCAGAGAGCGCCCTACGGGCTCGAGATCCAGCAGCTGTTCGCCCTCGACAGCATGAAAACCATCGGCGATCAGGGTGCCGGCAGTCAGTGCCAGACTGATGCGGTCCATCGTCGTTTCCTCCGGCAGTTCGCGTCGCAGCGCCTCGTAGGGGAGGGGGCGCAGCGCGCGCAAATCAGCAAAGATCAGTTCGATCGAGGGAGTGGTGAAGTCATTCACCCCGAACTCCTCTCGGACATGCTCGTCTTCCAGAAGATAGTCCGGAATGTCCTGTGCCGTGAGCTTTGAAGAGACCGAAGCGGCTAAGGTCAGCGACAGACCGAAGAAAAGAAAGTGGCGATGCATAGGAGGAAAGGCGGGGATAAAGGGTTCTCAGGAGGAAAGTTCTCTTAAGAGAAAGACGTTTCAAAGCGGTCGTCTACGAGAAAAACTTTCATGAATGGCCAACTAGTTCGGAATTGTTGATTTTTTAAAAAACTTATATACAATTAGTCTGATTTCGATCTTTTTCTAAAATTTTCCACCCTTTCACGTTTTCGGCTCGATGAATCGACTGCTTCTCGCTCTCTCATTCCTGCTTCTCCCGCTTCTGCTGACCCAGTGTTCCGTGCCCTCGGCATCTCATAAGCAGTATGCGCAATCTATGGAGGTCTCAGTCCCCATGCAGAAAATTGCGCTCTATAAGAAGGGGATGCTCTCAAAGACTTACCCTATCTCGACCTCGAAATTTGGTCTGGGGAACGCGAAGGGTAGCTACAAGACGCCGCTGGGAAAAATGGAGGTGGTGGAGAAAATCGGTAAAGGCAAACCCAGTGGAGCTGTCTTCAAAAGCCGCAAATGGACGGGGCAGATCGTCAAGCCTGACAGCGGCGGTCGGGATCCCATCGTTTCGCGGATCCTCCGGCTCAAAGGACTGGAGAAGCGCAATAGCAATACCTTCTCCCGTTGTGTTTACATCCACGGGACAGCTGCAGAGCGCCACATCGGCAAGCCGGTCAGCTATGGCTGTATACGTATGAAGTCGAAGGATGTCATCGATCTCTTCCGCCGCGTCGACAAAGGTGCCATCCTTTATGTGTCGAAGGATCGACTGTCACATCTCGGCGGTGCCACTCAGAAAACGGGCGAGGAGAAAGCGCCGGTCATCCGAAAGAGAAAGGCCGCCTCACCGGGGACAGTCATTCCGGAGCCTCTGCGACCTGCGTCTCCCGTAAAAATCAGCTTGCCGGAGCCGAAGCCTGCGGAAGTAGCGCCCGGCGTCCCGATTATCCAGGCGCTGGATCAGCAGGAGAGTGGGAGCCTGCCCTCTGCCGTGCCTGCCGAGCCAGTGACCCTTCAGACGCTGGAGGACGCCGGATTCCAGCCTGCCTATCTCGAGCTGAGGGAGATCCCCCATATTGAGCTTGACGAATAAAAACGACCGCTTATATTCCGCGCCCCTACCCAAGTGGGGAGCAATCAACAATTCTAAAAACTTTTCATCATGGCTAACTCCGCATCTGCTCGCAAGCGCGCCCGTCAGACTGTTGTCCGCACCGAACGCAATCGTGCGGCTAAGTCTCGCATCAAGACGTTCCGCAAGCACGTCCTCGCTGCTGTCGAAGCAAAGGATCTTGAAAAAGCCAAAGAAGCCTACGGTCAGTTTTCTTCTGCTGCTGACAAAGCTGCCAAGCGCGGCGTCATCCACAAAAACACCGCGAGCCGTCTGAAGAGCCGCGTCGCTGCGCAGGTAAATTCGCTGAGCGCTGCGTAAGACCCTCGTTCGTTGATTGATAAGAACAACCCTCGCCGCTCAGACGGTTGAGGGTTTTTTTATGCCCTGATCATGGCCTGGGGGTATTCCCATGGCAAAACCCTGGCATTCGGAGGCAGGGTCTCCCGACCCTGCTATTGCCCAAGCCCTGCAACGAAGCCAGATGTCGCCCGCGAATGAATTCGCTCTTCCCCAGCACTCACGATGCGACTATGGAAGGGTGACTTCAGTCCCACGGCAGAAGCCCTGATCGCTGATACGAACCTATCCCACTTGCCAGCGCGCTCCTACTGCCCGGAACTCTGCGTCAGTGGCACCGTGAGATCACGATAGAGATCGCTGCTCACAGTGAACAGATCCGGGTCATCATCGATTCGGCAGAAGTAGCTGCGACCGGACGGCGTCGGGGCAAACCTCAGGGTGTAGCTCCTCTCCGCCGACTGCCCCAGCGCGACATCTCGCTCTAGCACGGTGATCCTGATGGTAGCAGTTGGCTTCTGCAGGGCTTCGAACGCACCCTGCTGGCGCAGGAGCCAGGTCGTCGCCGTCAGGGAGGACAGACGATCACGAAATCCGCTGAGCGTTCCGCGATCAAGGAAATTGGTGGCATCCAGTCCGTCGCGCTCGGCCGACCAGCTGTCGAGACGCCGATCATAGCGGAGATTCATCACCTCGCGGCCGGTGACCTCACGCTCGATCTCCACCAGCCGAGAGGGGGCGAAGGAGAAAACATTGAGCGACTTCCATTTGATCGGATGGGAGGGGACGAAAGAGAGAAAGGTGGGGTCCAGCTCTGAGACCTGTGTCTGCCCAGCGAAATTCGCAAACAAACGCTGCGTCCCGTCCGATTCGGTGAGGCCGAGGTTGAGGACCGTCGTCACCGACTGCAGCCCCCCTTGAGCTTCGGGATCAGGGATCTGCGATTCGAATGTAATGCGGCGCGCTGGAGGTTCCAACCCGAAAACAGCAAGTCCGTTCTGCGGATCATCGATGAAGCGGATCACCTGGGATTCATTGAAGCCCTCCACCAGTGCCTGGACGGCTGGCACATTGGCGCGCTCCAGCTCATTGTTCAGGCGCACGCTCCAGCCGATGCGGTCACTCTCCCGCTGAGCAAGCATCAGGATAGGGGGATCCATTCGGCTCTGGATGGTGATGCGGCTGAGATCGACCAGCGACAGCTTTCCGAGGGAACGATCCCGAAAGCCCGCCAGCAGCTGTGGCAGCTGGGCGATGAAGTTCGTCTCCAGCTGAAAGGTTCCCGGGCGGTCAGAGGCCCGCGCCTCGACAGCGGGGAGAGGCTGCGCCTCCGTTTTCGTTTTCAGGTAGATCTGGATGGGCTGCTCCAGTCCGAGGGTGCGGATAGACAGCACTGCGTCCCCAGCGGGAAGAGGGGATGGAATGGTCAAGGCAGCGCTATCTGAGGCCGTGATATCCGTCGCCTCCATCGATGCGAGAGTGCTGAGGAATTCCTCGACCGCCTCCTGGTTCGCCCAGGCAGCGATGGGGTGGACGAGCTGCCAGGCGGTTTGCTCTGGGACGATCTGCCGCTGGACGATGACGTCGGCCATCTGACCCTCTGCTCCTACTATGTCTTTTCCAACCGTGATCGCCATCTGCACGATGGAGGAAACCGGCGGGCCGAGGAGTCGACGGTCCAGCAGCAGCGCCTGGGCCTGCATCAGATTCTCGCGAAGTCCGGTCTGCACCAGCGCTGTGCGACCATCAGTGGTTTCGACGTAGATGTCGCCCTCAGTCGCCGCCGGCAGGCCGAAACGGATGCTCTCGCGGCTCCAGGAGTCAGCACCGGATCCCGGCTCGCCCAGCGATACCTCCACGACGACGGTTTTGTCATCGGAGAAGGCATCAGTTGGGATCTCCTCGGCGGAAAGCTCAGCCTTCACCCGCAGGCCGGTGAGCTGAGTGAGCAGGCCTGCTACCTGTGCCGGGTGGACCCGGTCAACGGAAGGCGCCTGAAAGAACCAGGCACCCGATCGCTCAGCGATGATCGTTTCCGACATCCCCGGCACCGAGATGCGGATCGCCCGCACGCGATCCTGTGTCGCGCCGAGCACCAGCTGCGATCGAGCGGCCCCCAGGCTGACCTGTTCGCGATCCGTTTGATTGACCTGCTGAATGGCGATCGCCGCCGTGCAGATGGCAAGACACAGGAGAAAGAGGGGATGGAGAAGGATGCGCTTCATAGCTTTAGGAGGCCGTTGAAAAACTAGGTGAGCGATGACCGTAACCCTGTTTTCGACCGGCAAGGCGCGAGGAGCGATGGTAGCCATAGCTACCTGAGCAACGAGGAACGCAGCCAGACGGAATCAGGGCTGCGGCCCGAAGGGTGAGAGCAGTCACTACGCCTTGAGCCCTGTCGAAATTATCATTCCTACCTTCTCTCATCATCGTTTGCATAGTTTCTCAATGGTCTCTCATAGCTTTCGGTTCTGTCTTTCTGCTCATTACCATCTTCTCCGCCGCCAAAGCACCACCGCCGCCAATCCCAGAAAGGCGGCGGGAAAAATAAAGAGCACCCAGATCTGGAGCAGCCCGAAGTCTGAGCCTGAGAGCGGTAGAGAGAATTCCACCCGACTCCGCGGCGGCAGTCCGAGCCCGTCGCCCCGCTTCATCACCCAGTTCATCGAGGAGACAAAAAAGTCCGCCGCTACCTGCTGCGTCGGACTTTCAGCTGAAATCACCTCGGCATTTCCGATCACCACGAGGCGGGATGCACCGCGCTCCAGATTGGCATCTCCCGGTAGGCCGCGCTCTACCGCTCCAGAGACAAAGACGAGATCAGGGGCTCCGGTGTCGCGGTCGGGGTTGTAGCTTAGCTGTTCCTCCTGAAATTCTGTCTCTCCCCAGAATCCTTCGCTGGCAGCTGCGAGGGGGATCGGGCGAATGTTCTCTGCCAGCAGCAGGTCATCTTCGAATAGCACATCGATGGAGCGGGTCAGGCCGCTAAACCTGGTCGTCATCGCTCCCAGATCCTCATTTACCGCCTCGCTCGGCAGCAGCACGACCGGGACCTCGAGAGTCTTGCGAGCTGCCATGCCCGGGATCTCGACCACGCTGAGCACGCGGTCACGGCGGGGGCCGACCCCGACACTCCGCAGAAAGCCGTCGAGATTCGGCGTCGCAGCTGCAGGATCGAGCAGGCAGACGATGCCGAATTGCGACTGCGTCCACGACTGCTCCAGCAGCGCAGTTTCCCGCTCCGTCAGGTCCGTGGTATTGCCGAGGAGCAACAGGCAATCCAGGTCAGCGGGGATGCTCTGCTTGTCCTCCAGATTGAGGGTTTCCAGCCGACCGTTCTGCGCCTCGATGAAAGGGATCAGTCGAGAGGCTACCGCTGCCAGCTCCCCGGACGGGCGATCACCTGCCAGCAGGGCAATGCGGCGCTCGCGCCCCTCGATCAGCTCGAGGATGGAGGACGAGATCTTCTCCTCGCCGAGGAATTGCGAGATCTGACCATCGGCCGATTCCGAGAGGATGAGGTCATCACTCCGCAGCACCTTGAAACGATTTTCCGGGCCTAACACCAGCAACTGGTCGCCGGTGAATTTCACTCCGTAGGCGCTTTCCAGCTCCAGCATGCGGTCGCGACTGCGGCCCAGATCGAGTGTTTCCAGTCGGATCTGCCCTTTCCCCAGCCGATCGTATTCCGCTGCCATGGCTCTCACCTCTTCATAAATCGGGGAAGAGGTGAGGAAGGCCACCACGAGCGTGATCGGCTCACCGATCTGCCCGATCACCTGCTCAGTCGCTGAACTCAGCGTGAAACGTTGATCTCGCGACAGATCCCAGGCCTCGTTGCGGCGACAGCTCAGGTAGTTCACCTGTAAGAAGAGGGTCGCCGCCAGCAAGATCTGCAGCACCACACTGGCCATGCGCATCCAGGGCTTGGGTGATTTGTTTGGTGGCTTGCTGTCTTTCATGATTACCAGGACAGTTTTTCAGGCGCGCCATTTGCGGGCCTCCAGAACGTGAAAGTTCAGGAACAGAACAAGGGCAGTGAAGCTGATGTAGTAGAGCATCGCCCGCGTATCCAGCAGCCCGGCGCTCAGCTGTTTCATATGCTCAGAGCTGGAGAAGTGGGTGAGCGCGCTCGTCCATGAGGAATCGGGCACCACGCTGAACTGGTGCATGAACCCCAGGAAGTAGTGGAGCATAACGAAAACAAAAGCGACCATTGCCGCGATCATCTGGTGATTGGTCAGGGAAGAGGCCAGGGTGCCGAGCGCGAGGTTCAGCGCACCGATCAGCACGAGCCCGAGGAACGCACTGCAGAGCTCGCCGAAGTGGACGCCCGCTCCCACGGGTAGGAAAAGGTTCAGCAGCAGAAAGAAAAGCAGGATGGGGGTGAGCAGCAGGATGTAGCTCAGCCAGACCGCTGTAAATTTCGCCAGCAGCACCTGTGTCGTCGTCACCGGTGCCGTGAAGAGGCCCTCGATCGTTCCCGTGCGCTTCTCATCGGCGAACAGGCGCATCGTCAGCACGGGGAACAGCGTAAGCAGTGCCATCCAGAACCAGCCGGATTCGAAAAAGGAATAGACCAGACTACGCGAACTCGCCTGCAGACGAGCCACATTGATGAGACTCACAAACAGCCAGCCGTTGAGAAAGGTAAAAAGCGCCAGCAGCGAGAAGGCGAGGGGCGACAGAAAAAACGAGCGCCACTCTTTTTTGAGGAGGACAAGGAAGGCTCTCATGATCAGTGGTTCTTCCGGGGGGCGGAGACGACTTCCAGGAAGGCATCTTCCAGCGAGGCCGTGCGGCTGGCCAGCTCACGCAGGGGCCAGCCTTTTTCCTGAATCGCCGTGGCGATTGTTTCGCGCTGGTCCTTCGATCCCGTCGTGCGCAGCGTCACCTCCAGCCACTCGCCGGGCAGGGATTCGCAGGAGGAAAGCTCCACTTTGCTCAGTCCCTCTATCAGGGTTTCTACCTGTTTCTCCGTCGCCTTGAGCTCGACGCGCAGTTCCTCCTGCTGACAGCGCCGGCGCACCAGGCTTTTCGGACTCTCGGAGGCTCGGATCTTCCCCCGATCGATAATGACCACCCGATCGCTGATTTTTTCGACCTCTGACAGGATGTGCGTCGAGACCAGCACCGTATACTCCTCCCCAAGACGGCGAATGAGATCGCGTGCCTGGCGGATCTGATTCGGGTCGAGCCCGTTGGTTGGTTCATCGAGGATCAGCAGCTCCGGACGGTGGATCAGGGCATCCGCCAGGCCCACCCGCTGGCGAAAGCCTTTTGAGAGCGCTCCGATCATTTTTCTCGAGACCTCAGTCAGATCGCAGAGATCCATCACCTCGGCCATCCGCCGGCGACAGTCCCGGTGACGCAGCCCTTTCAGCCGTCCGCGAAACTCCAGATACTCCGTCACCCGCATATCCGGGTAGAGCGGCACGTTCTCCGGCATGTAGCCCACCGTCTGCTGGACCTTCAGCGCGTCCTCCCGGATGCTGTGGCCGCCTACCGTGGCGGTGCCCGACGAAGGGGCCAGAAAGCACGTCAGCATTTTTAGCGTCGTGCTTTTTCCCGCGCCATTCGGCCCGAGGAAGCCCACCGTCTCACCCTTCTCCACAGAGAAGTCCAGACGATCCACCGCCAGGCGGCCGTAGTAACTTTTGCAGAGAGCTGACGTTTCAATCATAGGAGGGCTCAGAAGCCGCCATTGGAACCCGAAACGCAGAAAAGATCAAGCTTTCGATCAGGGAGGGAGGGGGAGCGCCCGGGCTGGATAATTATGATCCACGAATGATGCGAATTTCACGAATCAGGCAGATGTTGGATAGGAGAATGTAGGATCGAGCGTGAGCGAGATAGGCGGAAGCTTGAGTGTGGCCTATGCCGGCCGGACTAGAGCAAAAACATCCACGGATTACACGGATTATCACGGATTTAGTTGAGGGGGGGAAGGCGCTCAGGACTGTAGGATCGAGCGTGAGCGAGATAAGCGGCAGATCGGGTGCTGCCGAGCTAGGTCAGAAACATCCACGGATTTCACGGATTTTCACGGATTAGGCAGGGGCAGCTTTGTGAAATGTAGGATCGAGCGTGAGCGAGATAGGCGGCAGATCGGGGGCTGCCGGGCTAGGTCAGAAACATCCACGGATTTCACGGATTTTCACGGATTAGGCAGGGGCAGCTTTGTGAAATGTAGGATCGAGCGTGAGCGAGATAAGCGGCAGATCGGGGGCTGTTTAGAGAGCAGCTTGCTTCCCTTGACATAAAGTCGGTCTGTCACCTTCCCGCCTACTTTTCTCGGCAGGCACGGAGGGTCGAGCGTGAGCGAGATATTCTCTTGGACAGCTCCTAGGCCGCTTCTTTACGATCGCCGCCCGAGTCAGTGAAGAGGTTCACTCCTGAAACATCAATCTCATCGAGCGGACTTGTCACACCCAAACCGTTACTTCCTACCGCTACATGCAGATAGATCTCCGTCGTCGTGATGTCCTCGTGGCCGAGTAACTCCTGAAAAACGCCGAGGGCTGGAGGCGTTTTGGACGGAGCGGAGCGAAGCCCGAAGGGTAAGGGTGCGGGCGGAGCACCCGAATCAATGGTCTTCAAGTCAGTCCCGCCCTCTAGTAGATGCGTGGCAAAGCTGTGCCTAAGCGCATGCGTCGTCACGCGCTTCTGAATGCCTGCAGCAGATGCTGCACGCCTTAGCGCCTCGTTTAGCACCTGTCCATGCAAATGATGTCGACGCCGCACGCAACTCTCCGGATCCACCGAAAGCTGGCGAGCTGGAAAGAGCCAGAACCCGGCGAAGCTACTTCCCGTCACCGAGAATTTGCGTCCGAGCGCACCGGGTAAATGCACCCCGCCTTGACCTTCCCTCTGGTCTCGCTGCCAAACAGTCCGAGCGCTCTCGATCTGTTCTGCTACGCTCGCCAGCAGAGCCTTCGGCAGGAGCGTCGTCCGATCTTTATACCCCTTACCCATCCTCACAGTAACGGTGCCTCGATCCAGATCGATGTCTTTTATCCGTAGCCTGACCAGCTCGCTCCGCCTCAGGCCTGCCCCATACTGCAAGCGGGCTGCCAGAGCGTAGGGCTGGCTGCTGGTTGGCTGCCGTTCCGCCGCTTCTTCCAGCTTTCCGAAAACCTCCGCCGCCTCCCGCTTCGAGAGAACGACAGGAACGCGCTGGCTCGTTTTCCGCAGCCGCACCCCGAACACGGGTTCCTCAATATCGAGCACGTGTTTGAAGAAAAAGGCGATGGCATTCAGTGCCTGCTTTTGTGTCGCATAGGAGCACTCCTCATCCTCCACGACCGACCCGAGGAAACGGGTCGCTGTTTCTTCACTCATAGCGTCCCGACTCGATTCAGCAAATTTGCCATAGCGGGCAAGCCACGCTCCATAGCACTGCTTCGTTCGCCGTGCCAGACCGCGACGCGCGCAGGCTGAACCCACTGCGCAGCGCAAACGCTCCGGCAAACTACGGTGGTCTCCCTGCGCCTGCTGGCAGGCATCGAGCCAGTGCAGATACCAGTGGAGGGCTGATTCCCATTACTCCAAGGAGGCTATTGAAAAATTAGGTAGCCGATGACTGGCGGGCCGGTGGTGTTTGGCAAGGCGCGAGGCGTGAGCATAGCCTTAGCTATGTGAGCAACGAGGAACGCAGCCAAACGACACTGGAGCGTCAGCCCGTAGGGTGGTCTCGAATTCGATGAATCCAGGGAGCATCAACCTCATATTTCTAACTGATCATCATCGGCTGCAAAATTTTTGAATGGTCTCCTGACTGCCAGTCTTCTCGTGGGCGGTCATCTTTTAGGACCTCAGTTTTCCAGAAAGCGCGTGCTGCCTCGCGTCCTGCTTCCCATTCATTACGCAGGCGCACGTTCTCAAACCACTCCAGGACAAGTAGATAGCCTGAACGCTCGCTGTCACTCAGGCCCCGAAACTCTCGAAGATCTTTCCGCCAGCACCATTCGGATTTAAAATCTGCCATACTGCACAAAAACACAACACTCCCGAAGGTGTCAATAGAAATGTTCAAAAACTCACTTATTTACTGATCTTGCTCGACTGAACATGGTGATATCAGCGGCCTGCATGCATGCGATCGCGGCCGCTTTTGATCAAGCTGATATACGAAGCTTTTTCCAGAAAACCCTTGATCCGATGGGCTTCAGGCCGCATTCTGAGGCTAGGAAAGGCTCGTGATATCCGTTTGCGAGATGATACTAATACCTACTGTTGGGCGATAGAATGAAAACTGAAGAAATAGTTCAAGAGATCGTATCACGTGACACTCACAAGGTCTGGAGTTCTTCTTGTGCGATTATTTCAGAAGGACAGTTTCGAGATAGTATCCTACCATTGGTTGAATTTCTTCCCGAGATAAAAGAGAAAACTAAAGGTTTGAACATGGGAGGGGCCTTTGCTCCCAATAAGCGCTTCGTAGATTTCGCAATACGAACAATTGAATTTCACAGGGATTCGGATGAATGCCCGTGTTGTCTATACCTGGAACATGGAGTAGATCCAAATCAGGAAGTGAAAAAGAAAATGATCACCATTACAGACACCGTCAGAATTGAAGACAAATGGGTAGATTTCTATCTGGCAGAGTGCGCTCGTTGCAGAAAAGAATTTAAAATATTGGAGAGGGAATCACACTACATGTGGTGGGACTGGCAGGAGGCCTAACAATAAAGGGTGTAGCCAAGTCGAGGAACGAGACCTTGGACTACACCCATA
>JAHDFZ010000050.1:0-14297 GCA_020627905.1 Verrucomicrobiota bacterium
GCGGGTGGCTGTTAACCACTAGGTCGTTGGTTCGAACCCAACCTGAGGAGCTCTTACAAAAAATGAGCGAGGTAAGAGTCATTGAAACCGCGAGGTCCCGCGGTGAGCAGTCAGCTTGGTTAAGCTACTCGTGCAGCATGGATCCACTCGCTAGGTTCCCAAGATGGGCCTCAGCAAGGTAGGGAGACACGAAAACGGCCTCATCTGCAATTCCGCTCATTTCATCGTGCGGCGCACGTGCTGCGGATAAAAGCTCCCGATGACGAAGTTTGCCCGTGGCAGCAGCAGGTGCTATCGAGTCGATTTCGGTGTTGCCGAACGACTCTAAAAAAGGGACGTGGGTGCTGATCCTCGTGTCAAGACTGAGGTGCTCAGCCTAGTAGTTGGCAGCGGGAATCGCGATTCCCTGGTTTCCTTGATACATACCCTGAGACGCCACGATCTGACCAGTTTCCTCATCGATCACCTCAGCACGAAACTGAGTTCCAACGACGGCCCACTTTCGATATCCTTTTACGCGGTAGGTGCGCCCCGCTTCCGCGTTGAAGTTTGTTTTGATCCACGCTTTGGATAGGCCGCCTCCTGTGCCGATGACGAGGTCCACGTTACCTGCCGCGATGGTCGTTTTGCCGCCAGCTGGTGTGCTGACACTCTTCTTGTTGACTGAGCGGATCCAAGTCTCTCAGCTGACTTGGCTGCTGGCTGTTCAGCGTAGATTGTGGCTGTAGGACCCCTCCCTACGGCCGCCGGGTCATGAACACCTTCAAGAGCCATGACTCCTACGCAGCTTGTCAGAGTTACGGCGAGCAGTGTTGCGAAAGCGGACGTTAGAATGGTTGCAAATTTCATGAGGTAGTAGCGTAAAATCAGGAGGGGATAGTGGGACGGTTCGCGAATGAACGCAACTCTTTTTGGGCCGCTGCACAGATAGAGAAACAGCTCGACAGCGCCGACTGTCTCCCTAGCTTTGAATGGATTTATGAGTAAGAAATGGACGCTACGATCGGCGGCTGAGGAGGAAGCTCCTGGGCTTCACCCATTTGCTGGTGCCCGGCTGTCTGTATTTCTCCGTCATGCCTTATTCACCCCTTCGGCGGATCCTAGAACACGCAGGCAGCGCCGGGTAGCCCTACTGGCCAATGTCCTGCGGCTACCGCACTCTCTGTGGGAAAGAATGGCCTTTCGCTCCCGCATCCGGGATGTCGATTTTTCAGAAAATCCGTCGATTTTTCTTATCGGACACTGGAGGAGCGGGACCACTCACCTGCACAACCTCCTGAGCCGTGATCCCCGCTTCGGGTTTCTGACCTTCGGCGAGACGGCGATGCCCAACGATATGCTGGGTCCCATGCTCCCTTTCGGGAAAAAGATGATTGATCGGGCGCTGCCTGAGACACGTGGGACCGACAATGTCAGGCTGACTCTCGCCGAGCCGCAGGAGGAGGAGATGGGGCTTGGAAACCTGCAGCGGATCGGCTACTACGGGGTATATCACTTCCCGCAGGAGATGCAGACAGTGCGGGATGAATCCCTATTTTTCGAGGGGGTCTCTTCGCGCGTGAAGAAGAAGTTTTTTGACCGCTATGAGCTGCTTATCCGAAAGTTGGCCGTCGCACGGCCGGGGAAACAACTGCTGCTCAAGAATCCTCCGTCGACCTGTCGGGTGAGCGAGATCCGCAAGCGCTTCCCCAATGCTAAGTTTGTGCACATTGTGCGCAACCCATGGCCTGTCTATGCTTCGACTGTGGCCAAGTTCCCCCGCCTCTATAATGCGTTCGCCTGGCAGACTTTTCAGGATGTCGATATCCCGCCCTTTGTCGTCGAGACCTATGAGCGGCTCATGAAGGGCTATCTGGAGGAACAAGCTTCCCTCGGGCTTTCTGAAACGGATCTGGTCGAGGTGCGCTATGAGGATTTAACCGACCGCCCTCTGGAGGAGATTGAGAGAATCTATCAGCAACTGCGCATTCCCTTCACCGATGAGGCGCAGTCTGAGATCAGCAGCTATCTGAAATCTCTCTCCGGGTATCAGAAGAATCGACACAAACTCACGCAGCGAGAGGTCGATGCTGTGCAGCGACACTGGAGCTTCGCTTTCGATCACTGGGGCTACGATGTTGATCCCTCCAGCTCCGTAGAAATCGTCGCTGAATGATGAGAAATTCTGACGGTGAGGCACTTTCGCTCTTTATCGTGGCGGGTGAGGTGAGCGGTGACAACCATGCTCATCCGCTGCTCAAGGCCTTGCAGGAGCGTGAGCCGGAGCTTTGTGTTCGCGGCCTCGGGGGAGAGAAGCTGGCCGGTGATTTTCCGCAGGTGGAGAACTGGCTGGAGAAGGCGGCCGTGCTTGGTTTCTGGGAAGTAATCCAGCAGTATTCCTATTTCAAAACGAAGATGGCGGAGACAGTCGAAGCCATCATTACGGATCCGCCCTCGGGGGTGCTGCTGGTAGACTACCCCGGGTTCAACTTGAGGCTGGCTGCCGCGCTGCGGGAGCGGGGCTTTTCCGGCAAAATCATTTCCTATGTCTCACCGCAGGTCTGGGCGTGGAAGAAGGGGCGCATCAAGACGATGGCACGGTTACTCGATGTGATGATCTGCCTCTTCCCCTTCGAGGTCGAGCTTTATGAAAAATCGGGCCTGCCGGCAAAATTCTGCGGACACCCACTCGTCGATGAATTAGTGGAGTGGAAAGCAAGCCCACCACAGCGGGAGTCGTCGCTGATAGCCTTGCTTCCTGGTTCCCGAAGGAAAGAGATCGATGCATTATTCGATGAGCTGCTGGAGGGAGCTGACCTGATGCGCCGCGAGGACGAGTCCCTACGGTTTGTCACGACCGCTGTCACGGAAGAGCTGCGCCATTTACTGAGCATGAAGATCAGCGAGCGAGGGCTTGACCGTGTGGTAACCGTCGAGACCGCCGATTGCCAGCACCTGATGCTGCGCTGCGCTGCCGGTGTTGTGGCATCCGGCACGGCGACTCTGGAGGCGGCCCTTCTGGGAATGCCCTATGTGCTCGTTTACAAGGTGAGCTGGCTGACCGCCTGGGTTGCCCGCCGTGTGCTGAAGATTCGATTCCTCGGTATCGTTAATGTGCTGGCTGGACGAGAGGTGGTGCCCGAGCTCCTGCAGGAACGTTTGTCCGGGGCCCGCATCGCCGCCGAGTTGCAAACTCTTCTCCATGATCGACAGACGCGAGAACGCATGCTCAATGATTTTCAGGGGATTGCCGATTCACTCGGGGATCCCGGCACGCATGACCGAGTAGCAGGTGCCGTGCAGGAAGTGTTGGGTTCTTAAGACCAGAGTCTGCCTAGTCACGGCTCACAGAACTTCTTCTCACTCTTGAGGATACGCAGCACCTCCTCAGCACCCTCAGGCGCGCGAAAAACACCGTGATTTGCGCGGATGACCTTCTCAGAGATCGCAAAATCCAGATGCGAGCTCCAGTAGGGGACGATGCCGTCGGAGCGTTTTTCCGGTGGGTCAGGACGACCTTTGTCACCAATGATCGAATGCACGGCTACTGGATGGCTGAGCGGCAACTCGGCAAGAATCTGCAGGGTCGGTTGCCGAGGCGAAAGAGCATGGACGCTATCGAGTTCGCCGTTGGCTAGATGCTGGTAATCAGCAGTAAATGCCCCAGGGTTTTTCGAAGAAATGGTTCGGTAAAAGTCGGAAAACTCACGCGGTGGCCGAACAAGCGCTCGCCCTAGCTTTCCGATCGGATTGTCGGCGAAATCGCTGCCGCGATGGGGCACCGCAATGAAGATCACCCGCTTGATGTGAGTCTCCGGCTCCCAGAAAAAAGCTTCACGCAGCGTGTCCCGTTCCTCTGCCGTGAGATCGAGTTTCTCGATGGGGCGGTGAAAAGCGCGATTCCAGAATTTGTCACCCGGCCGTGAAATGAGCCGACGGGTCACCAGCCCACCCATGCTGTGAGCGATGATCGTTGTAGACTGCATGGCGTCGTGACCGCCACTGGGATCCAGTTTTCGCCGGATCTCGCGCAATTGTTTCTGGAGGATCCTCCCCGCGTAGAGGGCTGGCGCTGAAGTGTCGTAAGAGTAGTGCCAGATCTGAT
Source organism: Verrucomicrobiota bacterium (assembly GCA_020627905.1). Taxonomy (GTDB): domain Bacteria; phylum Verrucomicrobiota; class Verrucomicrobiia; order Verrucomicrobiales; family DEV007; genus Arctic95D-9. The sequence goes on from JAHDFZ010000050.1 coordinate 4,085, forward strand.
ACTGCTGCCGAATGACCGAGTCGGACCAGAGCTGCTGGCTGAGGTCCAGCCAGGTCAGCGGAGTGTCGATCAGCCCGTGGATGAGGATCAGAGGTTCCTTGTCCGAGTGGTAGGGCTGCATCAGGTAGAGCTTGGGCGTTCGCGACGGCCGTGCCTTCATCACCTCCGTGATGCGATTCCGGTGCAGCGGCTCAGCCCTTTCGGCGAGGATCTCCCAGCTGGTGGAAAAATCGGCTGCCAGCGGCTGACTGCTCCCATCAATAAACGCGTTTTCATGGCTAAGCGGGCAGAGGAGCTGGACGTGCAGCGCACTATTCAAAGGGGTTCCCTCCCACTCTGCGATAGCCGTAACCGGGAAAGTGACCGCCTCTGGCGGGAATAAGGTTTCCTGAAAGGTGCTCGCGCGATTCTCTCTCACGCAGCTGAGGGGCGCTCCTAGCCCTGTTCTCAAATGGCTTTGACTCCCGTCAGCAAGCGGCAAGCGAAATACTGGAGACACTTCACTAAAGGTGCGCAGCCCATAGCGATCGGGGAGGCTCTCCCCCGCGAAGCGAATTGGAAAATGGAGTGAGTTCCCGAGCTTTACAGTCGCCTCCCTGCTGACACCGGAACGGTGACACTTGGCGATTAGGCGAGCAAGCGTTGGTGCGCTGCCCGGTTGATTCGGCGTCGAGAGATTCGAGGTCTTGCCTCGGAAGGTGACGATTGGCTGCTCGGCTAACAGCCCACTAGAGAAGGAAGCGCAAAAGAAAACAACAGCGCTGATCAGTGTAAGGCCGACTCTGGAACAAACGAAGAACACCACAAAACCTCCGGCGGGCGCAACCGCTGCGCAAGAGAAAGACAGAGGCAATTTCTTTAGGCGTTCCAGATCGTTAGGCTCGGTCTGGGGGCTGGATAAACAAAAGGAACAAAACATTGCTGATCGCGCTTGCGGACGGACGACATTCCTGTCGTCCTTCTCTAGCTCTGATAGCACAGTTTAGCGCGCCACATTCAAAGATGCACACCGCTTGATGGGATGTGAGTCCCCTCCTAACCCGAATGGCGCAAGGGTAAGCAGGTTGATCGACGTCTGGTTCACGATGGTCTCGCTTGTCCCGTCCACACCTGAACGTCCCGGGCAGATGTTGCTCGCGAATGAATTCGCGATTCCATGGCAGGTCAGATGAGACCTATGGAATCGCGACTTTAGTCGCGAGCCGCAAGCCCTGTGCGCCAGCTTTGGGCATCAAGGTCGATCAAAAAAATGGAGTTTCGGGTGATCCGAGTATCATGCCGCGTGGGCCCCTATTTGTGCCGATCGGAGTCCTTAAACTTGTGCCGTTCGCCCTGAGCGTTTGTTTAAGCGGTCCGGGACGATGGTCAGCTACGTCCAGCTTACATCGATAAAGAGCGCTCAACCTTCAGCGCTCCGCGCTAACCCATCAGGGCGAAAATCAGATTCGGCTGCACACCCGCTACGATGATCAGCGCGAGCAGGGTGACAAGAGCGATCGCAGTAAGCGGGCTGACGCGAATGGCTGAGAGATCTGCTTTCTTCCCTGGTTCTTCGACATACATCGAGATGGCGATCTTCAGGTAGTAGTAAAACCCGAGAGCCGCCGCAATGATCGCTACGATAAGCAGGATGTAAGAACCCTGAGCCAGAGCCAGCTGGAAAACCATGAATTTGCCGATGAAGCCTGCCGTCAGCGGAATTCCTGCCAGGGAGGCCATCGCCAGCAATAGGGAGAAGGCGAGAAAAGGTGAACGCTTTGCCAGACCCACAAAGGAATCGAAGCTCTCGCTCTCATTAGCTTTGCGGATGGCAGTGAGGGCAAGGAAAGACGCCAAGGTCATCAGCAGATAAGCTGCAAGGTAGAACCCGATCACCTGCATGCTGCTGACCGTCGATCCCGCCTCGGGACGCCAGCAGGCAAGCGCGGTGAGCAGGAAGCCTGCATGAGCGACACTGGAGTAGGCGAGCAGACGCTTGAAGTTCTTCTGTGGCAGGGCACTGAAGTTTCCTACGATGAGGGTGAGCACGGCGAGAACGGTGAAGACAAGAACCGCTTGTTCACTCAGGATCGGGCTGACGAGGAACGGCTCAGCCAGTCGCACAAGCACGATGAAACCGGCCGCCTTTGATCCGACGGAGAGAAAGGCGGTGATCGGCGTTGGCGCACCTTGATACACATCGGGGATCCACATGTGGAACGGAGCGGCACCCACCTTGAACGCCATGGCGGCTAGAATGAGCGCAAAGGCGAAAAGAGCACCGGTTTCATTGACGGTCTCAGAGCTGAGTGCCGCGCGGATTTCAGCGAGGTCCATAGTGTTGGTGATGCCAAACAGCCAGGCGAAGCCATAGACAAGAAATCCCGTAGAGAGCGCACCGAGGATGAGGTATTTCACCCCTGCCTCTAGCGAGCCGACGTTTCTGCGAAGGTAGGCGACAAGCACGTAGAAGGAGATCGTCACCAGCTCGAGGGAGACAAAAATCCCGACGAGGTTTTTTGCAGAAGCCATCCACATGAGGCCTGCGCAGGTGAAAAGAGGTAATGCGTAGAACTCTCCGAGTCCCGCCTGCGGGTGAGCGCCCTCTTCAGGCGCAGCCGTCTGGCGCACGACGACGTGGGCGAAGTCGCTGCCCATGACCATTACGGCCATCGTCGTGACGATAGCGAGGCCTTTGAAAAAGAGGCTGGTGCCGTCGACCGCATAAAAATCCCAGAAGGAGCTCTCTCCAGCCGTCGTATCGACACCGAAGAGAAGGACGAAAATCACGCCGAGGCCGACTAGGCCCAGCCAGGAAAGAGCACGCTTATCCTTGAGCGGGGCAAAGGCATCAATGAGCAGAAGCAGCACACCCAGGACAACGACGAGGATCTCCAGAAAGTAAACAGGCATGAGAGAAAGCGTTAAATAAGTCGGTAGGAAAGATTACTTGGCGATGACAGAAATCGCCGTCTCAAGCGAGTGGGCGATCGGTCGGATGAACTGATTGAGCAGTTCAGGCTTGAAGCCGATGAGGAGTAGGGCGGCGACCAGCACAACAACGGGGAAGGCCTGCACGAGTGAGATATCTCCCTGCTTTTGCGCAAGTTTTTCCGGCTGAGGCCCCATGAAGATCGAGCGAAAAGCGCGCAGCATATAAACGGCTGAGATCACGACCCCCCAGATGGCGAGAATGCCGGCCCACTGCAGAAAGCCGAGATTATTCGTGTCTGCATCGCGAAAGGCTCCGAAGAAGACAGCCACCTCAGCAGCGAAGTTCGCGAAGCCAGGCAAGCCAATGGAAGCGAAAGCGGCCATACCGAAGAGGACGCCCAAGCGAGGGACTGACTTGGCAATGCCTCCCAGCTCATCGAAATTAAGAGTGCCATAGCGCGATTCGACAGCCCCGCAGAGCGCGTAAAGGACAGCGATTGAGACACCGTGAGCGAACATCAGCAGGATGGCCCCACCCAATCCGATTTCGTTGACACTGATCACTCCCAGGAACACATAGCCCATATGCATCACGGATGAATAGCCAAGCATCATATCGAGTCGTGACTGAGCAATCGTGACAAAGCCGATGTAGAGGATGTTTCCGAGCAGGAGCACGAGGATCAGATTTGTCCAGGCCTCAGCGCCAGCCGGCAGCATCGGCATGGCTACGCGGAGCAACCCATAGAGCCCAAACTTCTTCAGCACACCAGCGTGCAGCATCGCTACCGGTGCCGGTGCCTGCGCATAGGCGGCCGGAGCCCAGGAGTGCAGCGGGAAGAGCGAGACCAGAACTCCGAAGCCGATAAGTAGAATCAGGAAGATCCACTTCTGGAGATCAGCATCGACAGCGCTTGCCCCCTGCGCGAGAGCCGTCAGTTGCTCGATGTCAAAAGTCGTCGCACCCAGTGCCTGCACCAGCCAGAGCAGACCGACCAGCAGCACGAGACTGCCAACGCCGAGGAAGATCGTGATGGTCCAGGCTACCGAGGTGCGATTCTCTCCGCGACCGAACATTCCGATCATCAGGAAGGTCGGAATAAGTGCCAGCTCGTGGAAGGCGTAAAAGAAAAACAAGTCAGTGGAGCAGAAGGCACCGATCGCACCCGCTCCGATGAGCATGATGCAGGTGTAGTAGAGCTTCGAGCGGCCGTTGAGCAGGTTCTCTTTTGGAGCGACAAAGGTCGCGGCCATCAGCACGAGCGTTGAAAGGATCAGCATGACGGCGCTCATGCCATCAAGGCCGAACGCGAGGGACAGAGTGGGGAACCCCTCCATCTCCAGCAGCGTCCGAGAGCTTGTGAACTGGAACCCACCTTCTTTGCCCAGATTAAACTGGAACAGCACGTAGAGCGAAAAGAGAAAGACAAGGGTAGAGCACCCTTGCGCAATAAAGCGGGCCGGTGCGCCCAGCAGAATAACGAGAGCCCCCAGAAGAGGGAACAGGACGATAGCTTCGAGAATAGTCACGACGAGAGGGGGCTGAGCTTAGAGAATGAGGAAAAGAACCAGCGCCAGAATGGCGAAGCCAAAGAAAAAGGCATAGGACTGCACGTTGCCGGTCTGGAAGACCCGCATGGTTCCGCCAGCTGTCAGCGCACCGAGCGCTGGCACCTTTGTCACGAGAGGTGCCCAGATGAACCGGTCAAACATGTTGCAGGCATGAGCGACAGCGTCCTGAAAGATGCGCACGAGACCGATGTAGATCTCGTCGAGATAAAATTTGCGGGCAAAAAGGCGGATATTGATGGGGTCTGTGTCGCGGCCTCTGTAGAGGAAAATGGCTCCTGCCACGCCAACGATCAGGCCGAGGATGGAGAGAATGGCTGTCATGCCGAAGTGGCTCACCAGGTGGCCGAAGTCAGCATGTCCGCGCGCCTTAAACCAAGCTGCAAATGGATCGTAAGCAGAGAAGACAGCAAACACGGCCAGCGTGATCAGTGGGAAGATCATCAGAGGGCCGACCTCGTCCGCTTTCTCCGCATCATGAGTGCGCGGGTCACCGAAGAATGCAACGATGAAGAGGCGAGTCATATAGAAAGGAGTGAGGAAGGCGACAATCATGGCGAGGATGTAGGGGCCGATGTGTCCTTCGTGCAGTGTTGTCTCAAGGATGGCCTCTTTACTCCAGAAGCCGCTCGTCAGAGGGACAGCAATGAGGGCTGCTGTGCCGAGAGCGAAGGTGAAAAAGGTCGTCGGCATGCTTTTCCGCAAGCCGCCCATCTTCCAGATATCCTGTTGGTGATGGCAGGCATAGATAACCGCCCCCGATCCGAGGAAAAGAAGAGCCTTGAAGAATGCGTGAGTGTAGAGGTGGAACATCCCGGCATCGCTGCCGCCGTGGGCCACGCCCTGCGCCATCACCATGTAGCCCAGCTGCGAGAGGGTGGAGTAGGCGAGGATGCGCTTGATGTCATTCTGTTGCGTCGCCATGAGAGCAGCGACGAGAGCGGTGATCGCTCCCACCCAGAGGATGACCTGAGCTGCGAGCTCCGTCATCTCGATGAGGAAGCCGATTCGGGCGAGGAGGAACACCCCCGCCGCCACCATCGTCGCCGCGTGGATGAGTGCGGAAACGGGAGTCGGGCCCTCCATGGCGTCCGGGAGCCACACATGCAGAGGGAGCTGCGCGGATTTACCGATCGCACCGCAGAAGACGCAGATGACTGCGATGTTCAGCAGGGAGAGGTTCGTCACCTCGCCTGCCTGGGCCGCGATGGTGGAAAAGGTCACGGATCCGACGAGCGTCCAGACGAGTAGGATGCCGATCATGAAACCGAAATCACCGATGCGGTTGGTGAGGAATGCCTTCTTGGCGGCTTCGGCCGCAGATGTTTTCTGATACCAGTGGCCGATGAGAAGGTAGGAACTCACCCCGACCAGCTCCCAGAAGATGAACATCATGACAAAATTGTCCGCGAGGACGATTCCCGTCATGGAAAAGAGGAAGAGTGAAAGAGCCGCGAAATAGCGCGCCTTCCCGGCGTCGTCCTTCATGTAGGCGAGGGAGAACAGATGAACGAGCAGGCCGACCAGGGTGACGATGAGCATCATTCCCTGGCTCAGTTCGTCGACGAGAAGGCCGATGCGGATGTCAAACTGGTCGCCCAGATACATCCAGGAGTAGGATGCAATTTCAGCACCCTCAGCGTCGCCGCGGGCGAGAGCGACGGCGGTCAGGAAAAGCACGGCGGACGATGCCGTAGCCACGAGTGCGCTGACGTTAGCCGAGCGTTTGAGCACAAAGAAAATAAGGGCTGCCGTCGCTAGCGGGAGCAGCAGCAGGAGCCACGCTTGAGTCGAGAGATTCATAGAAAATGAGAAATGCGCAGAAATTCAACGGTCTCCTAGGGGAGGACAAGCCACAGCTAATCCAGGCAATAGGAGCGCTAGCAATTCTATATGAGGGCCGTCAGGAGAATGCAACGTCGTTTTTGCCGACCTGACCCGAAATTAGCCAAGTCCTGATCGGGATTACCGGGGAGAAGCGAATTCATCCACTAGCCCGCGGGGGCAGCGGTTTTCCTACCGCTGTTCAACAAGCCCGATGCGCAAGTCCCGCCGAGGGCTAGGTCCGCTCCACGACATTCCGCGCCAAGCGACAGCCACTCAGGACACGCAGGCCTCCCAGATTTCCTCGACTCGAGCCGTCGAAACGATCTTCAGCTTCTTCGCTGTAGCTTCCGGTATTTCCGGGATGTCTTTCTCGTTGAGTTGAGGAATGTAAATGGTCTTGATGCCAGCCTGCACAGCGCCGAGTGCCTTTTCCTTCAGTCCCCCGATAGGCAGGACATCTCCGCGCAGATTGATCTCGCCGGTCATGGCGATGTCTTTGTTGACGCGGCCACCAGTGAAAAGGGAGGCGAGTGCGATGAACATGGCGCAACCAGCGGACGGCCCATCTTTCGGCACAGCCCCGGCAGGGACGTGGACGTGGACATCATATTTTTTAAAGTCCTCCGGGTCGATCTGCAGATCATCCGCCCGGGTCTTCACGAGACTCCAGGCTGCCTGCACAGATTCTTTCATGACATCGCCGATCTGGCCGGTGAGCTTGATTTCGCCTTTCCCGCGAAAGCGCACCGCTTCGATGTTGAGCACTTCGCCCCCGAATGGGGTGTAGGCGAGGCCATTGACAACTCCGGGTGAACTCGTGCGCATCTTTGTCTCCCGCGCATATTTCGGTGGGCCGAGGATTTCCTCGACTTTTGCCACATCGATGGTGGTGACGGCTTTCGGGTTCGACACGACCTCCGCAGCCACGTAGCGGCAGACAGAGCCGATTTCGCGGTTGAGCCCGCGGACGCCGGCCTCGCGCGTGTAGTCCTCGATGACGAAGCGCAGGGCGGCTGCGGACCACTTGCACTGTTTCGCTTTCAGCCCGTTTTCCTTGAGCTGCCGCTTCACCAGGTAACGGCGAGCGATCTGCAGCTTTTCCTCCGTCGTGTAGCCCGCGATATCGAGAACCTCCATCCGGTCGAAAAGGGGCGCCGGAATGGGATCCGCCGTGTTGGCGGTGGCGATGAAGATGACCTGACTTAGGTCAAAGGGTAGATCGAGGAAGCGATCCATGAAGCGGTCGTTCTGATTGGGATCGAGCACCTCCAGTAGGGCGCTGGCTGGATCGCCACGGAAGTCGGCTCCGATTTTGTCGATCTCGTCCAGCATGATCACCGGGTTTTTTGTCCCGCAACGGCGGATCTCCTGAATCAGTCTACCGGGCATGGAGCCAATGTAAGTCCGTCGGTGCCCACGGATTTCGCTCTCGTCCTTCACTCCGCCGACGCTGAGGCGGATGAATTTGCGCCCGAGAGCGGAGGCGATGGAGCGTCCCAGGCTGGTCTTGCCCACACCGGGAGGGCCCAGCAGGCAGAGGATAGGACCTTTGCCATGCGGGTTGAGCCTGCGGACGGCGAGGAACTCGAGAAGGCGCCGTTTGACCTTCTTCAGGCCGAAATGATCGGAGTCCAGCACCTTGGCCGCATGTTCGATATCGTCGTTTTCCTCGGAAAACTTATTCCAGGGGAGCTCAGCGACGGTCTCCAGGTAGCTTACCAGGACAGAGTGCTCCGGGCTGGCTGGTGGAATCATCGTCAGGCGATTCAGCTCTTTTTTCGCCTGCTCCATGCATTCTTCCGGCAGCTCGGCCGCCTCGATGCGGGTGCGCAGGTCATCGGCGAGCTCCTCTGAACCATCGTCCTCACCGAGCTCTCGCTGGATCGCCCGCATTTGCTCACGCAGGTAGGCCCTGCGCTGTGCGTCAGTGAATTCGTCCTCCACGTCATCGCGAAGCTTTGCCTGCAGCTCGGCGATGTGGAGCTGGTTGTTCAGCGCCTGCTGAACTTTTTCCGCCCGCTTTCCGACATGGACTTCTTCGAGGATCTCCTGACGGTGCTCGACTTCCAGCGTGAGGTTGGTAGCGAGAAAGTCCGTGAGAATAGCCGGTGACTCGATGGATGCCAGTGCCTGCAGGGCCTCCTCCGGGATGTGCGGGCTGACGGCCAGATACTCCTCAGCCGATTCCTGCAGGTTGCGGATGCTCGCTTTCCACCGCGCGGTGTTGCGGGGGAAGATGTTTTCGAGGATTTTGAACTCCGACTTGAGGTAGGGCTTTTCCTGCGTGATGCGGGTCAGCTCGATCCGCTCAACGATCTGGATGAGGATCAGCGTGTGATCTTCCTCCTGCTCGATGACGCGGAGGACGTTCCCGAGCACGCCGATGCTGTAGACGTCTTTCTTTTTCGGAGTCTCAACGTTTTCGTCCTTCTGGGTTGAGAGCGCGACGAGGCGGCTGTCAGGCAGGAGGTCATCAAGCAGCTTCTGGCTGGAGCCGCGCTCGACGGTCAGCGGCGCGACTGTGCCGGGGAAGAGGACAACACCGCGCAGGGGCATCACCGGCACGTTCTTCGGCAGGTTCTTGCGCCATTCGGGGAGCTCCGTCCGAGGTTGGCTTGTGGAGATTTCGATGATCTCTTCTGAAGATTCGTTGAGTAGTTTTTCCAGATCTTCCATTTGAAAAAGGAGGGAGAAAGGATGGGGATAAAAGCGGCGCCGGCTATTCCGGAGAAAGAGGATACGTTTCCGGTAGCAGAGAGCCTCGACCTTCTCAAGCGATCATGCGAAAAAGGGGATGGGGTGAACGCTGGTAGACGCGCTTGCCGACGACTACTGTCTCCAGTATGTTTCGCGGCGATTCCATGGCTACCTCAGACGATGATTGCGAACAAATTCATAATTTTCGGTGCGTTTGCGGGGTGCCGCTACGTGAGAAGCCATTCCACATCGAGCGTTTATTGTTCTGCCAACGTTGCAAGGATTTTCTTGTCGTTCCAAGTCTCCCTGGATCGCAAGCACGAAAGCCTGATTTCTCTATAGATACAGAGCGGCTTGAAATAAGGATTCTTAGGCGGCGTGACTCCCTAGCGGTGAACAAAATCTGGTCAGACGAACGAAACTACGAATTTGAAATAAGTCCGCCCGCTTCCTTGAAGGAAGTGAAAGTAGCAATCAAGCAGTCAAAGGTCCCTTCCGGTTTTCGAAAGAGCCATCGGCTGCAAATTGGCGGGTTCTGTCGTGAGGGTGGCGAACTCATCGTGACTTTCTCTTTGCAGTTCTATGCACTCTATTACCACGCTTCCCTTGGATTCATGGTTGCTAATGGTCAACAGGGGAGAGGCTACGGAACAGAGGCGTTGGAGGGTCTTTGTAGGCTCCTTCACCGAGAGATAAAACTCGAGAGAATTGTAGCGATGTGTGATCCAGCAAATGAAGCTTGTATTAAGGTTTTGAAGAAAAACGGTTTCAGACTCGAAGGCGTTTCAGAAAGGTTTTTCCATCATGATGAACGAGGGTGGATCGACGCGCCTATCTTCGTTCTCTTGAGGGAAGAATGCTCGCGTGATGTTGATGTTTCATAATCGTAAAAAGCCGCTTGAGCCTTTCGCGCCTTTTAGATAGAGCTAAACAGAAATGCAATACTTCTTCCGCCAGACCGAAAGCTCGGACATACAGGGGCCTTTCTCGGAGGCTGATCTCCTGGCTCTCAAAGACGCACCTCCAGGGGCGCTTCTCTCTTCTGACGGCGCGGAGAGTTGGACGGATTTTCATGCTGCTCTCATCGATCTGGGGCTGGTAGAGGGGAATGAAGCGCCGACTACCGAGCCCGTTGAAGATGAGCCGGTTGCCGATGCCGCTGACCCAGCTGCGGTGCCACCGCCGTCTACCAGTCTGCAGCATGCTG
>JAHDFZ010000050.1:14307-18900 GCA_020627905.1 Verrucomicrobiota bacterium
GAGCCGTCTCCGTTCTACGGTGGGTCGGCTGCTGATCGCGTGGTTCCCGATGATCCGTCTTCGGTTCCGATTTTAGGCTCATTCAGGATTGGAGAGGCTTTCGGGCTAGGGTGGGCTCTCATGAAGCCGATATACTGGCTCTTGTTGGGCGTTGCCGTCGTCGCAGCTATCCTTTTGACTGTCGCTTCCTACTTCGTCGTGCCTGTGTTTTTCCTGTCCAGCCCGATGATGGCTGGAGCGGCTGTGCTACCCGTTCTCGCCAGCCGGGGGATGCGACCAGGCTTCGATTTGATTTTCGACGGCTTTCGTAATCACTTTGGCAGGCATGCTATCACGAATCTGATCCTCTTCGGCATATCTCTCGTCGTCTACATTGTGCCGGTCATTTTCATCGTTGTAGCTCTCTTTGCCGCTGCAGGGGTGTCCGATGGTGCCATCGATGGCGAAATGTTCGCCGGGGTTTCCCTCGCGGTGCTGCTGCTTTTTCTCCCTTTGGTCATGCTGTTAGGGGCAATTCTTTATCAGATGTCTCATTTTTCCTCGATGCTCATCGCTGATAAAGGAGTCACGGTGGGCGCTGCGATCTCTGCATCGTTAAAATTGCGTTTCCGCTTTTTCTTCCAGTTTCTGGGCATTGAGATAGCCTTCTTTTTCATGTATCTGGTCCTCCTTCCCACGGGGATCGGTGCGCTCTTCCTGCTGCCATGGGTGCTCAGCATCTACGCCGTCATCTACCGCAAAGCATTCGATGGTGAGGAAACGGAGATTCAGATACCTGCTTGACCGCGGCATCATCCGCAGAGACGCTTTTGGCCGCCGGAACGTAGGTTCTCTTTGCTATGTCGAATATCCCGCCCTTCACTGAAATTGCTGAGACGATGCAGATCCTGCCTGATCTGGACGAGCGTTATGAATACCTGATTCAGCTCGGTGGGCGTGTCGAGGCCCTGCCTGAGGAGGAAAAAACAGACGAGGTGAAGGTCCGCGGATGTCAGTCATCAGTCTGGCTGCTGTCGGATGCCGACGGTTCTCAGTCACCACCAGCCGTGACCTTTCGCGGAGAAAGTGATGCTAAGATCGTCAATGGGTTGGTAGCCATTCTGCTGAGCCTCTATCAGGACAAAAATGCCGAGGAGATCCTCGCTCTCGACGCTGAGGAAGAGCTCGCCAAGCTGCAGCTGGAGCACTACCTGAGCCCCAGTCGGAAAAATGGACTGGCGAAAATGGTCGAGCGGGCAAGACGTGACGCTACCGAGGCGCTTCTCGCGCATGCAAATTCCTAAACGGCAGCTGCGCCCGATCACATACGGGTGCTCGTAACTTTTACCGCTCGCGGGAACCCCGAGCGTTACCTACAAAACAAACAACATCCATCAGAAATCATCATGGCTCTCAGCGTTGGCGATAAATGCCCCGAATTCTCACTTGTATCTCTCACGGCTGACGGCCCCGCTGTGGTCGAGTCCTCTCAGCTCATCGCCGACGCTCCGGTCGTTCTCTTTTTCATCCCTATGGCATTCACTGGTGTTTGCACAGAGGAGTTCTGCACAATCTCCAATGACCTGGCGGAATACCAAGGCCTCAATGCAACAGTCTACGGGGTGAGTGGTGACAATCCATTCGCGCAGCAGGCCTGGGCCGAGAAAGAAGGTTTCAGCCTGCCGATGCTCAGTGACTACGAGCACGAGGTGGCCGAAGCCTTCGGCATAGCTTACGAGGCATTCCTGCCCGAGAAGAATCTCACCATGGGCGGTGTAGCGAAACGCTCCGTGTTTGTCATCGACGGTGAGGGAGTCATCCGGCATGCGGAAGTCCTGGAGAGCCCGGGAGACATGCCTGATCTCGCCGGTGTGAAGGAGTTCCTCAAATCGATGTAGCAGCGACTTTGCTGTTCAATCCCTTGTTTTTCCCCCGCTGCCCAAAAGAGTGCTTGATTTTTTGCAAAATTGCATAAACTAGCCGCCCTCTGGAGCAGAGCACCCACAACAGACAAGACAACAGCATGGTTAAGATTAGATTGAGACGCGAAGGTTCGAAAGATCGCCCTTATTACAAAGTGGTAGTGGTAGACGGACGCGCCCGCCGCGATGGTGCCTACATCGAGCAGGTAGGAACCTACAATCCTATGCTGGAAGCTGACGGTGCCAAGATCGACCTCGACAAGGTTGATTCCTGGATCGGCAAGGGTGCTCAGCCGTCCGATACAGTTCGCAGCCTCATCAAAAAGGCTCGCGCTGCAGCCTAAGGCTGTCGGTTACCCGGAGAGCATTGCTTCAGCTTTTCATTTTAAAAAACCTCCGAATGACTCGGGGGTTTTTTTGTGCCCACGTTTCAGCGACCACCTATGGAATCGCGACTTCAGTCGCGAGGCGGAAGACTTGGCCGTTTTCATATGCTAAATCAGCGAACTCCGGGAAGATGGGCTTTCCTGTCACCCAGGCGAAGGCTCTGCCACCTCAAGCCTCCGCCGTTGAGTTCGCGCAATTCCGGTTGACCGCCGTAGTTCTCGCATCGAAGAAAAAGCGTTTTTCATGAAGACCTCGATCATCACCGGCGGTGCCGGCTTCCTGGGTTCTCACCTTGCTGATCGCCTGTTGGGCGAGGGGCACAGGGTGATCGCCATCGACAACCTCATCACGGGGAATCCCCGTAACATCGAGCATCTGTCCGGAGAGGCACATTTCGATTTTGTAGAGCAGGATGTGACGGAGGAAATCAGAATCCCCGGATCCGTTGATCATGTCTATCACATGGCTTCGCCGGCCAGCCCGATCGACTATCTGCAGATCCCGATCCAGACGCTGAAAGTTGGTGCCCTCGGGACTCACAACGCTCTCGGCCTGGCAAAGCTGAAGGGCGCGGTGATGCTTCTCGCTTCTACCTCAGAGGTTTATGGGGATCCTCTCGTCCATCCGCAGACGGAAGATTACTGGGGGAATGTCAATCCGGTAGGCCCTCGCGGCTGCTATGATGAGGCTAAGCGATTCGCTGAGGCGATCGCTATGGCCTATCACCGTCACCACGGTGTGCAGACGCGAATTGTGCGAATTTTTAACACCTATGGCCCTCGCATGCGGCTCGATGATGGGCGCGTCGTGCCGGCTTTCATTGGTCAGGCGCTGGAGGGCAGAGATCTCACGGTGTTCGGAGATGGATCACAGACGCGCAGCTTCTGTTATGTTGCGGATCTGATCGATGGGATTTTCAGGCTTTCCCAGAGTGATGAAGTGATGCCGGTGAATATTGGTAATCCCGACGAAATGACCATCCTGCAGTTCGCTGAGCAGATCCTCAAGCGCATGCCCTGTGAGTCTGAAATCGTTCATAAACCGCTTCCAGAAGACGATCCTAAAGTCAGGCGCCCTGATATTTCGCGAGCTCGGGACTTGCTCGACTGGCAGCCTGAAGTCAGTTTTGACGAGGGGATCACGCAAACCATCGAGTTCTTCCGTGAAGATCGGGAGAAATAAAACCGATTTCGTGCTTTATCTCGCTACTCCAGAGGCTCTATGCTTACGAGACCGTTGAAAAACTATGCAAACGATGATGAGAGACGATATCGGTGATAACTGCTATACAGGTAAAGATGGAATGGCTGTTCTCACCCTTCGGGCTGCAAGCCTGATTCCGTCTGGCTGCGTTCCTCGTTGCTCAGGTAGCTTTGGCTACCATCGCTCCTCGCGCCTTGCCAGCCGAAAACAGGCTTGCATTCATCGCTCACCTAGTTTTTCAAAAGTCTCTTAAGCCCTTCGTTTCAAACGTCTATTTCTACACGATGAAAAATACCACCATGAAAACAATTCTTTCGATCCTTGTCGCTGCTGCGGCTATCAGCCTGCCCCTCCAGGCGCAAAGCCCTCTCCAGCTTAAGCCAGGTGATATCGATGTGAAAGATATCGAATTTATCGCACAGAATACACCTAACTTTGAGGCCAATGGTCCTAAGGGCAAGAACGTTCCCAGCCCACGCGAGTGGATGGAGGTCGAGGTCGAGTTCGACGTGGATGCCCCGAAGGATGAGGTAGTCAAAGACTTGATGTTTCGCTACTACATCGGCTTTCAGGACAAGGATGGGCGACCTCGCGTTCTGACGGGCGATGTTACTCATATCAACCTGGTGGGCGGTGAATCCTATTACTCGGCTGTCTATGTGGCCCCCAGCACTCTTGGCGAGATGACGGGTGACTACCGCCGATTTGATCAGGGAGCAGTCAAAGCGGTCGGAGTCGAGGTTTACTACAACGGTGTGATCGTCGGCGGAAAGTCGAGTCTTGGCGGGTCGAAGGCGAAGTTCTGGCAGGCGACAGGGACGGAGCCGGGCATCCTTCCAAAGCACGAAACGCCGTTCGCACTTTTATGGATTGATCGATACGCGGACGCTCGCGTGCAGTAAGCGTGCACGATCGTTAGCCCGATCTCATACCCAACGCAGAGGCCCCTCCCTGGTGGATGGGCCTTTTGCGTCCCCGGAACAGCCCTTTCAGTCGCTCGCATCCCGTTTTGTGATGGGAACTGCGCCGCTTTTCAGGTGTTTCATTTTTATTTGCAGAAACAATTAGATCTTTGTAGTGCTTCTCCTTAAACATAAAGTTC
>JAHDFZ010000310.1 GCA_020627905.1 Verrucomicrobiota bacterium
GAGCACCTGCATGGCATGCAGGGGGTCAGCGGTTCAAATCCGCTATGCTCCATTTCCTAAATTTGCAGGGGGTTGCGAGGATCGGGTGATCAAGTCATCCAAAATTTAAACCACGCCATGGAATCGCGACTTCAGTCGCGAGCCGCAATCTTTGTGCACCATTTTGCACAGGTGGTCTTGAACTCTTAATCCTGCTCCGAGTTCGAATGGCGCGGGGTAAATGCCTCTACTGATGGAAGGTAAGGTTCACGACGGCAGCAAGCTACCCCCGCGTTTTCTCGATCGCCTGATGCCACTGGAAGATGAGTTCATCCTGACTTTGCGCCTGGGCAGATGGCTGCAATACCTCGACCGACTGACGTAGGGCCGCTACTTCCTCCAGGCTACTCCATATGCCCGCACCTAATCCGGCAAGCAGAGCAGCCCCGAGAGCGGTAGTCTCAGGGAGAGCTGCCCGGTCTACGGGGGCCTGGCAGAGATCAGCCTGTAGCTGCATCAGTGTGCGATTCACGGACGCTCCACCATCGACTCGAAGCTCAGTGATCTGGCGACCGCTGTCCGTGCGCATCGCGTCGAGCAGGTCATAGGACTGCAGGGCGATCGACTCGAGGGCCGCCCGTGCGATGTGAGCTCGGGACGAGCCCCGAGTCAGCCCGCAGATCAAGCCTCGGGCATCAGGATCCCAGTAGGGGGCTCCGAGTCCGGCAAAGGCCGGCACGAAGCTCACGCCGCCAGAGTCCTCCACCTGATTGGCTAAGCCTTCGATTTCGCTAGCAGAGGATATGATGCCCAGCTGGTCCCGTAACCACTGGATCGCGGCACCTGCGATAAAGGCACTCCCCTCAAGAGCGAAGGTGCGCTTCTCACCGATCTGCCAGGCAACCGTCGTCAAAAGTCCATTCTTCGAAGCGATCGGTTTGGGCCCGATATTCATGAGGAGGAAGCAACCGGTCCCATAAGTGTTCTTAGCCATGCCGACCTTGTGGCAGCCCTGGCCGAATAGCGCGGCATGCTGGTCGCCAGCTACGCCGGTGATGGGAATCGCTTTTCCCAGGAGTGACGCCTCCGTTTCGCCAAAGTAGCTACAGCTGCCCCTGATTTCAGGGAGAACTGCTGCCGGGATATCGAAGAATGAGAGTAGCTCTGGATCCCACACGCCATCTTCCAGACTGTATAACAATGTGCGTGATGCATTGGTCGCATCGGTCACATGGCTCCTGCCGCCGGTTAGGTTCCAGATCAGCCAGGTGTCGATGGTGCCGAAGGCGAGATCTCCGCGGTCCGCAGCTGCACGACAGTTCGGGATGGTGCGCAGGAGGTAGTGAAGTTTCGAGGCGGAGAAGTAGGGGTCCAGCCGCAGCCCCGTTCGTGATTTCAGGAGCTCCTCCGCGCCGTCTCTGCCCCACTGGGCGCAGACATCGGCGGTCCGGCGATCCTGCCAGACGATGGCTGGAGCCACCGGTTTGCCTGTCGCCCTGTCCCAGAGCACAATGGTCTCTCTTTGATTGGTGATGCCGATCGTTTCGACCTCCTCGATGCCGCATGCAGCATCGATCAAGGCCTCCTGGATTGTCCGCAGCTGGGTTTTCCAGATTTCTTCGGCATCATGCTCGACCCATCCCGGCTTTGGAAACGATTGAGAAAACTCATGCTGAGCACTGCTAACCGGCTGACCGTGTGTATCGAATAGGATACTGCGGCAGCTCGTGGTGCCCTGGTCTAAGGCTAAGACATATTTGCCCATACGAAACACTCTATCAGAATTGCCTGCCTGTGAGAAGCGCTCCGGACTCTCAACGATCTCCTAGGGGCGAGCAGGCTGCTGTGGCGCTTTTTTCAGGAGCTCCTCATGCACCTCGATTACCTTCCGTGACTCCTTGAAGAACCGCTCCGTATCTGCAGTTTGCTCCACCTTGCCATCGATCATGGATTCGAGTGTGGCCAGGAACGGCGCTGTATCCAGCTGAATGGCCTTCATTTGCGCCTGGGCGCGGCTGTAAGCGCTTTTGACCTGTGATCTGGCGTTCGAGTAGGCACTTTTTCTGGCTGCATTGGCTGCCGCAGTTGCCTGGGCTTGAGCCTTCGCCTCGAAGTAGGCTTCGCGCTCCGCCTTATATTTGCGGTTCTGAAAGAGCTTCCTGCCCAGCGAGGATGATTCCTTCGGGTCGATGAGGCTGGCTGTTTCGACACGAGGTCCGGATGCTTTTACCTGTCTGCTGAAGTAGCTGTCGAGCAGGCGAAACTCATTGAGTGGTTTCTGATACTGCTGCTTCAGTTGCTCAAGTCCTTTCACGACGGCGATGAGGTCATTGACCTCCTGGCGCTGAATCGACTGTCCCGACTGCAGCCGTTCTTCTATCTCGTTGATGTAGGTCAGGGTCTCTGCCCCATTGTGAACGATCTGATTCATGCGATCGAGCTGCGTGGCCAGCTGCGAGGAGTGCTGCTCCTCCATGCGCTGGATTTCGTTTTTCCAGTCCTCGCGCATGGCGTCGATCGTTTGCTGTTTTTCAGCGACCATGTTCGAGAGAGAAGCGGCTTGCCGCTCCAGTGTCTGGCTGCGTTCACTGAGATCGCTGATGACCTTTTTGTTCGCGAGCAATTCGCTCTGTGAGTTGGTCCACATGAGCAGCGTGACAATGAAGGCCGCGAGAAAAACGAGAGCGCTGCCGGAGAGGAGCCAGAAGGCGACTCCCGACAATGATTTCGATGGGCGCATTTCGTGCAGCGACGACGGTTCGGTTGGATGTGAATGATCTGATCCCATAAGATGTAGAAAGGCTACGGCTCGTTTCGTAATAACCTTTCATCAAAGGGGGAATCATCTCAACCTGGAAAGCAGCCCGACTTTCCACGAAAATTGCCCTAAAAACCACTTGCGATCCAGCTCATCACGCGCATAGTGGCCGCCCGCTGAATCAGCAAGCGCTGTTGCAGCAAATGCACCTGTAGCTCAACTGGATAGAGCACCTGACTACGGATCAGGAGGTTTGGG
>JAHDFZ010000311.1 GCA_020627905.1 Verrucomicrobiota bacterium
CGAAATCACGTTCACGAACTGAAATGACCGAAGATCCTACCGCGAAAGAATCGCCATCCTCCGGCTCAGCAGATGCTCCTGCGAATCCTGATGATGCGCTGATCGCAGTGGACAATCTTTCATTCAGCTACGACCTCGGCAAAACGGATACCTTGCAGAATATCAGTCTCGATATTCCGAAGAACCAGGTAACCGCCTTTATCGGTCCATCGGGTTGCGGAAAGTCGACCCTGTTGCGCTGCTTCAACCGGATGAATGACACCATCCCGACGACCAAGATCACGCAGGGGTCCATCCGCATCATGGGGACGGACATCTACACGCCGAAGGTCGACCCCATCCAGCTACGCCGCCACGTTGGTATGGTCTTCCAGAAGTCGAACCCCTTCCCAAAGAGCATCTACGACAACGTAGCCTACGGACTGCGGATCGGCGGCGAGAGAAACCGCGCGGTCCTCGATGAAGCCGTCGAGACCAGCCTGAAATCGGCAGGCCTCTGGGATGAGGTGAAGGATCGACTGGATGCAAGCGGCCTCGGACTCTCCGGCGGACAGCAACAGCGTCTCTGCATCGCGCGCACCATCGCGGTGAAGCCGCGCATCATCCTCATGGATGAGCCCTGCTCAGCACTTGATCCGATCTCAACGGCAACGATCGAGGAGCTGATCACCCAGCTGAAGAGTGACTTCACCATAGTCATCGTTACCCACAACATGCAGCAGGCCACTCGCGTCTCCGATCGCACCGCGTTCTTCTACCTTGGAGAGCTGATCGAATACGATGCCACGACGAAGGTATTCTCCAATCCCAGCCAGAAGCAGACCGAAGACTACATCTCGGGACGTTTTGGTTAATGAGGCTGATCGGGCTGATCGATCTCCGCAAGATCAGACCTTGCTTTTCCCGTTTATCCCGCCATCAGTAGCTGCGTGAAGCGGGTCGGTGAGGATCGCTTGTTTTCCATGACCAGCCCCGCTGAGCATGGAGAGTGAGAGGAAAGTCCGGACTCCGCACGGCGACCAGCCTGAGGAAACTCAGGGCACTCCAGTGTAATGCTGAGGTGACGGAAAGTGTCGCAGAAAAGATACCGCCTGCGGCACGCGGCTTAGGCCAAGTGCTGCCGGTAAGGGTGAAATGGCGAGGTAAGAGCTCACCGCCCCGACCGTGAGGAAGGGGGCACGATAAACCCCTGGTGGTGCAAGACAAAACGAAACGAACGGGTTGCCGGCTCGGCCTCAGGACTGCCGTCCTGAGATAGGTTTGGGTTTAGTCGCACCCGTGGAGACACGGGACAACAGCTGTTGTAGATAAATGTTCCTCCTCAACTCTTCGGAGTTGAGAACAGAATCCGGCTTACAAGACCCGCTTCACACCCTCTTTTTTCGGCAGATCCTTATCGCCCTAAGCGTTTGACGAAAGAGGCCTCTACACTTATAGGTTCGCCCTTCCCGGCTGAGCTGAACTCAGGATTGGGACATGTAAACCCATATGAGCCTTCCTCTCGAAAATCGCGTCGCCTTCATCACCGGTGGATCCCGGGGTATCGGCCGTGCCACGGCCCTGAAACTCGCTCACGCCGGGTGCGACGTCGGACTCGCCTACTACAATTCTCACGAGGAGTCTGAAGCGGTGTGCGAGGAGATCCGCTCTCTTGGACGCCGCGCAATGGCCGTGCAGGCAGACGTCAGTAAACCCGATAGCCTGGCAGAAGGGCTCAGCGAGTTTAAGAAAGAATTCGATAAGATCGACATCGCCATCAGCAACGCCGCTCTTGGTGTGCTGCGCCCCGCCATGGAGATGGGCCTGAAGCATTTCCGCCGCTGCATGGAGACGAATGCCCTGGCCCTGAACAGCCTTGCACAGGAAGTCGTGCCTATCATGCCGGAGGGCGGCTCCATCATCGGCCTCACGAGCCTCGGCTCTGAGCGAGCGATCCCGAACTACACCTTCATCGGTGCCTCAAAGGCGGCCCTTGAGGCGATCGCTCGCGGACTGGCTCAGGAACTCGGTCCAAAAGGCATCCGCGTGAACTGCGTCAGCGCTGGCGTAGTCGATACGGACGCCCTGAAGCACTTCCCCAATCGCGAGCACCTACTCGAGGAATACAAGGAGCGCACACCGCTTGGACCGACACTCTCTCCCGCCCAGGTCGCAGACGCGATCTACCTGCTCTGCCTCCCCGAGTCCGCCATGGTCACCGGCCACACGCTTTTCGTCGATGGCGGCTACGCCATCTCTGGATAATTTCTCCCCGCTATCCCCGCTATGAAAGGAACCCTCGAAGGAAAAATCGCCATCGTCACCGGTGGTAGTCGTGGAATCGGTCGTGCCATCGTCCTTAAGCTAGCCGAATCCGGTGCGAAGGTCTATTTCACCTACATCAGCAATGAAGCGGCCGCACAGGAGGTTGTGAAAGCCGCACCGGAGGGATCGGTCGAGGCCCTTCAGATCGATGTCTGCGATTCCAAAGCCTGCAATGATTTGGCTGAAAAGATCTTCGACTCCGAGGGAAAGATCGACATCCTAGTCAACAATGCCGGAGTCATCCGCGACAACCTACTCCCCATGCAGGAGGATGAGGACATTCAGTCTGTATTCGCCACCAACATTGAGGGCGTCCTCTACATGTGCCGCGCGGCGGTTCCCTTCATGATGTCCAAGCGCCAGGGGCGTATCATCAACATCAGCTCGATCTCCGGAGAAAAAGGCGGTCGTGGACAGACCAACTACGCCGCCAGCAAGGGCGCGATCAATGCATTCACCCGCTCTCTCGCCGTTGAGGTTGGCCGCAGGAAGATCCTTGTGAACGCCGTGGCACCAGGAGTCATTGAGACCGAGATGTCTCAGGATGTCCGCGATCTAGCGGGAGATCAGATCCTCTCCGAGATCGTCCTCAAGCGCTATGGACAGCCGGATGAGATCGCCAATGCAGTTTGGTTCTTGAGTTCTGACCTATCTGGGTATATCACGG
>JAHDFZ010000312.1:0-333 GCA_020627905.1 Verrucomicrobiota bacterium
CGCCTTGCCAGCCGAAAACAGGGTTGCAGTCATCGCTCACCTAGTTTTTCAACGGCTCCTAGCTTCACCGTCTCAGTAGCACCATGAAGTTTTTCGTCTCTCGCTTCCTTCAATCCCTTTTCGCTCTCTGGTGCATCCTGACCATCAGTTTTTTCCTGGCTCGCTCCGCACCGGGCGGCCCGTTCATTGGCGATAAAAATGTCCCGGAGCATGTGCTGGAGAAGATGCGGGAGAAGGTGGGGCTCGATAAGCCACCGGTGGAACAATACTTCTTTTACCTGAAGAATCTCGCTACCGGTTACCTGGGTCCATCTACTTCAAATCAGGGCTACA
>JAHDFZ010000312.1:343-2864 GCA_020627905.1 Verrucomicrobiota bacterium
GGCCTCGCCCTAGCCCTGCTGATCGGTGTCCCGATTGGAGTGCTCGCTGCGTGGAAGCGCTACACCCTGCTGGAATACATCCCCATGGCGATCGCCCTCATCGGTATCTGCCTGCCCACGTTTGTCATCGCCCCTCTGCTCGGGGATTGGCTGGGGCTCAGGCTTGGTTGGTTCGATGTCGCCCAGTGGCACAACAGCAACGCCTGGATCCTAGGTGCCCTCACACTGGGCCTCTACTATGCCGCCTATATTGCCCGCCTCACGCGAGGCAGCATGCTCGACGTTCTCTCCCAGGACTACATGCGGACCGCGCGCGCCAAGGGCCTGAGTTCGTTCCGCATGCTTTCCGTCCACTCTTTGCGCGGTGGACTGACACCAGTCGTCTCCTATCTGGGCCCTGCTCTCGCTGGCTTGATAGGTGGCTCCTTCGTCATCGAAACCGTCTTCGCTCTCCCCGGGTTGGGTCAGCATTTCATCAAAGCAGTCACCAATCGTGATTACATGCTGATCAACGGCACGATCATCGTCTATGGCGCGCTCATCCTCGTGATGAATTTCCTCGTTGATATCATCCAGGCCTGGATGGACCCCCGCCTTCGCTCTGGAGAAGCCTGAAGCTGACTTGCACTACTTTCTGCCATGCTATCTCTCACCAAACCGAACCCAAGAGACTTTGCCCTCATGGAGAGCGCTGAGAAAGGTTCCTCTCTGGGAAAGGATGCCTGGATTCGCCTGAAGAAAAACCACCTCGCCATGGTGAGCTTATGGTTTTTTGTCTTGATCTGCATCGCCTGCTTTCTCATTCCGGAGCTCCCCGGGTTACCGGATCCTAACAAAACACATCCTGAGCTGCAATCCGCCCCCCCTTTCTCCACCCAGACGAGCGCCGATGGGGAAACAATCTTTTACCTGCTGGGCAGTGACGACCTCGGGCGCGACGTCATGATGCGCCTGCTCCACGGAGGACGCATTTCCCTGGCCGTAGGATTCATCGCCACAGCGGTCTCGATCAGCATCGGCGTGCTCTACGGATCGATTGCAGGCTACTTCGGTGGACGGCTCGATGCCACGATGATGCGGGTCGTCGACATCCTCTACGCGCTCCCCTTCATGATTGTCGTGATCATCATCACAACCTACACAGGAGATCTCGTCAAGGAGCTGGAGATGTTTCTAGCAGACACCTTTGGTGACGCGGGGCGTCAGCTCGCCAGTAAAAGTGAGCTTCTGATTCTCTTTTTCTGCATCGGTGCCGTCGAGTGGCTGACCATGTCACGAATCGTCCGAAGTCAGGTGCAGAGCCTGCGCAGGCAGGAGTTCGTCGACGCTGCGCAAAGTCTTGGCCTTCCCAATGCTCTGATCCTGTGGCGGCACATCATCCCCAATACTATCGGCCCCGTCATTGTCTACACCACTCTTACCGTGCCGGCAGTCATGAGGTTGGAGGCCATTCTAAGCTTCCTCGGGCTAGGCGTCCAACCACCCGATGCGAGCTGGGGGAATCTGATCAAGGAGGGATCCGACCGGATGGGTAGCGACCCCAACCTACTTTTGTTTCCGTCACTTCTCTTCGGGCTGACCCTGTTCAGCCTGAATTTTCTGGGTGATGGGTTGAGGGATGCACTGGATCCTAAGAGTTCTCGGGATTGAGTTTTGACCGCGTGCGGCGTAACGAGCACGGAGTGACGGTTTTCTTACCGTCACATTTCATCTAGCCTGAAACACCGGGCTTGCGCAGTAGAAGGGTCAGGAGACCCTTCCTCCATAGCCCGCAGAAACGACAAAAGCCATCTCCGGCAGACCGGAGATGGCTTTCGCCTGATAAAATACTTCAGCGAAGAATTAAGCAGCAGAAGCCTTCTTCTCAAGGCCCGCCTTCGCCTGTGCGACGACAGCATTAAAGGCTTCCACGTCATGAATGGCCATGTCCGAGAGAACCTTGCGGTCCAGCTCGATTCCGGCTGCGTTCATGCCCTCGATGAAACGAGAGTAGCTCATTCCCTGAGCGCGGACACCCGCGCTGATACGAGCGATCCACAGGCGCCGGAAGGTGCGCTTGCGGTTTTTACGGTCGCGGTAAGCCCACTGCTGGGACTTTGTTACCGCATCCTTCGCGGTGCGGAACAACTTTGAGCGAGAGCCACGGAAGCCCTTCGCTTTTTTGAGGATTCTTTTACGGCGCTTGCGGCTCGCAGGCGCATTGGTTGCACGTGGCATAGTTTTTCGTTTGGGTAAGAGAGTTGTTTTCTGATGCAGCTAGCTGACTCACCCTCTCGGTAGAAAGATCTCAAGATCTCCCAGTCAGTCGTAGCTGTGGACCGAATTTGTCGATCCGGGGGTTCGTTTACACGAAGCAGAAGACCTTAACGGCTGCCAAATGGCAGATCCATCTTGATATTCTTCTCATCGCAGGGAGCAACCAGAGCAGGTTGTCCGAGACGACGGAGACGCTTCGCGTTCTTACGACGGTTGATGTGGCGTTTGCCCTGCTTCCGACGTAATACACGACCACTGCCAGTCA
>JAHDFZ010000313.1 GCA_020627905.1 Verrucomicrobiota bacterium
TTTCCAGCGATGAGAAACACGGGGATGTTCGCGTGTGAGAGCTTCGCCATTTCTCGCGAAAAGAAGGCAGCGGTCCCGTAATCATTGGCATCACCATCGTAAATATCACCAGCGAGCAGCACGAAGTCCACGGCCTCAGAGATCGCTAGCTGGACCAGGCGCTCGAGAGCGCGTCGAGCTGCCGACCGGATCGTCTCCTCTGGAGCATTTTCCTTCGTCGAAAGACCTCGCAAGGGGCTGTCGAGATGAAGATCTGCTGCGTGGAGGAATCGAAACGCCATAAGAGGGAGTGCAGGGAAGATCCAATCAGCTGCCCATGACAGAAATCGTCACTCTCCGGCGGTGCGGCGCGCGACGGTGCTCAAAGAGAAAAACGCCCTGCCAGGTCCCGAGCGTAGGGCGACCATCGATCACCGGGATGACCTCGCTCGTGCGGGTCAGAGCCATACGGAGATGCGAGGGGCTGTCATCCGGCCCCTCATAAGTATGCACGAGGTAGGGTAGATCCTCCGGGACGAGGTGATCGAAAAAGGAGTGAAGGTCAGTCCGCGCCTCGGGGTCTGCATTCTCCATGATGACGAGGCTGGCGCTCGTATGCTGGACGAAGGCGGTGACCTGACCATTGGTGATGCCCGCGTCAGCTACGGCGCGGCACACGGCATCGGTGATCTCATAGGTGCCTTTCCCGCTGGTTTGAAGGGAGATCTCGGAGGTGACTGCTTTCATCATTCGCCAGAGTCTGCCAGCTTCCTGAAATCGTCAAACGCGTTCGGAGAGTGGTTCGTTGCTACCTTTGAAGTCGCGATCTGCATCGTTTTCTTGCATGGTGCCAGATGGCAGCAGCCTCATCCAGAATGTCGCTGCCTCTTACGATCGCGCTCATGGCCCGCGCTGTCGGGCTGCCAGCTCAAATCACGGCAGTCGCTGGCCTTATGGAATGCCGCTTGCGTCTCTCATGACGTGTATGGAAACAATCGAAACACCTATCAAGAAAGTCTGGTTCATCACAGGGACGTCCACCGGTTTTGGGCGTCGGACAGCCGTGCATGCATTAGAAGCTGGCCACTATGTCGTAGCGACCAGCCGCAACATGGATGATATCGATGACCTCAACGAAACATATTCTGATCGGGTGCTCACTCTCGAGCTGGATGTGACAAAGCCCAAATCTATCGAAAAGGCTATTCAGGCAGCAATCGAGCGTCACCGCCGGATCGATATCGTCATGAACAATGCTGGTCTCGGCCTGGGTGGTGCGATCGAGGAAACAACGGATGAGGAAGCGCGCAGCCTCTACGATGTAAATGTATTCGGTATGCTCAACGTTATCCGCGCAGCCTTGCCTCATTTCCGGGAGCGGAATGAGGGTATGTTCATCAACCTGTCTTCCCTTGTAGGTCTCTCGGCGATTCCGGGCATCGGTATCTATTCATCAACCAAATTCGCCGTTGAAGGTATCTCCGAGGCACTTGCTCAGGAGGTAAGCAATTTAGGTATTTCGGTCGTGATGGTCGAGCCGGGGGCATTTGACACAGAGTTCGCATCAAACATGCGGATGGTGGAAGACCAGATCGATGACTACAAGGAAGTGCATCAATCAATGAAGGAGGGCTTTGATTTTCGTGGAGACCCAGAGAAAGCAGCTGAGGCTATTGTGGCGGCGGCGACCTCTGAACACCCGCCGACAAGACTGCTACTCGGCCCGGACTGTGTCGATGCAGCAAATGCAAAGGTCGCTCAGCTCCGCCAGGAAATCGACCGCTGGGAGCAGGTATCACGCGCCACAGACAAGGGTCTCACCAAACCGATGAAGGAAGCAGTCGACCACGTCTAAATCGGTAAGGTAGACATTCCGAACCTGAACGAAAAGCCCGGTTGCTCAAGAGCGCCGGGCTTTTTTCATGACCAGCTGTCCGTGCCAGATGAGAGATCGTCGTCAAAAAGAGTCGAGTCGGGGTTTTTGCTCGCGCTCGTCCAATCATCCTTTGATCCTACCTGGGGCTCACTGCCTTCTACCTCTTTCAGCTGACTGATGGGTCGCGGTGATGGGCGTCGCAGAAGATCATCGCCGACCTGCAGCAGCGCGTCAGAGGAAGATGACAGTAGCTCAAGAAAAGCCGAACCGGCGCGGATGGCTCCTGAAACAGCCTTTGGTTTAGTAAAAACTTCGACGACACTCTCGATGGCGACGGTGCCGCCCGTGACGATATTCTCGACGGCAGAATCAGCCAATTCTGAATGAAGTGGCTCCGCTGAGCTTTGTCCCTTCTCCGATAGAGCGAAACCGCTGCTACTGACCGAAAAATGGTCGGGAAGATTTTCCTGCCGAAACTCACCTGGCACCGACTCAGTAGCAGAGGGGTGGAGGCGGGCCTGCAGGGAAGCGTCTGCAGACTCCTCCGCGTAAAAGCCGACGAGCTTCACCCACGTCTCATCCTCCAGTCGGATTTGTAGATCACCATCCTCTTTCCTGAGGCTGACAAAAGCCCTCTCTCCAGCAGGGTTTAGAATCTCGTATCGCGAACCCGCTGCAACAGAGAGAGCCAAATCTCCTTCCACGGGAAGGGTATCGGTCTCGCCTTTGGTGTTCGTAATGTGCAGTTCAGCTCGCATGGGGGAATCGTGCTGCCGAAGCAGACGCATGCGATAGCCGGAAAAGTCACAAATTTAGACGAAATCTTGCCATAACTAGCTGCGCCTTAGGAGACCGTTGAGAAACTATGCAAACGATGATGAGAAATTATACATGCAGGGAATTTGTCTCAACTGAAGGCGTTGTGATTATTCTCACCCTTCGGGCCGCAGCCCTGATTCCGCCTGGCTGCGTTCCTCGTTGCTCAGGTAGC
>JAHDFZ010000314.1 GCA_020627905.1 Verrucomicrobiota bacterium
GCAGTGCTTCCTCAAAGACTAAATGCTGAGGGGCATCTTTCTCGATCCCCAGTTGCCACTTGCCGGCAATACATGTCCGATATCCGGCCTTTTTCAGCAGATGGGCGAAAGTCGTCTCGGTCCGGGGAAGCAGGGCGAATGATTGGTAATTTTTCGAGTTGTATTTCCCTGTCATGATTTGCACGCGGGATGGCGTGCACAAAGGCTGAGCGTAGCAGTGCTCGAAACGGGCACCTGCGCCTGCCATCGCATCGAGGTGGGGAGTTTCATACGAGGTGCCGCCGTTTGCGCCGATCGTCTCATACCCCAGGTCGTCCGCCAGGATAAGGATGACATTAGGCTGCGCCCCTTCCCCGGCATGTCCTGAGCTGTTTAGATAGAGAGATCCGAGAAATAGCGCTCCTAAAAAACTGAAAAATTTCATGTCTTAACCCTATTGCTGATTATGAAACATCAACTTAGGAATCAGACACATGTGCGCCCCTCCTTGCCATGGGTGACTGGGATGAGGCGCCACTTTCTTGTCGTCAGCTCCCTCCCACTCACTCTGTCCCCTTCACCACTCTGTTTGAGCGATGGACAGCTCTCAGTATCACGATATTTTACCGTCTTATCTTCGCGTATGCCTGCTTCTTTGCTCCTCCGCTCATCTCTCCTCGCATCAGTCATGCTAGTGACCTCGTGTCAGTGGATCGGCGAGCGCTGGCAGGCATTCGATGAGTCGCTCAGGCTTGATCCGCTGGAAGAGACATCAGTGGCATCTGGAGAAACCGTCTCCTACCCCAACGCGACAGATGTGCCCCCTCCTCCGCCAGCAGCTCCTACGACAGAAGCCGTTAACCGCAGTGCGAGAGTGGCGGTGCTGGGCTATCACGACTTCACAGCTGATACCAAGAGTGACAATGATATGGTCCTGCCGGCCCGACTGCTCCGCGCCCAGATGGAGCGCATTCGCAAGGCTGGGCTTCCCGTGATCTCCATGGAGGAATTCCTCGCCTGGCGCTCTGGCGAGGGATCCCTTCCGCCCTTCTCAGTCCTCATCACCATCGACGACGGCTGGAAGGCGGTTCATGACATCGCCCTGCCCATTTTTCTGGAGTATGACGTCCCTTTCACCGTCTTTCTCTACACCGATTACATCGAATCGGGCGACCGCTCTCTCACGCGCGAAGAAATTCGCCGAATTCTTGCCAATAAGGGAACGATAGGCAGTCACTCGGTCAGCCACCAGAACCTCTCTCAGCAAAAAGATCGCTCGGCAGATGATCACAAGGCGTGGCTGAACACTGAGTTCACCCAATCTCTAGAGGTGCTCAGGGCAGATTTTGATGAAGCGGGCTCGGTCTCGAACACCTTTGCTTATCCGTTCGGGATCTACAATGACCTGGCGATCGCGGCTGCCCGGGAAGCTGGCTACGAGGCCTGCTTCACCGTCAATGCTGAGAAGGTGTCGTGGGCGAGTGATCGCTACCGCTTGGGCCGCTACATCATTCAGGGCACAGATGGCGCCAATTTCAGCGAAGCGATCGCCTTTGGCCAGGCCATGCCCGCCATGTCGCCGCGCCCTTCGGGTCAAAACGCGGCCGATGAGGTAGATGAAAGATTAAAAGTGCTGCGTCCCTTGCCTTACTCGACTATCGCCGAGCGCCTGCCGATGATCTCAGCGGATCTCAGCGGCTACGAGAATGTCGTCCCCGATTCCATCCGACTGCAGGTCAGCGGCGTGGGACAGGTAGCGGCCGCCTTTGATCCTGAGACTTCTACCGTCAGCTATCAGACTCGGCAGCCTCTGCGCCGTGAACACACGCAGGCCCGCCTCCAGTTTCGCCATGGTCAGAGCGCTAAGACAGAAACCCTGCTGTGGACCTTTTCACTGGACCGCATGGCGATCTATGAGCAAAAGGCTCTGGGGGATATGGGTAAATGATTTGAAAGCGCTGAAAGCCTGCGCGAAGCTCGCCGACCATGTTCAGCAATCTCTCGGACACTCTTCAGGAAACTTTCAAAAAGCTTCGCGGCCACGGCAAGCTTTCAGAGAAGAATATCTCTGACGCTATGCGCGAGGTCCGCCTAGCCCTGCTGGAGGCGGACGTGGAGTTTTCAGTCGCTAAAGAGTTCATCGCCCGCGTAAAAGAGCAGGCGATGGGTGATAAAGTGATGAAGTCCATCACTCCGGGTCAGCAGATCGTCAAAATCTTCAACGATGAGCTGGCCGAGCTGCTTGGCGGCGATCCCGCTCCGATCAACCTCAATGCTCCAGCGCGCGTGCTGATGGTTGGCCTCAACGGAGCTGGTAAAACGACGACCTCCGGCAAGCTGGCTCTGCATTTACGCAAACAGGGCCGACGCCCTGTCCTGATCGCCTGTGACCTTTACCGCCCGGCAGCGGTTGATCAGCTGGTAACTCTCGGCAAGCAGATCGATATCCCCGTTTTTCAGCCGGAGCCGGGGGAGAAAAATCTGGTGAAAGTGGCAAAGCAGGCGCTTAAATGGGCAGAAGAGCAGCAGGCTACCGTGACTATCTTCGACACGGCAGGCCGACAGGAAGTGGACGATGCACTCATCCAGGAACTGAAGGACTTACGCGACTTCCTCGATCCCGGAGAGACGCTGCTGGTCGCCGACTCAGCCACTGGTCAGCAGGCAGTCAGCGTGGCTCAGACCTTCGAGGAAACCATCGGTATCACTGGCCTAGTATTGACGAAGCTGGACGGTGATGCGCGGGGTGGTGCCGCCCTCTCCATGCGGACCGTTACGGAGAAGCCCATCAAGTTTGTCGGTGTCGGTGAGAAGCTCTCCGACTTCGAGGCCTTTGTCCCGGACCGTATGGCCGGTCGCATCC
>JAHDFZ010000051.1:0-7947 GCA_020627905.1 Verrucomicrobiota bacterium
TAGAGTTGTGCGATAAGTCAGGCCTTTCACGAGCTAGTTTTCATCGTAAAGTGAAACGAGCGGTCGGGCTTTCTGCTGGAGACTATCAGTTTCTGCTCCGCGTCGTCCAGGCGATCGATTGGCTGAGAGAGGACAAAAAAAGTCTGGGTGAGATCGCTCTTGATCTTGGCTTTGCTGACCAAAGCCATTTCGGGCGGAAATTTCGACAATTCACCGGGTATTCTCCTCATCAGTATCGGAAATTTTTGGATTGGGAGATCTGGCATCCAGCTTATCAAACCCAGTGAGAGGCACTCGTTTGCGCCAGCTTAGTTGAGACAATCATTCTATTTTTCGTGTGGTTGCCTGGCTTTGTTACAGCATGCCAAAAATATCCCCTTTACGCGCAATTATTTCATTCGGGAGCCTGATGTGTGGCTCAGGTTTACTGAGCCTTGCGGTCTATGCTGAGCCGGCAGCGGATAAAGAAAGCAGGAATGAGCTAATCGAGCTGTTGAAGACTCTGCCAAACCCACGGGCCCATATTGACTACTGGGAAGTGGAGGATGCCGAGGCGCGCGCTCGCCTGCCTAAATTTAAAACGATCCACGGCACACCAGCCGAAGAGCTTAGCCAGTCGTCTGGCCCGTTTGAACGCTCTGAGCATCTAAAGTGGGAACGTTCTCATGGAGATTCGAATTCGATCCGATACTCTGGGCACGACCAAATCAACAAAAGCAATGTGCATCAGTTGGAGCAGGTCTGGGATTTAAGGACTACTGATGGAGAGGAGGGTTGGTTTCAACAGGCTACTCAGGGCAATCCGATTTTCGTCAACGGGCTCGTCATAACGCACAGTGTTGATCGCTCACTTATTGCCGTAGATCCGGCTACCGGCGATGAGGTATGGAGATTCCAACCTGATGACCATGATTTAAAAACCGGAGCCACCGGACGGCGGGGGTTTGTTTTTTATCCCGGGAATGAGAAGCTATCAGAGCGGCTCTTCTTCGGCGTTGGGCACTTTTTGGTGGCTGTATCTTCGAAGACTGGGAAGCCCATAGAAACCTTTGGAGCGAAAGGCAAAATTAACCTTGGAGGCGGAGATGTTCGCCCTGCCGGAGCTGTTTATGAAAATACACTTGTTGTCACAAACATGGCCGGGTTTGTTCTGGGGCTTGATGTTTCAACCGGGAAAGAACTTTGGGAATACAGCTTCAGCCCTGGTCCAGGAGAATACGGTTATGAAACGTGGGACAAAATCGATCATGAGCCGGGAACTCGCCTGAAGACGGGTGTGTCCAGCTGGGGAGGGATGGCTCTCGATGAGGAACGCGGGCTTGCTTATTTCGCGACCAGTTCTCCAAAACCAAATTACGTTGGGGCACAGCATCGTGGGCAGAACCTGCTCTCCAACTCAGTTGTTTGCATTGATGTGAAAACAGGGAAGCGAGTCTGGGATTTCCAGGAGCTGCGCCACGATATCTGGGACATGGAGCCTGCTGCACCACCTATGCTGGTGAGCTTTGACCACGAAGGACATCGGGTAGATGCGGTAGCTCAGGTTACTAAGATGGGAAACACGCTCTTGCTAGATCGCGAGACAGGGCGTCCGGTCCATGATTTCCGCCTGCGTCGAGCCCCCACTTCGACGGTGCCGGGCGAGAAAACCTGGCCGTATCAGCCTCACCTGGAATTGCCCGAACCTTTTATTGATCAGGAATTCACACGGGAAGATATCACGACGATCACTCCCGAGGCGAAGGCATTCGTGGAGGCCCAAATCGATTCCGGCGCAGTCAAGCTTGGCTGGATGGAGCCTCCAGGCATAAATTTTAACAGTGTTACTGCACTCTATGGCGGGGTGAACTGGCCGGGAGGGTGTTTTGATCCCGAGACTGGTCTTCTTTACATCGGGGTAAATCACACGCCGACTTTAGCGAGGGTAAAACCCCAGAATTTCACGCCTCCGACCCAAGCGGAGTGGAAACCGGAAATCCAGATGTATCAGACTTACTGTGCGGCGTGCCACAATCAAAATTACCAGGGGGTAGGAGTAGCGCCCGGCCTCGTCGGCACATCTGAATCGAAGAGCCTCGCGGAGATCATTGAGATCATCACAAAAGGAAAGGGCTCCATGCCTCCGATGGGGATGGCTCTAGGTAAGGAGAAAACAGAGGCCCTGGCAAAGTTTGTTCATGAGGGATTGGCTCTCGATAATGATCCGACGTCGAGGGCCCGACGACCTGCCTATAAGCGGTTACAAACAGCTTTTTGCTGACAGAAATTACCCCGCGTCCAAACCACCATGGGGAACCCTGACTGCCATTCATCTTTCCTCTGGTAAGATACGCTTCGAAGTTCCGCTAGTATGAGGAACTGACGAAGGAGGGGATCCCGAAAACGGGGACGAAGAATTTTGGTGGACCGATCGTCACGGCCGGGGGATTAGTGTTTGTTGCCGGGACGCAGGACAACAAGATCCGTGCTTTCGATAAAGAGTCGGGAGAGGAATTGTGGAGTCATGATTTGCCGTTTGCAGGATTTTCTCCACCATCAACTCAGGTGGTAAACGGTCGTCAGTATCTTGTCATAAACGCGTCCGGGTCGAGCCATAGCTTCGTAGCGCGGAACGCTCCGAAAAGTGCCCGTGGTGACGCCTTCGTCGCCTTTGCCCTCCCTGATGGGAAGACGGTTCAACCAAAGAAGCCGGAAGAGAAAAAGTCAGCCAGCAAGCCAGATCCCGCACCTGTCTACGCTGGCTGGGCCTTTGCGAACAAGGGAGAAGAAAAATCTAGCGATGCAGAAAAATGGGAGATCGTTCAGCAAGCCGGCTACCAGGGGTTTATGGGCTGCAAGATGACGAACCCTGAAGAACTTGTGCAAAAAGGTGCGGTCTTGCCCGGTTTTTACTTTCGCGCTTATCCAGAGAAGGAATCTTTTGAGCAAATCCGTGATCGCATCGTTTCTAAGCTGCCATTTATCAGTGATGACGACGGGGCGATCTGGCTGTTTTTCACTGGAGAAAAGCCGCGCGATGCAGAGGCACAGATGAGTGCTCAGGAAATACTCAAAAAGCTGGACGCCTGGGCGGCCGAGGAGGGAGTCAATCTTTACCTATACTCGCATCGTGGTGATCAGTTTTACTGGCGGCATTCCACAGAAGCTGTGCGCTACATAGAGGAGGCTGCTCTTAGCCACACGAGGCTTGTGTTCACCGTTTATCATGACCGTTTTGGTGGATTCGAAAACCAAATGGTAGAAAGGCTAGCCGCCGCAGCCGATCATACGGCCGTTGTGGCGCTCCATGGTCCTGAAATGATCAATCGCCGGGAGAAGGGGGGCGCATTTTACAAACAGGTCTTTCAGGAGTTGGCGCGCCAGAACTTCTCCGGGCAATTCCTCATCTACTCGCGGCCCTACTCGACGAATGCTAAGCAATATCTGAAGAGTCAGAAAGCTGCATTCACGCATTTCCAAAAGGCTGCCATGGAGGTAGGTAAATAGGACAGTGTTATGCGTTTGTCTGTATTTTTCTCAGTCTGTTTCACTCTGTCCGCGATTGTTTCTACGGAGGCTGGGGCGCAGGAGTCAATGCTGCCGGCAACGGTGGTTTCAAGCTTCGAACGCGCTCCTGTTGAGCGGAATATCAAGAAGCCGCAGAGCATCTCAGCTGCGGCTGTGGTGGTTCTGAGTCGGCCGGTTGAGATTCACCCCTTGAGCACATCCGTTGCAGAAGAGCCCTCGGCAGCCACGGTGATCCCGCTGGATTCCCTTGTGAATTCTCATGCCCTTCTCAATATTAACGAGCCACTCAAGCGAGTGCCCGGAATCAAGGTGTGGTCATCGAATAACTACTCGCAGGACACACGAGTCAGCGTGCGTGGTTTCGGCACCCGCTCAGCCTTTGGCATGCGTGGCGTCCGACTCTATCTGGAGGGGATTCCTCTCACCTTAGCTGATGGTCAATCCTTTCTCGATAGTATCGATCTTTCCTCTGCTGAGTCGGTAGAAGTTACACGGGCGGCTAGTGCTGCTCGCTATGGCGGAGCGAGTGGCGGGGCAATCCACATTCGTCTGCGAGATGTGCCAAATGGGTCATCAACTGAGCAATCGTTCTCTGCCGGTTCTTACGGCTTTCAGCAGTGGCGTTCTGCTGTTTCACATCGTGACGAAAAGTCTTTCTGGGAACTCCGTTTTTCGGATACACAGGTGGATGGATGGCGGGAGCAGAGTTCAACCGGTATTGAATCTCTCCTTCTTCGTGGAGGCACTCAAATCTCTGATCATACCGAATTGTCGATCATCGCGTCCTATGTTGATTCTCCCTGGTCCGGCGATCCGGGAGGGCTGAAGCTAGCAGAGCTTCAAGATGACCCTAGGCAGGCGGCTCCGAATAACAAACGATACCGGGCAGGGGAGGCAGTCAGAGATACCCTAATCGGGATCAGTGCGGAAACCTTGTTGCGTGAGAACACGGTCGAGACTTCCGTATTTTTAAACCAGAGAGATTTCGCCAACCGCCTGCCCTTTCGCAATGGAGGGGCTGTTTCATTCAATCGGGAGTTCTATGGAGGGGCAATCACGGTGAGTCGAGACCTGGAATCCGGTGCGATCGCGGGTGGCATTGATGTATCTGTGCAGAAAGACCGACGGAAGCGTTTTGATAACAACTTCGGGACCATTGGCGATCTCAAGCTTGATCAGAGAGAGCAGGTCACGCAGATAGGCGCTTTTCTCCAGAAGGAATGGGAGCTTTCACCCGATCTCACTCTTTCCAGCAGCGTCCGCTTCCAGAGCAATCGCTATCAATTGAATGACGAGTTTTTAGTGAATGGAAATGACTCGGGTCAGCGCAGTTTCAATGACCTAACGGGGAACCTTGGTTTTGTTTATGACTTATCTCCTGCTGTTTCGCTGTTTGGAGGTTTTCATCATGCGTCAGATGCTCCGACGACGACAGAATTATTGTCGCCCACCGGACAAGGCCTCAATGCAAATCTTCAGAACGCCTCATCGAATCATTTTGAGTTGGGACTACGTGGAACTGTAGGTCGGTCTGCTTTCGAGTTGGCAGCTTTTCACATTCGGACAGAGAACGAATTGATTCCTTTCGAGCTGAGTTCTTCGCCGGGTCGACGTTTTTTTCGGAACGCCGGAGAAACGGAACGGTTTGGCGTTGAGTTTCAAGTCGAGTCGCAAATCACTGAACAACTCAGCTTCCTTCTCAGCGGGAGCTCAGGAAGCTTCACCTTTGATTCATTTACGGATTCCTCTGGAGTGTCCCTGGCAGGTAACGAACTGGCGGGAGTTTATCAGCACAACTTTTTCTCAGAGTTGCGCTATCAGACTGATTCGGGATGGACAGCAGCACTGGATGTGGAGGCTAGCTACGATGCCTTTGCCGATGATCGCAATCAGGTAAAAGCTCCTGACCATTTTTCGCTCAACGCCTCCCTGTCGTATCGCCACAACTTCGAGAACGGATGGGTGGTCACCCCATGGGTGCGGGCGACCAACCTTACAGGTGAGAGCAATCTCGACAATCTGCGGGCGAATGCAGGGTTCGGGCGTTATTTCGAAGCAGCTCCCGGTGCCGCTGTCGAGGGTGGGGTGAAGGTTTCGAAGGCTTGGTGATTCGCTGGGGCATGCTGTTTGACAGGGTTCCTGCAGCTGGCACATTTCAGTGGCGGCGAAGATGCAGGATAAACCGAAAATAGCAGAGCTGGGCAGCGATCTCCATGTGGTGAGCGACGTTCGAAAAGTGGTGGCGCTGCTACTTCCGTTCTTACTGTTCGCCGCTGCGCTGCTCGCCTCAAACCTGGGCACATGGTTCCTCGCGCTGCCGCTGTTGGCTGCGCTATGCTTCTTCTCCTACCCGTCGGTTTCACACGATCTGGTCCATCGCACGTATCGGCTGCCTCGGCGATTGAACAGGTTTCTGCTTTCTCTCATCGTGGGAATATCTCTTCGCAGCGGCACTGCATTTCTGATTGTCCATCGAATCCACCATCGCTCGTTCCCTTCCTCAGAGGATATGGAAGGCAGGGCTGCTCGCCTCACCTGGTGGAGGGCATTGCTGGAAGGCGTCAGCTTTCAGCAACGATCATGGGTCTGCGCCTATCGACACGCAGGTATCAGCGATCGCCGATGGCTGATTGGCGAGGCTGTAGCTATTGCTTGCCTTTGCTTGCTGGCTTTGATCCTCGTCCCTGATTTTCCTCAGTTTGCCGTCTGTCTTGGGGTTCTTCATCTCAGCAGCTGGATCTTTCCATTCATGACAGCCTACCTTCCCCATCGAGCGGTTGAGTCAGGGGAACTCGAACAGACGCGTCGCTTCCGAGGGCGCATTCTTTCGATCATCGCGTGCGAGCACCTCTATCACCTAGAGCATCATCTTTACCCGAGTGTGCCTCATCAGAATTGGCCGGAGCTGGCGAGACGTCTAGATTCTTATCTCGATGGGAAAGGCGTGAAACCTCTAACGCTTGGCAAGCATTGAATCGGGGGCAAAGCATCTGGTATCATCTGCTGAATGATGGGCGCGCGCTTCTTGGGTTCAGCGGGCTGAGCCTGTTCTTCTGTGGGGCATTCGCGCTCTTCCTGACAGCTGCTGGTCAGTTTCTGCCCCACGACGCAGCCGAAATCGGTTTCACAGCCGAAGCACTCTCGACGATTGCTCCGAAGCTCGTGCTTTTCATGTTTCATGACCGAGCTGCCTTTGGTGGCGTTCTCCTTGCGATCGGAGTTCTCTACGTCTGGTTGGCTTACTTCCCTCTGGGTCAGCATATACGATGGGCTTGGATGACCTTCCTGATCTCTGGATTCATAGGTTTTGCCAGTTTCCTTTTATATATAGGCTATGGTTATCTCGACGTTTGGCATCTCGCTGCCACTCTAGCTATCCTTCCTGTTTTCGTTCTCGGCCTGATTCGTTCCTATTGTTCGGTCTCTCTTTTGGGAGAGTTCCGGCTCCTCCCAAGGTGGCGTCAAGTAGACCCGCGAAACCCAAAGAACAGCGGAGACATTCTTTTGTTCGGCTATGCCGGAGGTTTGATTGCCGCCGGTGCTACGATCTGCTTCGTCGGTGTCACGACGATCTTTGTCCCTCAGGATCTGGAATTCATCGGGATGTGCGGCGGGGATATTTCGGGGATTTCGGACCGACTCCTCGGAGTCATTGCCCATGATCGAGCCGGCTTCGGAGGAGGTGTCATCTCGACTGGGGTGATGACCTGGCTGATTCTCACGAATGCCGAGCGCACCCGGCATCTTTAAAATGTCCTGCTCCTTTCAGGGACAGCGGGCTTCACCAGCGCGATCGGCGTCCATTTTTATGTGGGCTACCTCGATGTCGTCCATCTGCTGCCAGCATATCTTGGTTTAGCCGTTTTTTGCCTCGGACTGGCATTGGCGTTTAGATTCTGGCGCCTTTTTTGTAGTTAGAGACAGGCTCATTTGATCTGAGCAAAGTCCGTGATTATTGGCGTAGACGAGGAATTTCGAGTGACGAATTTTCAAATGCCCTGGAATCTGTTTTGTTCGATGGAGTGTTGAGTCATACCGACTTTCGCCGGATCTTATATGCATGAAGCGTAGGCACTTTCTCCGATCTGCCGCTGGAACGATCACTCTTCCGTATCTGCCGTCTCTCTCCTCAGCGAAGGAGGTGTCGAAGAACCCCAAGCGCCTGGTTTGTATAGGAACAGAGTTGGGTTGGCATCCTGAGTCGTTTACCCCGAAGACAGATGGAGCCTTGCGTGAGCTTCCGTTACTCCTTCAGCCGCTTGAACATCTAAAAGAAAAAATGTCGGTGATATCCGGCCTGGATCATGCGTCTGTGGGGAATGGCCACCACGCAACGCACACATGGCTTAGCGGCGTTTTGTCTAGCCATGCATCAGGATATGCCGAGGGGTGCGCTACGATCGACCAACTGTATGCCGAGTCGATGGGGAAGGAGACAAG
>JAHDFZ010000051.1:7957-17184 GCA_020627905.1 Verrucomicrobiota bacterium
TGACGTATCGTGGTCGACGAGCAGTAATTTCCTGGCTCCAAGAAGCGATTTGAGATCCGTTTACAGTTCTCTTTTCGGAGCTACCAATCAGGCTGCTCGTGATCGGCAAGAGCAGATGCTCATCGAGGACCGCAGCATCCTCGACGGGGTGATCGATGAGATTTCTCGGTTGAATAAGACCTTGAATTCGGAAGATCAGGACAAGCTGGACCGATTCGCGACCTCTGTGCGTGAGGTCGAGCAGGGGATGCAATCCGAGCAGCTGTGGCTCGATACCCCGAAACCGGAGGTCGAATACGAGCTGCCTGAGCGCCTGTCGCCCGGAGCAATCACTCAGATTCGCTGCGGGCTCAAAATAGCAGCTCTTGCCCTGGAAACAGATTCGACTCGCTCCATCACGTTCTCTCTCGGCCAGACAGCGAACGTCGGAAACATTCCGGGTGTGGCTCGCGGATACCATGACTTGTCGCACCATGGAAAACATGAAGATAAGCTGGCGCAGCTTTTGTCGATCGAAACGGCGTTCATTAAGGAGATCGCAGATTTCCTTACGCAGCTGAATAGCGCCTCCGAATCAGGAGCGAGCATCCTCGACTCGACGCTGGTTCTCGTCGGGAGCGGAATGAGCAACGGATCTTCCCACTCGTGTCGACATCTACCAACTCTGCTCGTCGGCGGGGATCGTTTTTCGCATGGCCAACACCATGTCGTGTCGACACGTCAGCACAAGGCTCAACCGCTGAGTAATCTGTTCGTGACTATGCTGCAGAGTCTCGGGTTAGAGCGTGAGAAAGTAGGGCCATCTACGGGGACGCTAAACCAGCTCCTCAAGAGTGTTTAATGGTCGGAGAACTTGTCATTAGGATGAACGCTTCGGCTAAGATATTTATGGTAATTAGCTTTCTAGGGGCTGCTACAGTATCTGCGCAGGAGTCGTCTGATTTCGACATCGACGATTTCATCGCCAGCACCTGTCTGGATTGCCACGACGACCTCGTGCAGGAGGGGGACCGTAATTTCGAGGACCTCTTTTTCCCGATTGATTCGATCGAAAGCGCCATTCGTTGGAAGGAGGTGCTAGATGTCATGAATCTCGGTGAAATGCCGCCCAAAAAGAATGGCAGAGCGACTGTTTCTGATCGAGACCTACAGGAGGCGATCAACTTCCTCACGGACAGTTTGGCCCGCGTGACCGCATCACTTTCAGATGAACGACCTGAGACGACGGCGCGTTTGCTTAGCAAAGCCGAGCTTCAATACGTGTTTCAGGATCTGTTCTCTCTCCATGGGCAGGAGGCAGAGGTGTTTCCTACCCTACGGACTCGGAAGCCTGACCATGGTCTGTTCAAGATCGGCTCTTCTGCAAAACCCAACCCGGATTGGTTCCGTGAGGCGTTTGGTGATATTGCCGGATTTGTCGATCGGAGTCTCGAGCTGAAGCTGGAGCAGCCTGTGCCCGAGGAACGAACGTTCTCTGGCAGAGATTTCCGACCTCGAACGAATGTCTTTGTGAACCACGAAGATGAATATGCGATCCTGCGTGGGCGCTATGTTACGCAAAGTCACGCTCTTCTTAAGACCTTCCAGGGCGGAGTATCCCATGCTGGCTTTTACGATATTGAGTTTGATGCGGCTGCTCTTTATCGAGAGAATGAATTTCCCGACTGGCTCATGCGACCGATGATCCGTGATGAACCCTTCTTGCTTCAGGTAGGGATCGATCGATATGATCCCTCTCCAAATGGGAACGTCATGGTGTTTCCGCGCAGGGCTGCTATTGCGGAGATCGCCGACTGGGAACCCATGACATACAAGCTTCGGCTTTGGTTGGAGAAAGGAGAGGTTCCAACCTTCCTGTTTCTCAACGGACCTAGACACAATACCGTCTACAATTCTCCCTATCATGCGCGCACCTTCGCCCCTCAGGCGCTCCTGGATTCTATGCGAGCGCACGACGCTACTCTTAAGCGAGTTCCTACTACGCCAGCTCGCGAGGTGTTTGCGCAGGAGGATTACCCTTTCCCTGGCATCAAAATCAGTAGGGTCAGTATCAATGGGCCTCTTTTCGATGACTACCCTCCGGTGCAGCACAAGAGGCTCTTCGGCTCTCTACTGAGGCTAACCGAGAGCGAGCGCACATACGAGAGGCTGCACACGCACGCTTTTATTCTCGCTTCGCGTATCTGGCGCCGAACCGTCTCAAAGGCCGAAGTTGATGGCATTGCTGATCGTGCGCTAAGCCGATATCGGGAGCATGGAGACTGGCAGTCTGCGGTGCGCACTCTCGTGCTTCAAGTCGTAGCCTCACCGAACAGTTTGTTTTCGATCGAAAAGCCGAAGGAAGCCGGACAGCAGTTGGATGATCTGGAGTTGGCAACTCGACTTGCTTTCTTTATTTGGAACAGCGCCCCAGACTATGAGCTTAGGGGGAGTCGGCTCAGCGTGGCTTCAGATCGTCATGGACAAATAGAGCGGATGTTATCTGACCGCAGAGGATCGCGATTTGCCGAAGAATTCGTCAATCAATGGCTCCAACTCTATAAGCTGGGCACGATGCCTCCGGATGCCGTGAAGTTCGAGCGATATGTCGATGAACGGCTGCAAGATGACACGAAAAAGGAAACTATTCTGCTCTTTCAGGAAGCCCTCGAAAAGAACCTTACGATGGAAGAAATGCTCGACGCACGGCACACCTGGGTGAATTTGCCGCTGGCTATCCATTACGATCTGCCGACAGCAGATCTGAAACGGACAGAGTTCTCGCGAGTGGAAGTTCCGCAGAGTCACCCGAATCGAGGGCTTCTCGGCCATTCGAGCATCCTAACGTTGACTTCGAATGGTGTCGACACATCGCCTGTCATCCGCGGCGTCTATCTCTTGGAAAACATCCTCGGCACCCCGCCTCCTCCTGCACCTCCTGATGTCCCTGTCATCGAGCCGGATATCCGGGGGGCTACCACCATACGTGATCAGTTAGAGAAGCATCGACAGATCAAAAGTTGCGCCAGCTGTCATGCACGATTCGACCCTCTTGGCTTATCAATGGAGTCGTTGGATGCTGTTGGAGTTTTCCGCGAAACATATCCGAATAAGGCACCTATCGAGAATACCGCCCATCTTAGAGGACACAAGCTCGATGGGATGGCTGGCCTGCGACAATACCTGGTCGACAATACCGACTTAGCTGAGCGCCACCTTTTGGAGACGATGCTACGTTTTGCTGCTGGTAGAAACCTCACCGTGCTGGACGAGAATGAGATTGTCGCAACGCTAGACCGCTGGTGCGCTGCCGGGGGCGGCATCAGAGATCTCGTCTTCGCGGTAACTGATTCACAGATTTTTCGAAACAAATAGGGGGAAGGGCTCGAACGCCGCAAACCTCCGATCCAATCTGATCAGCGATTTTTATAGCGATACACATCGATCTTCCCGATGTGGGCAGATCCCTGGATCATCTGAAAATGGAGCTTGGCGTAGCCTCCTGAAAAATGGAGGAGCATCTTATCGTCGTAATAGGGAATGTTGGCGCCGTGCTGAATGTGCCAATCCATTTTTTCCACAGCTGCAGGGCTGGCATATTTGCGGGCTAGATTCTGGTCCCGACGAATGTAGGCGGTTAGGAAACGGAGAGCCACGTCATGCTTGGTCAGTTTCGGCTGATTGGAGTCGGCAGCTGTATTTGCAAAGCTTATCGGGCTGGCCAATGAAATAACGGCGAGGATGACGAGCACAAACTGCGGGGCGATTCGGTTGATTTCACGCATGAGAGTCAGAAACTGAAGCAACCAACTGTATCGTAAGTTGGCTTTTTTGTATAGGAGGAATGCCAGTGCTCACGCTCTCGTGCGCGGAGAAGGGCGGATTTGCGGATTTTGAAGCTTGGCAAAAATTTCAAATATCTGTATCACTGACACGTTTACGAGGTGCGAACACCTATCAAGCTATGCTCGACAAAATTGATATTCCCCGTCGCACCGTTTATCGGTTATCGCTTTACTTGCGTTGTTTAAACAAGTTGCGCGACCTCGGCGTCGACACAGTTTCCTCAGAGGATCTTGCTCGTCAGGCAGGTGTGAAACCGACTCAGTTGAGGAAAGATCTCGGTTATGTCGGGCAGGTGGGGACCCGTGGACTGGGATACGGGGTCGAAACTCTCGGGGCTGCCATCGGTAGTATCATGGGGTCCTCCGCGCTCAGCCCAGTGGTTCTTGTAGGTGCTGGTAATCTCGGCTCCGCCCTTCTAAGGTATGGCGGATTTCGAAAGGAGGGCTTCGAGCTGCTGGCAGCTTTCGATGCCGATCCTGCAAACTTTCGTGATTCTGATGTCCTGGGTGTGCCGGTTCTGGATGTTGCCCAGCTGGGCGCTTTTGTAGAAGACTTCGGGGTAAAGATGGCTATCCTTGCTGTTCCCGAGCGGGCTGGTCAGGAGGTAGCGGATACACTGGTCGAGAAAGGTGTGAAAGCGATCCTTAACTTTTCTCCTACCGTCTTATCTGTTCCGGAAGAGGTTGTTGTCAATCAGGTGGACCTGGCGGCTGAGCTGAGCAGTTTGAGCTTTTTTATCTCCTGAGCAGGGCAAGAGCGAGTTTATCCGCTACCACGAATTTCTGCTCGGCTTCGCGCTCCTCGGATGCGCCATTCACCTGATGTTGCGCATGGTGATGCACAGGCGTATAGAGTCCTCATGAAGGCTGTTTCGCATCAAATTTCACGTCGCTCTGTCCTCGCTACGCTCTCGACAGCGGCCATGCCTGTGTGGCGATCTGCGATGGCTGATGATTCGCCGCGATACCGCGCAGCCGCTTTCGGCTGGCACAAGCGGGGCAACTTCGGCCATGGCATGGAGCTGGTGTTTCAGAGCGTCGATGAAATTGAACTTGCCGCCATTTCCGACCCGGTCGAGGCAGGGCGCGCAGCCTCCCTGGCAAGGCTGGAGAAAGCTGGTCAACCAGCTCCTAAGGTTTACTCAGAATACGAAAAACTTCTGAAGAGGGAAAAACCCGATTTCGTGAGCATTGGACCACGATTCGTCGCTCCTCACCGTGAGATGTGCCTAGCTGCGATCTCTGCCGGTGTGAAGGGCCTATACGTCGAGAAGCCATTTCTTCTCAGCCCGGCTGAGTGTGATGAAGTGCTGTCGGCAGCGGAGGCTAAAGGGACAAAGATCGCTGTCGCGCATCGCAATGCTTATCACCCGAGTCTGGAACCACTCTGTCATTTCCTTCTAGAAGGCGGCATCGGTAAAATCCATTCGGTGCAGGGCCGCGGAAAAGGCGATGGTCGTGGAGGAATGGTCGATGCCTGGGTGCTGGGAACGCATGTCTTCGACCTGATGGAGCGTCTGACCGGCGGATTGGAGAGCGTTACTGCCACCATTATGAAGAATGGAGCTACCTTTCGCCCCTCCTCTCGCGATGATCTCATCGAGTCGAGAGAAGAGCATGGCCTGGTCGGAGGAGATGGTGTGGAAGCCCGTTTCACAACGGGGCATGGATGGGCAGCAACTTTCTCGACCATGGCGAACGATGAAGCTGGCAACGAAACGTTTGGCATGCGGATTTTCGGCAGCGAGGGGGAAGTGAATCTCAGATGCGATCAACAGTGCCTGGCCTGGGTGAAGCTGGGGAATCCTTACGATGTGAAGAATGGAGAAACGTGGCGCCCGTTCAACCCTCAGGGGCTGGGAGTGCCAGTAACCGCTGACGATCAGTTGGCGATTACCCAATCGATGTCACATGAGACTGGAATCCGGGATCTCATGCGAGCAGTAGAAGAGCCCATGCATGAGCCTGTATGCTCGGGAGCAGATGCAGCCAGGACGATAGAGGTGCTAGCCGGTATCGTTCAGTCGCACCGGGATGGAGGAGTGCTGAAAACGCTGCCTCTGACCGATCGGTCGCTCGATATGGGGCAGCTCTCATTGGATTTTCTCGCAAACCCTCTGGCAAGGGCGTAGGGAGTGATATGCATGAGATCACCTACTCCGGGCTGTTTTCGCTGGAGGAGAACATTCACTCTGGTCAGGTCTTTCACTGGCAGGCACATGAACTCGATGGGGTCCCGGGGTATGAGGGGTGCATAGGTGTCTCTCCGCCCATTTGGATTGGGCAGGATCTGGGCGGTGCTGTTTTTACCAATGCGAGCACGGAGGGAATCCCCCTTGTCAGGCGATATTTCGGCCTCGATCACGATCTGGGGGAAATCCATGCCACCTTTCCCGGAGAGGATCAGTTCCTCCATCAGGCGATGGAGTATTGTCCCGGCATCCGCATCATGCGACAACCGTTCTGGGAGTGCCTGGCCACCTTCATCACCTCATCCATGAAGCAGGTGGCTCACATCCGCGGGATCTCCCTGCAGCTGCGGGAGCGAGCTGGGCAGGCATACCAGGGACTCGCGGGTGAGCACTTCGCCTATCCCACGCCGCAGGCGATGGCTGCGCTCGGGGAGCAGGCTCTGCGGGAGTGTGCGCTGGGTTACAGGGCGAAAGCCCTGCATCTGGCGGCACAGAACGCAGCGGATGGAGTGCTCGACCTCGATGGGATCGAGGAGGAAAAAGACCGGTCTCTGGCGCATGCGCGGCT
This sequence comes from Verrucomicrobiota bacterium, assembly GCA_020627905.1. GTDB lineage: Bacteria > Verrucomicrobiota > Verrucomicrobiia > Verrucomicrobiales > DEV007 > Arctic95D-9. Next base: position 14,542 of record JAHDFZ010000051.1, read on the forward strand.
GATGGAGAACTTCGGTGTGGGAGCGAAAATCGCCCACTGCGCTCTCTTATTCGGAGCTGGTAACTGGGGCAGTTTCCCGATTGACGTCTGGATCGAGCGGGTCCTGAAGAAAGCGTATCGGAAGCGAGTGAAGGGACCGAAGCTCCAGCTTTGGGCCGAGAGGCACTTCGGGCCTTATTCCGGTTATGCCCAGCAATATCTGTTTAAATTCTCACGCGAGAATCCAGAGCGGCTTCACCCGCCATCTCGTAAAGTTGTTTAAAATGATGGCTCTTTCTCAGCGTAAACGCGTCATCGCTGGCTAGGTAGTATCGTGGCATAATCCTTTTGTTGCTTATGTCGCTCTTATTTCCGCTTTACCTGATTGGCGCCGCTCTCGTCGCTGTGCCGATCTGGCTGCATTTGCGGAGCAAGGAGCCGCAGCGCAAAATCCCATTCAGCACCTTCGCTTTCCTCAAACCGGATGCTGTTACCGTGCAGCAGCGGGCGAGGATCGACGATTGGGTCCTTTTGCTGCTCCGTTGTCTCGCGGTTCTTATTCTCTGTCTGTTATTCGGCGTGCCTTTTCTCTCGCGCAGTGATGAGGAGTCTTCAGCGACACCATCGTCTGGAGTCGGTGAGCGGGTCGTCTTCGTCGTCGATCACAGTGCTTCGATGAGGCAGGAGGGGTTCTGGCAGGAGACGAAAGAAACGCTGCGGAAACGAGTCGCTGATTTGCCAAACGATGCCGAGGCAGCACTCATGCTCGCTAGCGACACAACAGACTGGCGGATTCCGTTTTCTGAAGGGGCTCAGGGGGTCAATGATGCTGAGGACTGGATGGCTGAGCTGGCAGAGGCTCCAGGGTGGCGCGCCACTGACCTTGGTCTCGCCCTCACGACGGCCGCTGCAGAGTTGCAGGTGCAGCAGCGCGATCGTCCCGCCCTACGGCAGAGGGTCATCATCCTGAGCGACTTCCAGGAGTCTGCCCGATATGACCAACTTGCTTCTTATCCATGGCCGCCTGAGATCGTCGTCGAACCAAATCCGATCGGGCTGGTGGAGGGGGCGCGTGATGAGAAGCCAAATGTCATGGCTCAGCTCCTACCGACTCTGGACACCGCGGAGTCACCCGGAACCCACCGCATCAGGTTGACTCTTCTGGGAGCCAGCGAACCACTCGAGGTAGCGATCGAGCGTTATGGCGCGCCTGAGCCTTTAGACCAGCTTACTTTGGACCCTGGTATCAGCGTGGTCAGCGAGATCCCGGCTTCGACGGCTTTGGATCCTCAGGGGCGCGATTTATTGATTCGTGGTGATGAAGTAGCTTTCGATAACAATTTGTATGCTGCGGCGCGCGAAGCGCTCCCTTTGTCCGTGCGCCTCTTTCCTGCCAGCGTTGACGATGAGAGAGTGGTGGGCTCCCCACTCTATTATTTTTCGAAAGCCTTTCAGCGCACGAAGCGTTTTGCTCCTTCCTTGCGCGCGTTCGATGAGCCTGCTTCCTATCGCGGGGAACTTGATCTTTCGGATGTCCCCGGTGTCTCTGTCCTTTTGGAGCTGCCAAATGCGGATTTCAGTCGGAGTGTTAGGGACGCGGTAGAGAAAGGGGAGGTTGTCGTATCCTTTCTACCGAAGTCGACGGATGCCTCTGCGCTGGGAGCCCTGCTGGGAGAGTTCGAAATCGCCATGACGGAAGCTCAGATAGACGGCGAACACCGGATGGGAGAGATCCGCTTTGCGCACCCATTCTGGAGACCCTTCGCTGAAGCTCAGATGACGCAGTTCTCCCAGCTGCGTTTCCGCCAACATCGGAGTCTTTCTCTTCCTGACGATCACTCAGCGGAAGTCATCGGAAGGTTCGAAAACGGCGACCCAGCTTTCATACTCGATCGCCACGGGGAAGGTGCGCTTCTGATCGTCGCTTCGGCATTCGGCGAAGGGGAGAATCAGCTGGCGTTGAGCACGAAGTTCGTGCCGCTTCTATACTCCGCTCTCGACCAGGCCGCCTGGGCATCCGGGAGTGATGGGAATCAATTCCTGTCCCAGACAGACCTGAACGCTCCCGGGCTGATCCAGGTGCGCCGTGCTGTAGGGGCTCAGACAGTAGGGGTGAATCTGGACCCACAGGAGAGCGCTATTGCCTTCGCCGACCCGAGGCCGCTGCTGAACCGCCATGGCGTGAATGTTGCTCAGGGAGGTGACGAGATGTCTGCAGGAAAGACCTCTGCTATTCGCCCAGTAACCGGCGGACCTATCCAGGAGGGAGCCGTTGATCTCTGGCCCTGGGTAGCGCTGACTCTCATCATCATCCTGTGCACAGAAAGTCTGTGGCGCAGTTTTCTCGGCTCACATTTGACTTCTCGATAAGGATGGACCGCAAAAGCCTCATTCAACGCTATCTAGCAGACATCCTCGCGCAGGAGCGCAGAGTCGAGCGCCTGAAATGGGCGGTTTGTCTCGCGTCGGTTCTGGCCGCGGGCATGCTCGGGCTGGCGCTCTTGTGGCAGATCGGGGGGGTCTGGTCATGGAGTGCCTGTGCAGCTCTTGTGATTGTTTGTCTTTTTCTCGGGGTATTCCTATGGATTGTGCCAAACAGCCGTAGGCGAGATACTGACGAGGTTGTTCGGGAGGTTGAAGGACGGTATCCAGAACTGAAGTCCC
>JAHDFZ010000051.1:17194-17799 GCA_020627905.1 Verrucomicrobiota bacterium
AGTTGCTTACTCTCACGGAGTCTCAACCATCAGAGGCCTCCCACCCTCTCCATCTGATGTTGAGTGAACGGGTCCTGTCACACGCACAGGATCACAGCGCGTGGCGAGATGTGGGAGCAGTGGAGAGACGACAGAAGCGGCTTCAGGGTGCCCTGTGGTGCACTGCGCTGCTGGCGATCGGGAGTTTGCTTTTCTGGGTTCACAGTTATCGGGGGTATTCTCTCAGCCTCTCCGGATCCGGCATGGTGTCAGAAGTCAGCGCGTTTGGTGATTATGAGATCATCATTCAGCCCGGTCATGTGGAGTTGCCGCGGGGGGGCAATCTGGAAGTCTCCGCTGAATTTAAAGAGCCCTACCCGTATCCTGTCGATGTCGTTTTTATGGCGTCGGACGATTCGGCGGTTGAGCAGAGAGCGCCGCTAGCTCTCAGTGCGGCGACCAATCAAATGACTGCCACTCTCCCAAGTATGATGAGCGAAGGCAGCTACTGGCTGGAGTCGGAAGGAGAGAGAACGGCGGCTTTTTCAGTAAGCTTGTTCGATTATCCATCCGTTAAACAGGTAGACGCGATCTTGTCCGGTAGATTTGGTGAGCGTCGACTGGAA
>JAHDFZ010000052.1:0-788 GCA_020627905.1 Verrucomicrobiota bacterium
GAAGGCGGTGTTGATGGCAGCACCGAGGCTTTTGCCAGCAGCCATTTCCTCGCGCAGGCGCTCATAGATGAGGACGTTCGCATCGATAGCGACACCGATAGTGAGAATGATACCGGCGATCCCTGGAAGAGTAAGTGTGAAGCCGAAGAGGGCCATCGCACCGAAGATAACAGCGATATTGATCCCCAGGCCGATGAGGGCGAGGATTCCCGCGAAGCGGTAGTAGATGAGGATGAAAAACAGGGTGATGGCGAGGCCGGCGATCCCTGCGTAAAGTCCCTGTTTCACCGTTGCATCACCGAGGGTGGGGGAGATGTAGTTGGAGTGAGCGATGTAGATGGGGTTCTCCAGGGGGTTTTCCAGCGAGGCGGCGAGAGCTTCCGCTTCCTCCTGCGTGAAGTCACCTGTGATGATACAGCTGCTGGAGAATGGCTCGTTGATATTCGGAGCGGAAATTACTTCGTCATCGACGATGATCGCAAGCGGACGCCCGACGTTCTCGCGGGTGAGCGTGCCCATGATTTTTGCGCCCTCGGATGTAAAGTCGACTGCTATAGCGTCGCCACCCTGACCGAAAGTCCGGCGTGCTCCCTTGATGCTGCCGCCTTTCATATCTCGATTAATTTTCACGAGCTCGTAGCGGGTGGGTTCCTTGATACCAGCAGCGACTTCTTCATCGGTTAGAACATACGGAATAGCCTCGAAACCAGGGACAACCTGTGTGCCCATGGCTACCTGCTGCGCCATGAAGCGGCTGTTCGGGTGCGTGACGGAGAATGTCAGCTCTG
>JAHDFZ010000052.1:798-17798 GCA_020627905.1 Verrucomicrobiota bacterium
GTTTGAAAGCTCGTCTGAAACCTTTTCCACGTCTGCAATCTTGTCCTTGATCTCCTGCAGTTTCTCAGGCTCGACACCTGGCATTTGCAGAAAGATGCCGTCCTTGCCGGATTTGGCGATAAGCATCTCTTTTGCCGACATAGCGTTGAGGCGCTTCATGAGGACTGCGATCACCTGCTCCTGCATGGCAGGGGTCACCTCGTTGCCTTCCTTCGGCTGGATCTTCACTTCCATGGAGACTCCACCCTGAAGCTCGATCCCTTTCTCCATTCCGAACGTCTGAAAAAGCAAAACAGCAGCAGCCGTCACAACCACTGCCAGCACGGCGCCGATGATGCGCTTGGCACGCTCTTTTTCTGCGACGACGTAGGCGATGAACCCAATGAGTAGTGCGAGAGCCCCAGCAAAGAGCAGTCCGGGGTGAGCCTGAGTCTCGTTCGGAGCCTCTGTTGCCGCCGGTTCGGTGGCTACGCCTACTGTCTCAGTCGTTTCAACGGCTGCCGGTGCAGCCTCGGTAGCAACAGCTTCTGCTGCCTCCGCGCCCTCGATGAGAGCAGGTGCCTCGGGTGCTTCGGGCGCTGGTGTGGATGCAGGAGTTTCCGCAGGCGCTGCCGCATTGGCGGCCTCGGTCGCCTCGGGAGCAGCGGCCTCAGCAGGCTTGTCTTCGGCGGCTTGATTGGGTTTTTGATCGGCCATGATAGGAATGTTCTGGTCGGGAAAGGGATGTTACAGGGAGACGGGTTTAGGCTTTCTCTTCGCCCTCGTCCTCCGTGTCCGTCTCTTCTGCCTCGTCGGCAGCTGCTTTATCTTTCGAGGAGATGACCGCAGCGATGGCGCGGCGCTCGAATTTGATGCTGACGCCCTCGGCGACTTTGATGGATGCTGTTTTGTCTTTCAGCCCGAGAATGATGCCGTGGATGCCGCTTTCGGTGACAACTTTATCTCCGATCTTCATGGCGTCACGCATAGCCTGCTGCTCTTTCTGCATGCGGCGCTGCGGGCGGATCATGACGAAATACATGAGAGCCATGATGATGATCATCGGCAGGAAGAATCCGAGTCCACCGCCTTGTGGCTGTTGGGCTTGCGCGAGAGTGAGGAGGGTTTGCATAGCGTGTAGGATTGAAAAAGATCAGGTTACTGAAAACAAAAAGGACGTGCAGAAATTCTGCTTAGCGAGCCTTGCCACTCCGGTAGGAGGTGAGGAAGGCATCAGCGAAATCCCCGAACGTGCCGGCTTCAATAGCATGGCGGACTTGCTTCATCAAGTGGAGATAAAAGAAGACGTTGTGGAGGGTCACGAGTCGCAGGCCGAGGATTTCCTCGTTTTTGATTAAATGCCGTAGATACCCCCGGCTGAAGCCCTCGCAGAGCGGGTGAGTTTCCCCCGGAGGCGCAAGTGGCTCGTGCGATTTCTCCCACTTGGCGTTCTTCAGATTGATGGTGCCCTCTGCGGTGTAGGCGGTGCCATTGCGGGCCACGCGGGTGGGGAGAACACAGTCGAACATGTCGATGCCACGGGAGATCAGCTCGATCAGCTGATCGGGTTGGCCTAGGCCCATGGCGTAGCGCGGCTTGTCTGGCGGGAGGATGGGGGCTGCCACGTCAGCCGCTTTCATCATTTCCGGCACCGGCTCACCGACGGAGAGGCCACCGATCGCGTAGCCATCGTAGTCGAGATCAACGAGGTCGCGCGCTGCTTTTTCGCGCAGCTCCGGATAGCAGCCGCCCTGGACGATGCCGAAGTAGCGCTGGTGCGGGGTGCCGTCGGGCTGAAAGGTGCGGTGATCCTCGATCCACTGCCGTGCCTCCGCGGCCCAGCGCTGGGTGAGGTCGAGCGACTTGGCGGCATACTCCCGCTCGCAGGGGTAGGGGGGGCATTCGTCGAGAATCATGCAGATGTCACTGCCGATCGATCGCTGAATCTCGAGCACAGATGCTGGCGTGAGGAAGAGTGGGCTGCCGTCGATGTGGCTCTGAAAGCGCACCCCTTCCTCCGTGATCTGCCGCAGCTTGCTGAGGGAAAAGACCTGATAGCCACCGGAGTCTGTCAGGATGGAGCGGTCCCACTGCATGAAGGGATGCAGGCCACCCATTTCATCCAGCACCTCTGTGCCGGGCCGGAGATAGAGATGGTAGGTATTCCCGAGGAGGATCCGGCAATCGAGCGCGGGATCCAGCAGCTCCTGCGGGTGGACGGATTTCACCGTGCCACGAGTGCCCACGGGCATGAAGGTTGGCGTCTCCACCACGCTGTGGGCGAGAGTCATGCGTCCGCGACGGGCAGCGGTGTGGGAATCTGTCTTGAGGAGCTCAAACATGACAAGAGGAGGAAGGCGCGGAGTCTCGTCTCAGCCTGAGAATATGCAAGAGCCGAGCGGTCACGTGTTTGCCCTACGATTTCTCGACAACTGATGGCTCAGCGCCTGTGCTGGCTGACTCTGTGGTATCCTCTGCTTTTGCCTCCACAAAATGGATCTCGTGAACGATGCGTTCATCAGCACGGATGACCGTTGCCGTGTAGTCGCCGATCGCTACCTCGTCACCCGCCACCGGAATGCGCCCGATCTGGGCGGTCACATAGCCACCGATGGTGCTGACATTATCGTATTCCAGCGCGAGTTCGGACCGCTCATCCTGCAGCTCGTGGAGCGGTAGCCAGCCATCGACGAGAAAGTCGCCGTCAGGCAGCTCCTTGAAGCCACTTTCATCAGGCGTGTCGTCATCGAATTCGTCAAGAATCTCACCCACCAGTTCATCGAGCACGTCATCCAGCATGACAAGGCCCACCGAGCCGCCGTATTCATCCACCACAAGAGCGATGTGCGCATGCTGGGAAAGGAAGCGCTGCAGCATCTGATCGAGCGGAAGCGTCTCGGGCACCGCCATCATCTCCCGCTTACGAGCGAAGAGGTTCGGTGTTTCGCTTTCGGATTCGCGGATGAGGTCCTTGATGTGCAGCAGCCCCAGCGTCTTATCCAGATGATCATCGACTAAAGGGAAGCGGGAGTGTTTCGAGTCGAGGGCGACCGCCAAATTCTCGCGAAAGGTCCGGTGAATATCGAGAGCCACCACCTCGCTCCGAGGCGTCAGGATATCGCGCACCGTCAGATCGCGCAGCTCGAGAGCGTTGATGAGGATCTCCCGCTCCTGCTCGGATACGTCTTCAGAGCTTCCTGTTTCTTCGACCATGAGGCGGAGCTCATCAGCGGTGTGCCCGGACTGGTTCCCTTCGACCGGCTTGATGCGGAAGAGCCTCCGCATGAGCGAGTTGGTGAAGAAGTTGAGAGCAAGAATCGGCAGGATGAAAAGCCTGTAAAAAAACTGGAGGAAAGGGGCGAGGATGATCAGCGCTTTCAGCGGATCATTGATCCCGAAGGCTTTCGGCACCTGCTCTCCGAAGGTCAGGGTAAAGAAAACCACAGCCGCTGCCGACACCACCCAGATGATCGTCGAGAGACCCGTGGCTGCCTCGGCCGTCCCTGAGAGGAGAGGTAGTAACCACTCGGCAAGACCGATCACACCGATCGCTCCGAGCAGGACCGTGCAGGCAGTGACGCCGAACTGACAGGTCGTGAAGTAGTGATCTGCTTTATCAGCGATCGCCAGCACCCGCTTTGAGCCGGGGCGGTTTTCAGCAACAGCCTCATCTACCTGCGAGCGATGCACCTTATAAAGAGCATACTCAGCTGCCGCGAAAAAGCCATTGAGCAGCACCAGTCCGAGGATGCAAAGGATCAGCCCCGTTAGGGATATTCCCAATCCAGACGGCTCGGACAGCGAGATGTCCATTTGAGCGATCCCTGTGAAGAAGTCCAGGCCTCGTTCGATGAGGTCTGAGTTTACGTTACCGTTGATAGAGAAAAGCGATCCGCTCGAAAGCATCTGACCAGTCAGGGCAGCCTCCGCGCTCCTTTCATTTGCGCTTGTGACTTGAGGCCGTCTCTCAAAATATTCACAAAGCTCCCGCTAGCGAGAGAAAAAATCGGGTTTTTGTGTGATTGAGTCCGCCGTGCATGCGCTGGAGCGAGCCGAAAGCCAAGTCGGGGAGGTGTGAATTCATTCGCGCGGGCGAAAGCCCTGCCGCAGAAGCCAGATAAGGACGAATGGATTGCGATCCTTGACCCCTCTCGCATTAGCGATAGGGAATTGGAATGAATCTGATGAACAAGCCGGAGTCGAAAACTCGCTCTCATAGACTGAGTGTTGTGTTTTTAGCGGCTGGGACGATTCTTGCCTCTGGTCCGCTCTTAGGCCTCGTGGCTTTCGTTCATCAGATGATTCTGACGTTCCGGCAATCAGCCCAGAACGGAGCCGGAGACCCAAAACTCCTGTCTGGCGGGATCGCTGAAGGCATCGTGTTTGTTGAGCAAGGGCTGGTATTGCTTACCCTTGCAGTGCCGCTGTTAGCTTTCGGGCACTTTATCAGGTTTCGTCGAGCTAGTGATGCTGAAAATGCAGTTTCAGAAATTGCCGAGTTCTGGACCTGCCTGCTTTCGCTCGTGTTAATCGGTGGACTCGGGGCGCACCAATTTTACGCGAAGCGTCGAGACGCATGGTGGCACTTACTGACCTTGGGCGGCCTTGGGATCCTCACCGTTGTGGATCTGGTCAAGCTTGGATGGGGAGTGTTCAAGGATGGAGATGGCAAGTTTGTCCGACTGAACTGGAAGTCGAAATCCCTAGAGGATCGAGGTCCAGCTAATCTCTGAAAACTCCGGGTGCTCAGCTCAATCAAGAGAGAAAGATGTCAGCAGATAGATCATCCTAGCCTCAGGCTGGCTAAGCTGCATATGCCGCAGTGAGCCGAAACCCGAGCCGGGGAGGTGTGAATTCATTCACACGGCGAAAGCCCTGCTGTCGAAGCCAGAGAAGGACGACTTGGAAGTCGTCCGTCCGGACGCAGGGTTTCCTGACCCTGCATTCGCTGAAGCGAGCCACCTAAGCCTTCTCGTCAGCTCCACCCTCACCGACCGTCTGTTCAGTCGCCACTGGCTCTTCCGTTTCCTCCACCAGCTCCACGCCCATTTTCGCGGCGCGGTTCTTCCAGAGGTTCCGTGCGAATTCCTGCATGTCGGTCCGGGTATCCACTTCGTCAACAATCTCCAGTCCCAGCAGGGTCTCGACGACGTCTTCCATCGTCACGAGGCCGCTCATACCGCCGTATTCATCAAGGATGAGGGCGATGTGATGGCCGTTCTCCAGTAGGTGCTGAAAGCCGTCTGTCAGCTTCGTGACCTGAGAGATGGCAGTCATCTCGCGCTTCAGCTTGCTGATGGGCATCTCGTGCTGGTCGTTGGCCACGGCTAGCAGGATATCATGCTTGAGCACAAAACCGGTGATCTGGTCGCGGTTCTCCGAATAAATCGGGATGCGTGAGAAGGCGGAGTTCTGATGCCGTTCGAAATATTGCCCTACCGTCATCGACTCGGGGATGGCAAACACGACCACGCGGGGGGTCATCACCTCGCGGACGGAGATTTCGTTGAGCTGTAGTAGGTTATCGATGATGCGGTGTTCGTCCTCGGCCAGCTTACCCTCTTTTGATCCCATCTCGGCCATCACTTTCAGCTCGTCACGGCTAAAGGCAGCCTCGCCATGGTGGCCACGGCTGAAGAGGCCGATCATCCAGACCACTGGTGTCATGAGGACGGTCAGTCCGGTAAGGGCAATCGACACCCATCCGGCCCATTGACGCCAGTAACGAGCACCAAGATTTTTGGGGATGATCTCTGATGCGATGAGGATCGCCATGGTCATGAGGATACCGGCAGCCGTATCCCAGGCACCACCCCCGAGGGCATTGATCTCCTTCGCGACGCCCATGGCGCCGAAGGTGTGCGAAATGGTGTTGAGCGTGAGAATCGCCGTCAATGGCTTGTGAATCTCGTTTTTCAGCTTCTCGGCCTTCAGACCAACTTTCGGTGACTTCTGCTTAAGGCTCTCGATGAATGGCTTGGTCAGGCTGAGCAGCACAGCTTCCCACACGGAGCAGAAGAAGGATACCCCGATCGCCAGGCAGAAAAAGATGACCAGCACTGTCCACGATCCAGTGGCGTTCGGATCTGCTGCTAAAATAGGCGCGCCAGCTGCGATCAGGGGGGTAAACATGGTTCAGTCACGCTTGCAGGCTTTCTCGGCGGCTTCAAGCGAAAAGATTGAGGGCGAGCGCCCTCACGAATGTCACCATGGAGATGTCTACCATTGATTTCGTTCCCGGTCCGTTCTACGGTGATGATCAGGCGGGTCATTTTGATGTCTCGCGGCATCGCGCAACAATGGAATTCGACTGGTTAAACTGCCCTTTTGATCTCTCCAAGGTTTCTCCTGCTGAAGTGGAAGAGGCCTTCGAGGACCCCTTTGCCCTACGCGTGCTGCCGGAGATGGAGTCGGAAAAGACCCGATATTTTCTTCTTGGTAAAACCATTTCGGGCCGAGCTCTTTTTGCCATCTTCTGGACGACGGGAAAGCAGAATCGCGTCATCCAGTGCCGAGATATGACAAAGCGTGAATTGGCTCTCTACGAACGCAAAGCGGCGAGTTTTGCGTAATCTTTTTCTATTTCGAACCCCTAAACGACCGCTGACAGTGAAAGAGATTTTTTCATGGGACGAAATCCCCGAGTTTTCCAGTGAACAGCAGGAGGCGGATTTCTGGGCGGCCCATTCAGTGGATGCGCGGTTGATGGATGGTTCTCTGCAGGCGCACAATGCCAAGGAGTCTACCAGCATCACGGTGCGGATCGATCCCCAGATGCTGGCCCGTCTGAAGCGGCTGGCCCGCGAGCGGTATCTCAGCTATCAGAGCATGATGAAGCAATGGGTAGCAGAGCGTCTGGAGGACGAAATCTATCATCGTGAGCGGAAGATTGATTTCTTCAAGGAGGGCGAAGACGCGGAGAGCGACGAGAAGTGATCGACTCATCGCCAGCAAGATTTCAACCGTATCGAAGAGCATGACGAAAGCGCAAGCTCAGGAGCGCATCGATGTCCTATCTGTGGATCTCGAAAGGCACAATCAATTGTATTACCAGCAGGCAGAGCCGGAGATTTCTGATGCGGAATATGATCGACTTTTCCGTGAGCTGGAAGAGCTGGAGCAGAAGTTCCCGGAGCTGACCTCGGCCAACTCACCGACGCGCCGAGTCGGTGGAGGGATCCTCGAGGGATTTGATCAGCGCGCTCACGAGGTGCCGATGCTGAGCATTGATGATGTCTTTTCTGAGGCAGAGCTGAGGCAGTTCAGCCAGCGAATCGCGAAGGCTTCCAGCGATCCGGTGGTCGTCACCATCGAGCCGAAGATCGACGGGGTGGCGGTCGCACTTCATTACCGAAAGGGAGAATTGGACGTAGCGGTTACTCGTGGTGACGGGGCCACAGGTGATGTGGTGACCGAAAACATTCGCACGATCAAAGGACTGCCGCTGCGCCTGGGCACCGATGCCCCGGAGTGGGTAGAGATTCGGGGAGAGGTTTACATGAGCGATGCTGATTTCGCTCAGCTGAATCAGCGTCGAGACGAGGAAGGAAAGACGCCTTTTAAAAATCCCCGCAACGCGACTGCCGGGGCGCTGAAACTCCTCGACACACGCGAGGTAGCCAGACGGCCCCTCTCATTCATCGCCCATGGCCTGGGTGGCAGCGATGGCTTCGCGCCGGAGTCTCTGCAGGCGTTTCGCGAGGCACTTCGGGCCTGGGGCCTGCAGACCAATGATCCGGTATGGATCGCTGAGACGGAGGAGGAGGTGATCAGCGCAGTCGCTGAGCTGGAAGTGAAACGACATGGCCTCGGCTACGCCACGGATGGAGCCGTGGTGAAGGTTAACGACACGGCTCTGCAGTCCGAGATGGGAGCCACCTCCCGGGCGCCCCGCTGGGCAGCTGCTTTCAAATACCCGGCTGAGCAGAAAGAGACTGTGCTAAAGGCGATCACTGTCCAGGTCGGGCGCACGGGCAAGCTGACGCCGGTAGCTGAGCTGGAGCCTGTTTTCGTCTCAGGGACGACCGTAAGTCGAGCGACGCTGCACAACCAGGATGAGATCGATCGGAAGGATGTCCGCATCGGCGATACGGTGATCATTGAGAAAGCCGGCGAGATCATCCCTGCCGTCGTCCGCGTCGTGGGAGAAAAGAGACCAGAGAATGCTGTGCCTTACAACCTGTATGAAGCCGTCGGTGGCTGCTGCCCGAGTTGTGGGACTCCGATTGAAAAAGAGGAGGGCTTCGTAGCCTGGCGGTGTGTTAATTTCGCCTGTCCGGCGAAACTGGCGAGCCGGATCCGTCAGTTCGCTAGTCGCAAGGCACTCGATATCGATGGCTTGGGGAACATCGTGGCAGAAAAGCTGGTCGAGCGCGAATTAGTGAAAGATCTGCTCGATCTCTATGACTTATCTGAGGAAACTTTGACCAATCTGAACCTGGGCAATGAAGAGCAGGTGCGCATGCTAGGCTCGAAAAATGCTGCCAAGATTGTTTCTTCGCTGGCAGATGCTCGGGAGAAACCCCTGTCACGATGGCTCTACGCGATCGGCCTGCCGCAGGTAGGCGAGTCGGCAGCGAAAGAGCTGGCGCGGTTGCACCGGGACTTCCGGGATTTGGCCTCATCAGAGGCATTGCAGCGACTCAGCACCTTTACACAGAAGGACAAAAAAGAGGATGATCCATTGTTGGCGGAGCTGAACATCGCGTCTGAGGTGGGTCCAACAGTGGCAGAGAGCGTTTCGTCTTTTTTTGCTGGTGAGCTCGGCGAAGCCTTTCTGAAAAGGATGGAGACATTGGCCATCGACCCGCAGTCGGACAATTTCGCGCCGAAGGAATCGACGGAAGCGACCTCTGATCGGCCATTGGCAGGGAAGAGCATCGTCGTCACCGGCACGCTTTCGGCTTCGCGCAGCGAGATCAAAAGTCAGCTCGAGTCACTCGGAGCAAAGGTCTCTGGATCGATTAGCAAAAAGACCGACTTCCTGCTGGCGGGTGAGGGCGGAGGAAGCAAGCGTGATAAGGCCGAGACTCTCCAGGTGCCGATCCTCACAGAGGATGATCTTGCCGCTATGGTGGCAGCAGAGGTGAAGGAGGCGGCAGACCTCCCTCAGCAGGGCGAGCTGTTTTCGTAGGCTGCGGATGTTGCTCATGACTCCCACCGGGGGCAGAAGCAGCGGTTTTCCTACCGCTGTTTCTCTGGCCTTGTTCACCCGCAAATGTCAGTCGCGCAATGGCCGCAAGAGTCTATCGTGAACGATGCGATCGCTCTACTCCTGTCTTCTAGCGTTTTTCATCATCCCCGGCATGTTGAAAGCAGCGGACTCGAAACCCTTTGTCGTTGTCATCGACCCCGGACATGGCGGCACCCTCATCGCAGGGCGCAACGATGGCAGTCAGGCATCACACGGAGTGAGCCACAACAACGCTAGCGTGCGGACAAGAGATGGCCGCCTGGTGCTGGAGAAAGATATCTGTCTGGCGTATGCGTTGGCGCTGCAGTCTGAGCTGCAGCAGCAACCCAATACCCGAGTCATCCTGACGCGCGCGGATGACAGCTCGCCCAGCGCTATGATGCGCGCTGCTATGGCGGTCGAGGCGCAGGCAGACGTTTTTCTGAGCCTCCACTTCAACTCTGGCGGGGGTAAGGGGCCGCGAGCTTACGTCGTCGCAGAGGATCACGCTCGGTGGGAATACTTCCATTTCACCAATCCTTACGTGAAACGGGATACCGCCTTTGGTGAGCAGATGGTCATTGCCCTGGAACAAGCCTTTGCCCCATACGGTGGGCAGCGTTCGGCTACCCGCGTCTTTAATGACACTCACTCGCCAACCGTCTCTCATGGACTAGGAAAGGGAAATCTTAAGGACGGAATCCGCAACATCGGCTATGCGCGGATGGATACCCACCTGATGAATGCAGCCGTGGTGCTGCTGGAGATTGAGTTTCTGGACACACCCGGCTACAGCGAGTTTCTGACAGGACCGCAAAGCGCAGAGGTAAGGCAGAGGGCGGTGAGCTACATGAGCCAGGCTCTGATGAACTATCGGGAGCAGCGAAAACTGATCCGATCACCAGCTAAAGCTCCCGGTCGATGAAAGTTTCTGAATCAGCTGGGAAAAAACTGAAGATTCGTGTGATTTTCCACTACTGAGCGAAAAAAGTGCCGTCATAACTTCCTGCAAACCAGATACTAAACAGTCGTTTCAAACAAATGTTTGAAAACCTGTGACTTTTGTTACGTTCGTGGTGTCTACATACATGACTGGCGATGCGTGGACCCGTCTGTGAGTGGTGCCGAAATCGGCGCTCTCAGGAAGGATTGAAGCAAACTGGCGGTCATAATCGAGCGATAGCTCAACCGAAATCATTATGAAAAACGGATACGAAACAGAAGAGGGTAAAGGGGTAAAGCGGATTAGTATCTCACTCCCACCAGAAGTATATTCAGGGCTCAATCAGGTCATCGGTGATGGCAAATTCTCCAATCGCTCGCAGGCGATTAGTGAGATGATCCATCGAGGCCTCCTGGATTTAAAACTCGAATATGACGATGAAGTTGCTCTGGGTGTCATCACCCTGTTCTTTGATCAGTCCAAGCGCGGATTGGTGCAGAAGATTACGGAGATACAGCGCTCCTACAATGAGGAGATGCTCGGCTGTCAGAGTATCTTCCTGGAGAATGACATGATGATGCAGGTGATTTTCTGCCAGGCCTCGGCCTCGAAGCTGAAGCAGTTCCTCGATCAATTGATCATCTGTAAAGGTGTCAGGTCTGGACGTCTGGAGCTCAGCAGTGCATTGGTCTCACCGCTCGTGACGCGTGGATCCGAAGAAGACAATCAGCGGGCTGCCTGACACAAGCGAGACCTACAAACCTACAATTAAGCATTTTTCGATGCCGGCTCTGGAAACGGGGCCGGTTTTCTTGTTTCCTGCCGAAACTCGCATCGTATGACATTTTTCGAGAAAGATGGAATCCTCCTTGCTTATTCCCTTACCATCAATGACCAAAGCGTGGTGAATCACGGTCACCAAGCAATCGTAATTTCAGAAAGAACACGACGACAAAATCATTAGTTTCCGAGGCTCTCCACCGGCAAGCCCCAATCGACCTATTTCAAAAACTGTTTATGAAAGATCTTGAGAACAAAGACGAATTTCGACGCCAGCTGATCACCAATCTTGTCGTGAACCAGGCTCACGGCGTGGAAACTGCCACTGATCACGACTGGTGGGAGGCGCTCTGTCAGACGGTGCGCGGGGCGATGATGCAGCGTGCCTGCGAGGTCGGCTCGATCCACCGTGCTGAGAACGTGAAGCGTGTCTATTACCTATCGCTGGAATACCTGATGGGCCGCCTGCTGGAGAACAATCTCTCGAGCATGAACCTTCTCGCCACCTGTCGCGAGGTGCTGGGTGAATATGGCAAGGACCTGAATGAGCTGCTCGATCAGGGACCGGATCTCGGCCTCGGGAATGGTGGACTTGGTCGACTGGCTGCCTGCTTCATGGATTCCCTGGCGACTCTCGACCTGCCTGCCGTCGGCTATGGCATTAACTACGAGTTCGGTCTCTTCCGTCAGGCATTCCACAACGGGAAGCAGATGGAGAGCCCTGATGAATGGCGTCGCTTCGGCAACCCCTGGGAGATCTGCCGACCTGAGTATGCTCTCGATGTGCCGCTTTATGGATATGTCGAGATGGAGTTCGATGAGCTGGGGAACGGACGGTCTGTCTGGAAGGGCACGAGCTCGATTATGGGCGTCCCATGGGATATTCCGATCGTCGGCTACGAGGGGACGACCGTGAACTTCCTCCGTCTTTGGGAAAGTAAAGCTTCTCAGGACTTCGATCTCGATGTTTTTAACGCTGGCGGCTACGTGGACGCGGTCCGCGAAAAGGCAGAGGGCGAGAGCATCTCCAAAGTGCTGTATCCGAACGACGCTACGGAGGCTGGTAAGGAGCTGCGCCTGGTTCAGCAGTATTTCTTCGTCACCTGCTCTCTGCGCGACATCATGAAGCGTCATAAGCGCAGCAATGACAGCTGGACGAATCTGCCGGAGAAAGCGGCCATTCAGCTGAACGATACGCATCCGGCTATCGCCGTCGCTGAGCTGATGCGCCTGCTGATCGATGAGGAGGAGCTGAGCTGGGACGCAGCCTGGACCATCTGTGAGCAGACCTTCGCCTACACCAACCATACGCTCCTCCCTGAGGCTCTTGAGAAATGGAGTGTGCCCCTGTTTGAAAAAGTGCTGCCTCGTCACCTGCAGATCATTTTCCAGATCAACCAGCAGTTCCTCGAGAACGTCGTCGAAGCTAAATGGCCTGGTGATGACGCGAAGAAGTCGGAGCTCTCTCTGATCGAGGAGGGATTCCCGCAGATGATCCGCATGGCTTATCTGGCCGTGGTGGGAAGTCACACAGTCAATGGTGTCGCGGCGCTACACACGCAGCTGCTCAAGCGCCACTTGTTCCGCTCATTTGACGAACTCTATCCGGGCAAGATCCAGAACAAGACGAACGGAATCACCCCGCGCCGCTGGTTGCGCGTCTGTAACCCGAGCCTGAGTGCGATGATCGATGAAAAAATCGGTAGCGACTGGCCGCGCGATCTGGATCGGCTGCGCAGCCTGGAGCAATTTGCTGATGATCCGGGCTTTCAGGAGCAGTTCCTCGCTATCAAGCGCGAGAACAAGGTGAAGTTAGCCACTCTGATCGAGGAGAAGTGCGGCATCACGGTCAGTCCGGACGCGCTCTTCGATGTGCAGATCAAGCGACTGCACGAATACAAGCGTCAGCACCTGAATCTGCTGCATATCCTGACACAATATCGTCGACTGCTGCAGAACCCGGATCTGGACATCGTCCCACGCGTGTATGTCTTCGGCGCGAAAGCAGCGCCGGGCTACACCCTGGCAAAGGAAATCATCCATGCCATCAATGCGGTTGGGAAAGTCATCAATGAAGATGAGCGCATCCAGGGGAAACTGAAGGTCGCCTTCCTGCCGAACTACTGTGTCAGCATGGCAGAAACGATCATTCCGGCTGCCGATATCTCCGAGCAGATCTCGACGGCTGGCAAAGAGGCATCCGGCACGGGGAACATGAAGCTCGCTCTGAACGGAGCATTGACCATTGGCACGCTCGATGGGGCAAACGTCGAGATCCGGGAAGAAGTCGGTGATGACAATATTTTCATCTTCGGTCTCACGGTAGAGGAGGTCGAAGCTTTGCAGGAGAAAGGCTATAATTCCTACGACCATTACTGGGATGATGAGGAGCTGAAGGCGGTCATTGATTGGCTCTGCTCCACGTCGTTCGCCGAAAAAGGTGCCTTTGATAGCATCCGCCACAGCTTGCTGGATGGTGGTGATCCTTATCTGGTGCTGGCGGACTATCGCAGCTATGTGCAGGCGCAGGAGCAGGTTGACCTTGTCTATCGCAATCGCGCAGCCTGGGCGAAGAGTGCCATCCTCAACACAGCGCGTGTCGGGAAATTCTCCAGTGACCGAACCATACGCGAGTATGCGGAGCAGATCTGGAACGTTCCGCCGATCCGCGCGTAAGGACGAATTCGCCGAATTCTGGTTTGAAACGCGATCGGTCGTCCCGGTCGCGTTTTTTGATGATGGAGCGGGAGCTGGTCGCTAAGTTTCTCCTGGTGGATGTAGCCGTTTTTTCGCTGATCTTTCTGTCAGTGAGTCTCATCGTGACCGCGCTGCGGAGACGCCGCTGTGGAGTGAATGAAGAGGAGAGATCTCCGTTTACGTGGATCGATCTTGTGCTGGTCGGCGTGCTTCTGTTTTTCTTTATCAGCAATCCATTTCTAGCGCTGACACAGGCACAGGCAGCTGCTGAGGCCCCGGTGATAGAGCAACAAGCGCCGCAGCCTGATCCGCATCAGCATGCAGGAGGCGGTGCGCTATTGAAGGGGGTGATCACCATTGGCTACTTCTCGCTGGTGGGAGCTATTTTTGTGCTTTCTATCAAGTGGGTGAGAGGATTCTCGCTCCAGGAGCTTTTTGGTCTGCGGAAGATGAGGCTCGATGAAATTGTGCTCACTGTCATTGTCGTCACCGTAGCCGCTTACTTCGCCTGCTCGGTTGCTGCTGGCTCGGCCGTCCATTGGTGGATCGGCGAGACGATTGATCGTCTGGAAGAGCAGCAGGCGGTGGCTCAGTTGAGAGAGAAGCAGTCGCTGATGACGCTTATCTTCCAAATCGTTGCTGCCTGTGTCCTGGCACCGCTGGTTGAAGAGTTCGTCTTTCGTGGTTATGCCTATGCTGTGTTGAAGCGATATACTAACGGCTTCATTTCAGCTGCTTTTATTGCGTTGGCGTTTGCCGTCGCTCACCAGAATTTCCCTGCCGCTCTTCCTCTCATCGTGCTCTCTCTGATCCTGACAGTTACCTATGAATGGACGCGATGTCTGTGGGTTTGTGTAGGGGTTCACGCTCTTTTCAACGGCATCACGATTGTCGGGTTGTTGGTTAGGTAGGCTAGGAGCAGTCCATAGCCGTGCAGCTGAGCTCGTGGACTGGATAGCACGGACAACGCCAGTCAGAGGCATGGGGGTGGACAAATCCACGCCCTTACAGGGTGCGGCTACAGGGTGCGTCAGGCGCTCTACCTGATGCTCAGGCAGCGGAGCCCGGTCCGCGGAACCAAGGACACGTCCTGTTGAGTCTTTCCAGATGTTAAGGCTGCTTAAAAAACTGCTGGTGAAACTGCATCAGTTCGTCGCCCATCAGTTCGTAAATCTGTAGCGCATTGTGCTTGGCATCAGGCACTTCGAGCAACTGGTGTGCGATTCCAAGACCACCAAGATACTGAGAGTAGGATAGGTTGTTTTGATAGTTGAAGCCCTTCGTGCCTACCCAGATGAGAATCGGGAGATCTGTAGCTTCCTCCCGCTGTTGGAATTTTTTCGCGAGATCCCAGGTGTTGTCTCCCTCGTTGAAGTAGGTTTTGTCTGATTCTATGCCACGATTCTCGGAGATTTTTTTCTCCGTCGCGTAACCAGCCCCTCCTGGGGCCGCCGAGCTGAAAAGCTCAGGATGGCGAAACATGAGACGAGTCGTTCCACGCCCTCCCTGGCTGAAGCCCTCGATCGCGAGTTCACGCGTGCGGTAGTTTTCCTTGACGAAGGGAATCAGCTCTTCGATGAAGACCGTAGCTCCCTCACCATCCAGGTATTGAGGTGAGTCATACCAACTGACCGGTCCACCGTTGGGAAAGATGTAGATGGTCGGCTGGACGACTCCCGCTTCCGTGCGCTTATGGATCTCTGGAGCCAGACGAATCGATGCCCATTCATTTCCAGGGCGCCCGCCATGTAGATGAAAAACGACGGGAAACCGCCGCTCAGTCTCTTTCTGATATGCCTCCGGGAGATAGATGTGAAAGCCAACTTTCTTTCCCATCGAGGGAGATTCGAAAGATGCATGTCGTAGCCCCGGCGCTTCCGCATAGATCCGCTTATGTTTATCTGCACGGTCAGAAAACCACTGATGTTTAGGGTGATGGACTCGCTTCTGCTCCTCACCATGAAGAGCTGTGTTGAGGCAAATGACAAATGCAATGAAGCCGGTGATTCGATCCATTCACCGAATTTAGGTCGCTGAGGGGGCGGTCTCAATTGCGCATTGCTGCCAAGCGGCCATCGCAATATGGAAAGGATCGTGCTGAGCAAGAGGGGTAAGTGACCGATGATACGGCGTTACCTAGTGACGTTCTTCTCAGGAGCCAGTGTCGAAAAACAGCTTGGCAAGATGAAAACAAAGACGATACTCCTCCATGGGCGAGGAACTGGAAGAAAGCGGATCGGCAGCGGATGAAACGGGAACACCTACCAATGGTGGGAGTCTGTCAGATCAGGAAAAGACCTGGGGACTCATCGCTCATTTGTGTCCTCTGATTGGTTTTGCCATTCCTTTCGGGAATCTGATTGCCCCGCTTCTTGTCTGGCAGACCAAAAAAGACGAGCTACCTTTTGCGGCAGGTGAGGCTAAAGAGGTTCTGAACATGCAAATTTGTGTCACGATTGTTGGCCTTATTGTTTCGGTCCTGACCTTTGCGTTTCTCGGCCCCATTATTTCGGTGATAATTGGGGTGACGGTTGTGGTCTTCATGGTCATCGCAGCTCTCAAGGTCAAGGAAGGCATTTCATATCGGTATCCTTACATCTTCCGACTGATCAAGTAACGCGCTTGAGACCGGTCGGCGGATTTGTCTGAGGCGGCGACTTTCTTATTGGCAGCTGTTACGTTTTTTTGGTATTGTTTCAGGGATTTTCCCTCATGACAGTGCCCTTCATTCGTCGTTCCATCGCAGCTTTCCTGATTTGGTGCTTGGCCTGTATAGCGCCCGTTGCAGCGGAAACGACGATCGACCAGGAGGCCTTTCGCTTTCTCGACTCCTTGCTCAATAGAAACCGGGCTGAAGATGAGGCTCGGCAAGCTGCGCTCAATCAGCCAGCACGCAACCTAGTGCCTCTTTTCGGAGATTCAGCTCCAGCAGTGGAGGGAGATCAGGAAGCAGCCACAGAGAATGTCACGCCGGAAGGGCGTCAGATCGATCTCACTGCTCCGGCAATCTTCAAACTCGCTCTCTTCGATGAGGTTGAGACCGAAGAGGTGCACGTGGGCTACAAGCAGTTGCTCTACATCACCCCGATTACTGAAGCAGAGCAGGAATCGCTCATGAAGCGACCAGTCAAGCTGTCGCTCCATGACGAAGAGACGGGCGAATTCGTTAATGAAGAGGAAATTCCCGAGGCTGTGTTGCCCTTGCCAACATCGCCGCTGCCGCGGGAATCGTTTCGGTCTTCTGTTCAGACTCAAATCCCATCTTCTGGGGATATGCGAAAGCGTTTTGTCGATGCCACAGTCTCAAAGGTCCTTTCTGGTGAGCAGTCAGCCGCTACTGAAGATCGAGAGAGCGAAGCTATCGGGAAACTCATGCAGGAGCCGGACAAGAGCGTTTATCAAAGCAGGCTCGCAATGCAGATTTCGCGC
>JAHDFZ010000053.1 GCA_020627905.1 Verrucomicrobiota bacterium
TCCTCTAACAGGCTTTCAGCTTCATGCACATCCCCGCGCTGAAAGTAGGCCCCGATCAGAAAGGCCCGTTCCACCATTTGGGGTTTTTCGCGCGTATCGAACATGTAGGGAGCAGCGACTCCTGAAAACCATGAGGAGTCGAATAGGGGGGAGGAGGGACCAGAGCGGATCAGCAGGGGAGCTTACTTAGGTGCCCCTGACCAGCTGGAGTAGATGCTGACGCGTGTCCCGTAGCTGGTATTGTCGAAAAAGAGTTGAGCTGATTCATTGGGCAGCCTGACGCAGCCGGCAGAGGCCGGGTAGCCCGGGAGGTGACCGGCGTGCACGCCATAGAGGCTGCCGCTGAGACGCATCCAATAGGGCATGTGGGAGCGGTAAATTGTCGAAATCTTGCCGGAGCGGACGCGCTGCGTGATGCGAAAGGTGCCGCGAGGGGTTCTCTTGCCCTTTCGAGCGGTTGAGACAGGAGTGGTGATGGCGATCTTACCGTTGACCAGCAGATAGGCTTTCTGTTTCGAGATATCAACGACGATCTTGGTGTTTTTCTTATTGCTCGCCTTCAGCACTCGCTGATTGATTTTCGGGCTGTAGGGAGATGTTTTCTTCTCCTCAGCAGGCTTGGTGAAAGAAGTTGTCTCGCAGCTCGTAAAGGTAGTAAGAAGCAGTCCGCTGAGAATGGGCAGAAGGAGAAGACGGCGAAGATTCATGGACGGTGGTCGGAGAGATGAGTGGTGATGGTCAACACTGCTGAATCTCCAGGCAACGTGGGGATCGCCGCAAGCAGGCGGAGAATCGGCAGCCGCTCACAATCTCCATAAAAAAGCCCGCTGCAAGTGCTTTGCAACGGGCTGAGTGTGATTTTATTAGCAAAAAGCTGAAAAGCACCGCTACTCGGCGTCAGCGAGCGATGGGATGCCGGTCGTTGGATCCGCCTCTGCGTCATAATCGACGCCGTCGATACCAAAGCCGAAGAGTCTGAGGAACTCGGATTTGTAGCCGGAGATATCCGAGATTTCTCCGAGATTCTCGGTCGTCACCTTATCCCAGAGTTCGTGGACGTCGGCCTGCACTTCGTCACCCATCTCCCAGTCGTCGATTCGGATTCTGCCTTTTTCGTCGAGTTCGGGTCCGTTGGCCGCAGACAGGTGGTCGGAGAACAGGCGCTGAATCTGCTCGATGCAGCCCTCGTGATTCCCTTTTTCTTTCATCACCTTGTAGAGCAGAGAGATATAGAGAGGAACCACCGGAATGGCGGAGCTCGCCTGCGTGACCAGAGCTTTATTGACAGAGACAAAGGCGGTGCCGCCCGCGTAGGTGTCGGTGATCTTCTTCGCCGATTTCTCGAGGTCTTCCTTCGCTTTGCCAATCGTGCCGTTCGTGTAGATCGGGAAGGTCAGCTCAGGTCCGATGTAGGAGTAGGCAACGGTCTGAAAACTTTCCGCCAGCACTCCAGCCTCGCTCAGAGCGGTGATCCACCATTCCCAGTCTTCGCCGCCCATCACTTTGACGGTATTTTTGACATCGTCACCCTCTGCAGGTTCGATCGAGACGGTCGTGACTTCCTCAGTGTCTGTATTGACGGTTTTTTGGGTGAATGCATCGCCGATCGGCTTGAGCACTGATTTATAAGTTTCTCCCGATCTGGAATCTGTCCGGCGGGGTGAGGCTAGGCTGTAAACAATCAGGTCGATCGATCCGAGGTCCGCTTTGATCGTTTCGATGACCTGCTGCTTCATGTCATCTGAGAAGGCGTCGCCATTGAAGCTCTTCGCATACAGGCCAGCGGCGTGAGCTTCTTTTTCGAAAGCGGCTGAGTTATACCACCCTGCGCTGCCGGGTTTGCGCTCGTTTCCTGGCTTTTCGAAGAAGACACCGATGGTCGAGGCTCCAGCGCCAAAGGCTGGGACGATACGGGATGCGAGGCCGTATCCGGTAGAAGACCCGATGACCAGCACATTTTTGGGCTTCTGCGTGAGTTCTGGCTGACTTTTTACATAGTCGATCTGCGAGCGGACATTGGCGGCGCACCCATCGGGATGAGAAGTGGTGCAAATGAATCCTCGGATTTTTGGGGCGATTTTCATAAGAGAAGAAAAGAAAGCAGCGGTTGCAGCCGCGCTTGATGGCTGACTGCTCGTTCGTCCCATAAGAGACTAGGAAGCCTGAGTTTTCAATGCGAAAACCGACGCGCTTCATTTGAGGTTGCTTTTCAAACACTCGGGAGGCGGGGTTTTCTTACCCCGCGGCTGGCATGGGGACATTCCCTCGCCTACCTGTCTTGCATGGGAGCGGGTATACCAACCTTTAATCAGCCTGACTCTGATTGCGCACGTAGTCCCGGACTGACTGCCCGAGGATCTTCTGAAAATGTGCGTTGAGCTGGCGACCGCCACTGTAGCCGCAACGAGTGGCTAGCTCAGCGATCGAGAGGCTGGGGTCCTCCGCGAGCCATTGTTTTGCTTCGCGAAAGCGAAGCTGAGCGATGAAATTTGAGGGCGTGCAGCCGAGGTGCTGCTGGAAGGCATCCTCCAGCCAGCGCCGGGAGCGGTTGGTTTCCGAGACGAGATTCTCTACTCCGATCGGTTGCCGGAAATGAGCTTTGGCAAAGCGAACGGCTTTATCCAGATCGGAGTCGTCAACGCCATGGAAATCAGTAGAAGCCCGCTCAAAAACCTCGCCAGGTTCGACGACGATGTCCTCTTCAGGGGCGGGGCGGCCTTCGATCAGCTTATCGAGCAGCTGGGCGGACTTCCGGCCGATACCCAGATCATTCCTTGAGATACTCGTCAGACCAGGATGACAGGACTCACAGGTGATGATGTCATTGTTCACACCCATGACTGCGATCGTATCGGGCACGGACAGATTGATGCGTTCGCAAGCGCGAATCACCATCGCCGCTCTCGGGTCATGGGATGCCATGATGGCGAAAGGCTGCTCGATGGTGGAGAGCCAGAGTTCCAGCTCGGCCTGGCCATTGTCCCAGCGAGCTCCATTGCCGAGCGAGCTTTTCACATTGAGGGAGGCGCAGCTGAACCCCTTGGCCTCGACGGCTTGCTGAAACCCGACTTCGTATCGATTCGAATACCAGATATCTCCGGTGCCATAGAAGCCGAAACGGCGATAGCCTCGATTGATCAGATATTCGGCTGCCATTTCGCCAATGCGCTCATAATTGGCCCGAACTCTCGGGAAAACAGACTCTTCGAATGCACCGGAAAGATTGACCACGGGACAGTCGAGCGATTTCAGGACCTGGATCTCCTCCGGCGTGTTGGCCACCGCTATGACACCATCGCCCTTCCAGCCGACGAGAGAACTCGGAGAAAGATGCTGGGTCTCAGGAGAGATGAGAAAGCGCCAATTCAGTTTTTTCTGCGCATAATCGCGGATTCCCTGGGCGACTCTTCCGAGATGGGGAATCCCCGTATTGAATGCCAATGCAATTTCAGGGGGGCGGGAGAATCGGGACATCTCTAACGATTCTGCGCAAAATAGAAAAAACAAGGAATAATGTGCATTAATGCGCGGAATCCGCCTTGGAAGGACACGCAAATCGAGCATGAGATCCGCACCCGACTCGTCTCACCCAGTGCTGTCCGCGCTGGGCGCAGGCACGTAACCACCCTTGCAAACCGTGTTTAACTATCGTAAAATTCCTCCCGTTCTATGAAAAAAACTGTTCTTACCCTTCTTGCCATTTCGCTGAGCGCTGTGTCGGCTCAGGCTGATGATTTGAAAGCTGCTATCGAGGCAGGCAAAGCCAAATACGGGGTCTGTGGTGCATGCCACGGGATCACCGGTAACGGCCAGCCAGCTCCGGGCATCAATATGGCCCCCTCTTTTCAAGAGTCTGAACTCCTGAAAGCGGATGCTGAAGTCACAGCGCTGATCCTGTTTAAAGGAATCAAGAAAGACGACCCAGCTGCTTACATGGGGCAGATGATGATGCCTCTCGGCGCCACCATGCCTGACAAAGACCTGGCAGACCTCATCACCTACATTCGCGCTGAGTTCGGTGGTGTGGAAGAGCTCACCACTGAGGAGCAGGTGAAAGAGTATCGCGAAAAGCATAAAGAGACCGCCCAGCCAGACCGTGCTGCTCTCACAGCTTTGGCAGAAGAGCTCGCGAAGGCAGAAGAGGGCTGATAAAGGCTCTTCCAGAGTCCCTTTTTCTTCGTGGCTGCTCCTGATGGAGCAGCCTTTTTTGTAGCCTGTCGGTGGCGGCTTATTTTAGTTTCCACAGCTCTAGATCGTCGATTACCACATTTTGCGGAACGTGCAATCGGAGGGTGGCTTTGTTCGGGTGGGCTATCCCGCTCGAGGTGAAAGCGCCGACCTCACTGCCGTCGATTTTGACGCGAGCTGTCTCGCCTTCGAGCGTGACTTCGAGGTCGTGCCAGCTGGCCCCCAGATTCTGTTTCAGGTTTTTACGAAAAGATTTTTTCCGCACAAGAGCTTTCTCGTCGTCTGACATTCCCTCTCCTGACGTGCGTTTCTGACGGAGATCGAGACGCATCGCGCCATCCCGCAGGTCTTTGATTTCGATTTTGTCGCGATGGATGAGGGCCATGCATAGGTGTCCGGCATGGACCTTTTTGTAGGATAGGTCCGCAAAATTCAGCCCGAGCACATCTCCTTCGTCTTCAAGCTTGAAGCGCATTCTGACGATTCCGTCCTGAAAGCCCAGGGGGTGCGTTACCGATACAGCATGATCTGCGGTCTCGTGAATAAAGATCCGCATCGTTCCATCACCTAGATTAGTCTGCTTGTTTCCTTTGGCGCGGGTTCGGCTGTTCGTTCCCCAGCCTTTCCCGAGTTCGTCCTTTTTCTCCTGCGACTCATTTCTTTCGAAATCGTCTGCGAACAGAAGCTCGGGATCGGCGGCTGTGCTGACTGTGGCTGTCAGAAGTAAACCTGCGAAAGCGAAAATAAACGACGATGTGGTTAAGCGCTGCTTCATGATCGGCAGAATAGAAAGCGGTAGGTGCCGGTGGAAGTCCGCAATCGCGCGAAAATATGCTGTCCAGTAGAGAAAAGACGGTGCAGGGCGTGAGCAGCGCTTTTTTCATATGGCTGCATTAAAAGTAGGATGCCCGAAGGAAATAAAGGAACAGGAAAACCGTGTCGCTTTGACCCCGGGAGGAGCCCGACAACTTGTGCGAAAGGGAGCAGAGGTCTTTGTCCAGAAAGGTGCTGGCGATGGGGCCGCCTATGCGGACGAGGAGTATGAGCAAGCGGGCGCGTTGCTCGTTGATCATGCTGACGAGCTGTTCGCCTCGGCGGAGCTCATCGTTAAGGTGAAGGAACCGCAGGAAGCAGAAATCAGCATGTTACGGCCTGAGCATGTCCTGTTCACGTATCTCCACCTCGCGGCATCTCGTGAGCTGACTCTCGGATTGATGGGAAGCGGAGCGACAGCAATCGGATACGAGACCGTCAGAGTAGGGGATCGGCTGCCGCTTCTGGAGCCTATGAGCGAGGTGGCTGGCCGGATGAGTGTTCTCGTAGGTGCCTATCATCTGGCAAAACATACAGGTGGGAGAGGGACCCTGCTGGGCGGTGTTCCTGGTGTTCTCCCTGGTCGAGTAACCATTCTCGGCGGCGGGACATGTGGGGTAAATGCTGCCAAAGTGGCGACGGGTATCGGGGCGGAGACGACGATCCTCGAACTCAGCAGCGAGCGGATGACCTGGCTTGATACCGCGCTCCCGGCAGCGCGCACGTTATATAGCAGCGAGAGTGCTCTCGTGGATCTGCTGCCTCACACGGATCTGCTGATCGGTGCCGTGCTCGTCCCCGGTGCCCGAGCGCCAAAGCTGGTAGATCGTGAAATGCTGCGGCTCATGAAGCCGGGCGCGGTCCTGGTAGACATCGCCGTGGATCAAGGCGGCTGTATCGAGACAACCCGCCCGACGACCCATGAAAAACCGATCTTTACGGAGGAAGGAGTGATCCATTACTGCGTGGCGAACATGCCGGGAGCCTTTGCTCGGACATCTACGCAGGCGCTCACCAGTGTCACCCTGCCTTACATCGAAACCCTCGCTTTGCACGGGGCGGAAGAGACCATTAAAATTCAGCCCGAGCTATCAGGTGGACTTCAGATTGCCGAGGGCGAGCTGCTTTGTCACCAAGTGCGTGAGGCCCATGAGATCGACTGAATGCTGATCTCCCGTTTTCATGTTAGCGAAAGCTCTCGACAGCGAGCAATCCGGTGTCGATGATCATGCCATGTCAGCAGAAATCTCATTCGAAAAAGAAGTCGAAGACTTTCGCCGCATCTTCGGGGACTTATCTGGTGAGATCGGAAAGGCGATCGTTGGCCATGGAGACCTCGTGGAAGACACGCTGGTCGCCATCTTTTCGAAAGGTCACATTCTTCTGGAGGGTGTCCCTGGTTTAGGAAAAACCTTTCTCGTGCAGACTCTCGGGCAGGTGATGGGGCTGCAGCCAGGACGGGTGCAGTGCACGCCGGATCTCATGCCGGCAGATATCCTGGGAACGCAAATCGTCAACGAGAACGATCAGGGGCGTCGGGTGCTTCACTTCGAGAAAGGGCCTGTCTTTGCAAATCTCCTCCTAGTGGATGAGATCAATCGGGCCACGCCGAAGACACAGGCGGCGCTGCTGGAGGCTATGCAGGAGAGGTCAGTGACGGCTGGTGGTGAAACCCATCCTCTGCCAGCTCCCTTTTTCCTCATTGCCACCCAGAACCCCATGGAGATGGAGGGCACGTATCCGCTGCCTGAAGCGCAGGCTGACCGTTTCCTCTTCAAACTGAACGTGCCGTTTCCAGATAAAAAGACGCTGGTTGAAATTTCCAAACGCACCGCAGGTTTTGATGAGGCTGATTTGCGGGAAATCATCAGCGATCATGAGATCGAGAAATTCCAGAAAGTGGTGTCCCAGATCGCTGTGGCAGATGGCATCACCGAGGCGGCCGCCGATCTGATTCTAGCCACCCATGCAGACAGCTCAGATGACGAGGACGTGCAGCGATTTGTTCATTACGGTGCGGGGCCGCGAGCCCTGCAGTCGATCATCCGTGCGGCGAAAGTCTACGCCATCCTCCGGGGTGGGTTTGCAGTCGCTCGCGAGGACCTCGCGAAAGTAGCGCGGCCCGCCCTTCGGCATCGGATGATCCTCAACTTTCAGGGAGAGTCTCAGGGGCTGGATCTGGACGCTGTCATCGATCGTCTGGTGGCGAAAGCGATTGGTTAAAAGCTTCTTGCAAGCAGGTTGCATTAGATCGCGTTGCGGCGTAGTTTTTGTGCTCGCAAATTACCGCGCGCCTAACTATGACAGCTGCAGCTACACTTCCTACCAAACCTCTTCCTGTAACGGTCCTTTCGGGCTTTCTGGGAGCTGGGAAAACCACGCTCCTCAACCACATCCTGAGGAATCGTGAGGGGAAAAAAGGTGGCGGTTAAATGACATGAGCCAATATCGACGCGAATCTCGTGAAATCCGGCGATGCGGCGCTCTCGCACTCCGAGGAAAAGATGGTCGAAATGTCGAATGGCTGCATCTGCTGCACCCTGCGTGAGGATCTGCTGATCGAGATTGCCAAACTCGCTCGTGAGGGAAAATTCGACCATCTCCTGATCGAGTCTACCGGTGTCAGTGAGCCGATGCCGGTGGCGGAAACCTTTACCTTTCGAGACGAAGCAGGGCATTCCCTAGGGGATATCGCGAAGATCGATACCATGGTCACCGTCGTCGACGCGCTGAATTTCCTGAAAGACTATACCAGCATCGATAATCTGCAGACCCGCGGGACCGCTGTCGCGGAGGAGGACGAGCGCACCATTGTCGATCTGCTGGTGGATCAGATTGAGTTCGCCAACGTCATTCTGATCAACAAGATCGATCTCATCCCCGATGAGGAGCGCCGCAAAATCAGGGCGATGATTGTTGCTCTCAATCCGAAAGCGAAAATCTACGAGACGACGAACTCGGAGGTCAATCTCGACACCGTCATGGGGACAGGTCTCTACGATGAGGCGGAGGCAAAGCAGACGGAGGGATGGTTGGATTCGCTCGTTGAATATACCCCGGAGACGGAGGAATACGGGATCGCCAACTTCGTTTACGAGAGCCGGGTTCCTTTCCATCCGGATCGTCTCTACAAAGTGTTCAGCCAGAGCTGGCCGGGGGTGATTCGCTCTAAGGGAGTCTTCTGGTTGGCGACTCGTCTCAAGCACGTGGGCTATTGGTCGCAGGCGGGCTCTATGTGTCAGAATCAGTGCCTCGGTTTTTTCTGGAATGCCATCCCCCGTGATGAGTGGCCGGAAGATCCGAAAGAGCTGGAGGAAATCAAGCGCGTCAGCAAAGGACCCTACGGCGACTGTCGGCAGGAGATTGTGCTGATCGGCGCGGACATGGATCAAGAAGCCCTCACGAAGATGCTGGATGATGCCCTGCTGACGGAGAAAGAGCAGGCCTTCGGTCCTGATGAGTGGAAGGCACGATTCATGGATCCATTCCCTGAGTGGAACGTCGTCCTCGAGTAGAGAACTTCGCAATCACAGTCGTCAGGGCAAAAAGCCCGACGCCGAGTAGCCACATGGGAAGCAGTCGGATCGGGTAAGGTCCGAGCGCATCGATCGGGCTCGGATGGAGGGGAGTCGAATTGCCCACGAAGCAGTAGTTCCACCCCGTTGCGTAGTTGAGAACGCCGACTGCTGTCAGGTAGGCTGTCGTAATGGCAAGGGCGACAGCAGTGTCCCGCCAGGCTGGGCGGAAGCCGTCTCGCCAAACGAGGAAGAGAAACGGAAAGATCAGCGCGTGATAGCCGAAAAAGATCCAGAACCAGATTTTCCCAGGCCCCTCTACAAGATCGGGGACCACCAGTGCCCAGGGACTCATCGTGCAGCCCCAGAAAAACACGAGCCCCTGCAGCCACCGTTTCCGGGTCCAAACAGCTAGCGGCCCCAGCAGGTTCAGCCAGTTGCACAGATAGAGTGGCAGGAAACTGGGTGGGTTCCACTCTGAGGCCACTCCCAGACCAATCCAGCTAGCGAACCAGAAGAACAGGCTCAGAACCGAGAGCAGCGTTCTCGTGACTTTCGGCGAGCACCTATCGCACGCTAGCGATAGCCAGCTGAAGAGGACGATGAACAGAACCGCTGCCCCATGAGTCAGGGTGAACGGCACGAAGCTGGTTGCCATTAAATCATTTGTCCCTTGCGGTAAGCGGCAGGGGAGATCCCGCGATGCTGCTTGAGCATCCGGCTGAAGTAGTAGCGATTCGGGAATCCGCAGTTTTCCGCTACCTGCTCGATCGACTGATCCGTGTGGCGTAGCAGATGGCAGGCGCGGTCGAGGCGATAGTTTAGCAGGACGCTCATCGGCGCCATGCGCACCTGCGAGCGGAAGAGATGATTCAGGTTTCGCACGCTGACACCGGCAGAGCGCGCTGCGTCATCGGCGTTGATCTTGCGGGATAGATTCGCCTGCAGGAATTCCATTGCTTTCTCAACCCGTCGATCCAGGCGCTGGTCGCTCCAGGCGTTTGGCGGGAGGTTCTCCAGCGCATCGATGACGAGCCTTGCCGACTGCCAGTAATACGGGGATTTACCTGATGCCTTGTTGAGCCGCTCGAGAGACTCCATGGTGCTACCGGACGCAGGCTGCGAATAAATGCCGGGGATCGAAAGCATGTCAGAGCGGCCCAGGACGAAATGGACATACCATTTCACAAACTTCTCCGAGTTGTAGGAGCTGAAGGTCGTGCGAGGTGGGATGAGATAGACAAAGCCGGGCTCGAGCTTGGTTTCCATCCCTTTCCAACGGACAACGGCGCTACCGTCGACCGGGCAGTAGAGTCGCCAGTAGGGATCTACGAGATCCTCCAGATTCCACTTGGTAAGCTCGATCTTCCGAGTGGCAAGGATCTCAAGAGACAGTCCTGGGAGCATCACCTGACGCTCGCCCTCCACTTCGTGTTTTTGGCTCTCTGGAACGAGGCTGAAAAAATTGCTGCTACTCATGGGGTTTTGTATCTTATGCAACCGAGAGCTGAAAGTGACACAAACGAAAGGGGATGTCGATCCCTATTTATCAGGGCTTTTGGCGCTATCGTGCCAGATATGAAACAAATCTCTTTGTTCAAACTCCCGTTGAGCTCCCGTGCCTTCTTGAGGATAGACAGATTGCTACAAGCTTAGAAAGCCAAAAATGGCGACAAAAAGGAGCTTGAAAGTCCTCTCTTCCCACCGTTACTAGCCGCCCTCTCCGTGAATCGGATGCCTCCGCATTCGTTTCGCTCTCACGAAGCCGATGTGGTGGAATTGGTAGACACAGCAGACTTAAAATCTGTTGATCCTCGGATCGTGCGGGTTCAAGTCCCGCCGTCGGTATTTCTAAGATCCGGAGCGACGGCTTGCAGCCGTCGTTACTCTGGCCGGCTCGCTAAGCGAAAGTGTTAGCGCCATTTTATTGGCCCCACTTGCTTCATTTGTCGCCGACCGATTGCCAATTTTAGGGGTTCTCAGTTAACGCAAACCCTCTGCAGTCACCTGATCGGCTCCGATCTCCAGCCCCGGTGTGTCTTTGCGCATCTCGGCGAAAGCTTTCTTTCCGTATCCCAACGACTCTCCGGTTACGCGGTGCCAGGCGTCAGGGGTGATCTCAGTAGGCACACTGTCTTTGGTTTCACTCATCCAGAAGTC
Source organism: Verrucomicrobiota bacterium (assembly GCA_020627905.1). Lineage (GTDB taxonomy): Bacteria > Verrucomicrobiota > Verrucomicrobiia > Verrucomicrobiales > DEV007 > Arctic95D-9. Next base: position 10,677 of record JAHDFZ010000053.1, read on the forward strand.
GAGTGCCTTCTCCAGCTCTTTTCGTTTCTCCGCATAGCGCGGATCATCTGCGAGGTTCGATATCTGAAACGGGTCACCGGAACTGTCAAACAGCTCGACCACTGGCCGTGGAGCGGCGAAGATATCCTCCTGCACGGGTGTTAATGCTTCGCCCGAGGCACGAGCCTGCACCAGCGCCTGATGGGTGGGGCTGCGGACAGAATCAGCGGGCCCCTGAGAAGGTAGTTCTGGACGGAAGTTTTTTGTCAGTAGCCAGCGGCCATCGCGGATGGACCTACCGAGGGCCTCGTAGTCGTGCCAGTTGTGCTCCGAAAATGCATAGGGACGGATTTCGGCTGTCGGATCTGCAAAAACAGGCTCCATCGTCCGGCCCTGCAGCGTCGGCATATCGGGTAGCTCAGCGAGAGAGTGCACGGTCGCGGTCAGGTCGATGACGCTGATGAGGGAATCGCTGACGGAGCCGGGCTTGGCGATGCTCGGTCCACTAGCGATGAAGTAGGTTTTCATGCCATCGTCGTGGAGGCGCGTCTTCGCTCGCGGGAAGGCGCGACCGTTATCCGTGATGACGAAAAGGTAGGTCTCGTCAAAGATGTCCTCCGCCTTCAGCTGGTTGACCACCTGGCCTACGAAGTAATCGAAGCGCGTAACTTCGTTTAGGTAGGAAGCGACATCCTGCCGTGTCTCTGGCGTGTCGACGAACGCTGGGGGCAAGAGAACCTCTGCTGGATCGTATTTCGGGCCATACAGCTCCTCGTTCCACTCCAGATCTCCCTCCCAGATGCGGTGGGCGTCATAGGCTGCAAACCAGAAGAAAAACGGACGGTCTTTCGGGCGTTCGTCGATGACCTGGCTCCAGGCTCCGTGGCCTCCAGAGTTGCCGGGAACCTTCGCCGGGTAGGTTTTTTCAAAGAGAGGGCGCGGGGCCTTTTCGCCCTCTTTGGCGTAGCGCGGCATGTGAGTTTTTCCAGCGATCGCTGTGTAGTAGCCCGCATCCTGAAGCAGGTCTGTGACAGCCGGTAGATGGGCGGAAATCCCCCTGTGCAGCTCGGCGGCGTGTCCGTTATTGTGCGGGTAGCGTCCGGTGATGATGCTGCATCGGCTAGGACTGCAGCTGCTGGAGGTCAGGAATGCGTTGGTGAAATTGATGCCTTCCCGTGCCAGGGCATCGATGTGCGGGGTGCGGACCTGGGGGTTCCCTGTGCAGCCGAGATCGTTGTAATTGATGTCATCGGCAATCAGCACAATGAAGTTGGGAGCGGCCATCAGAGAGGTGCTCAGCAGGGCTGTTAGGAGAAAAACGCCAGTTTTGATCTTCATACCGGAAGGTTGCGCTGACGGGCAGAATGACAACGCCGTGATTGCGCTGAATGACCAGTTCCACCGACTGCTGCGAAAAAACCCATGCAAAGGAGTCGGAGAGCGCTAGGATGCGGCCGAAGTTTCTTTCCCTATCGCTATGAACACCGCTCTTGACTCCCTGCACGTAGCCGTCCTCGCTGGCGGCCCTGGTTCTGAACGAGAAGTTTCGCTGGCTTCTGCGAAAGGAGTCGTCGAAGCGCTGACTGGACGGGTTGCCAAAGTGGAAATGGTCGATGTCAAAGGACCTGACTTTGTGCTCCCTGAAGAGGTAGACGTGGCATTCAATGTCATTCACGGCACCTTTGGCGAAGATGGGCAGCTTCAGCAGATTCTTGAGGATCGGGGCGTCTCCTACACGGGGGCTCGATCGGCGAGTTCTCGCATCGCGTTTGATAAGGCTTTGAGCAAAGAGGCGTTTTTCGAAAGCGAGGTCTCAACGCCTGCGTCGAAGGTTTTGTCACTCGATGGCGAGGTTACTCCTGAGGATGCCTTCGGCCTGCCATGTGTGGTGAAGCCGCCGCGCGAAGGGTCCAGCGTTGGGGTCCACCTCGTGCATACTCAGGAGGAGTGGGACGCCGCGATCACTGAGGCGAGACAATTCGGCGACGATACCCTGGTCGAGGAACTGATCGTGGGGAAGGAGCTGACTGTCGGTGTGGTCGGCGATCAGGTGCTGCCTGTTGTTCATATCCACCCGCAATCCGGATTCTACGATATCTCAAACAAATACCCCTGGATGACCGGCGCGGGGGGCACAGACTATTTCTGTCCGGCTGAACTCTCGCCCGAAGTAACGGAGGCCGTCCAGCGCGAGGCAAAAGCAGCTCACGATGCTCTGGGTGTCGAAGTCTACTCTCGTGTGGACGTGCTCCTGCGCGAGGGTGATGACAAGCCTTATGTTCTTGAGGCAAATACCATTCCGGGGATGACGGAATCCAGCCTTCTCCCAAAAGCGGCAGCCGCTGCGGGTGTTGATTATCCAAGTCTTTGTTTGAAAATTATAGAAATTTCATTAAATATTAATGAATGCGTATAATTAAAGGGAGGCAGCACGGGCACCGTCCGCGCCATCGGAAACGGAAAGCTGTTTCGCGTGCCGACTCTGAGTGGTCTCATCTGGAGGTGGAGATCGATACGGCCAATCCGGTCTATCGACAGCGGCGGAAGAATACGGCCCTCTGGTGGATCGTGATTTGCGCCCTTCTTGTGGGGTCCGCTGTTGCTTACGGTTGCCGCTATGGCTATGAATGGTTGCTCAGTCGGAACGAGGAGTTCGTCCTGCGCAAGCTGTCGGTGCAGACATCGGGTAGTTTGGAGCGTCAGGAGATTCTCACACTAGCCGGGGTGGCCCTCGACGATAACCTGATGGCGCTGCAGCTCGATGAGATACGTGGACGCCTGGAGAGTGATCCACGGATCGCGGCTGCCGAGGTGAGTCGCGAATTGCCGGACCGTCTGGATGTTGTCGTTGAAGAGCGAGTGCCTGCTGCCTGGATCTCCTGCCCGCCGCAGGGAGTCAAGTTTGGTGATCCAGAGCGAGGCTTCCTCATCGATGAGCAGGGGAAGGTGTTTCGCCGAGACCGCTTGCCGAATGAGTTGGTGGAGACGCTCCCTGTGTTTGAAGCGCTTCAGCTACCTGCTCTTGAAGATGGCGTCTCCCTTGATTCCATTGCCGTTCGGACGGCGGTCGGTATCCTCGCCGATCTTGCTGAGGTTTTACGGGAGAACGATCCTAGTTCTGGCAGCGTGTCCTCTGTCCACAAGGTTCAGATCCGCAATGAATGGTCTTTGCGCGTCCATCTTCAGCAGCCGGATCGCCAGATCATCATACCGATCCATGATACGGAGCGAGCCATCGATGATTTGGGTAGGATCCTCAAAGCAGGGAACGAGGGCAGCCTGGCCGCCTTCTCATCTCTTGACCTAACTTCATCCCGGAATATTGGAATCACCTTTTCTGGTCCTATCAAAGACGCCGCCTTTGATGATCCCTCGAAAGCAAATTTGCCTACCGTCACGAGTTCACGCGTCGATCGAGAGCGATCGGAGCCCCTGACGACAGGTGAAAAGTCACTGGACAGACGTGAGATTCAACGGAATCGTCACCTCCAGTCGATTTTACAGTCTGATTAACAAAAGCTCGAAATCTACTGGTTGTTTTCATGGCAGGCTCGAAATTCTACGTTGGATTAGAGATAGGAACTTCAAAGGTTTGTATCGTCGTCGGCGAAGCGCGCCCTGATGGAGCGATCAAAATTCTCGGTGTGGGTCAGTTCCCCGCTGCTGGCGTTCGGAAAGGCGAGGTGGTAGATCCGGAAGCGGTTCAGACTTGCCTACACGAGGCCCTTGTGAATGCGGAGGAGCGGGCGGGAGTCGATATCGGCACGGTGTATCTTTCCGTAAGCGGCTCCCACGTCCACGGTGTCAACAATCGGGGAACGCTCACCATAAGCGATGAAGAGGTTGAGATCGGTATCGAGGATCTCGATGAGGTGAAGAAAATCGCTCGGGATGTCGCCATCCCGAAAGAAAACGGCTTCATCCACTCGATCGTCAGTCACTACTATGTCGATGGGCAGGAAAAAGTGCTCAACCCCCTCGGCATGCTGGGGCGAACGCTCGAGGCTGATTATCACATCATCCATGGCGTAAAAACGCGCATTCAGAATTCGATCCGGTCCGTGCGGGAGACCTCGCTTGAGATCGAAGATATTGTCTTTTCTCCGGTGGCGTCCTCCCAGGTGGTGCTGGATCGCGAGGCCAAGAACCTCGGTGCGCTACTTCTCGATATTGGGGGAGGGACGACAGATTACATCTGCATGGTCGATAATGCGGTAGAAGCCAGTGGGTGCATCGGCCTCGGGGGCGACCACATCACGAACGATATCGCTCTTGTGCTGAAAATACCCCTCGCACGGGCTGAGAAGCTGAAGGTCACCTCCGGAAGTGCGTCGCTTAAAAATTTGGTGGAAAGAGAGATTCCTATCGAGGGAGAGACGGGAAAGATGATCTCTCAACGGCTTCTCAACGAAATCATGCATGCTCGCGTCGCCGAACTGCTGAACGTGGTGAAAGAGCGGCTGGATGAGCAAGGGCTGCGCGGGCGCTTAGGGAAAGGTGTCTACATCACCGGTGGTAGCAGCCTCATGCGTGGGATCGATAAAGTCGCCGAGGAGATCCTGGAGCTTCCAGTCCATCGTGGTGGCGAGTCGACCATGTCCGGCCCGACTGCCTTATTTGAAAATCCTCAGTATGCCACTTGCGTCGGATTGATTCGATATGCGCAGTTGCTCGACGAGCAGAGGCCTGCGAGCGGGCCGCTTAGCCGTCTTGGACAGAAGTTTGAAAAACTTTTTCGGGCGAAAAGCTAAGAAAGGGCAGGGTTTTTACTAAAATTTTGTCGTTAAGGAGTCTTATTGATTTACAAATCCTAATAATTTGACAAATTAAGGCAACGGATAACCTTCTGAGATTATGATTGAATTTAACGAGGCGGATCAAAAAGAGCTGCAGGTAGGCGATGGGTTCGGTGTGAAAGTCATCGGGATCGGCGGCGCTGGAGCGAATGTGCTCGATCGCATGGCTCTCGAAGGATCGGACGATGCGGAGCTTCTAACCCTGAACACTGACGTTCGGGCGCTCTCCACTAGCGTGGCGGCAGATAAGATTCAGCTTGGAGAATCACTCCTCAAGGGGATGGGAACCGGGGGTGACCCCTCTCTAGGGCGACAGGCAGCGCTGGAGGCAGTAGATCACATCCGAGAGGCTGTTCGCGGTCAGGATATGGTTTTTGTTTGCGTAGGCCTAGGCGGCGGAACCGGATCTGGAGCCGCTCCAGAGGTTTGCCGTATTGCTCGTGAAGAGGGGGGTTTTCTAGCCGTCTTTGCGACCATCCCATTCTCGTTCGAGGGTGACCGTAGAACGGAGCAAGCAAAAGACGCTCTCGAAGCCATCGGTAAGTATGCCAATGCCGTAGTTACCTTCGATAATGATCGCATGGGTGAATTGATCGTCCCCAAAGATGGAGTCACTCAAGCCTTTGCTGCTGCCGATAGAATCATCAGTCAGAGCATCCGCGCTACGATGAGCCTCGTCTATCGTCCGGGTATCATCCGCATTGGCATGGATGATCTACTCTCCGCCCTCCAGTCTAAGGACTCACGCTGTCTCTTCGGCTATGGGCATGCCAAAGGGGATAACCGTCCTTTTGAGGCAGTCGAGCAGGCGCTCAAGTGTCCGCTGCTGGATCGCGGTAAGCTTCTGAATAACGCAAAGTCGGTGCTTGTGCAGGTAGCCGGTGATGAAACGATGACTCTGCACGAGGTGCGCCTCGTCATGGAGGAAATCAACAAGCATATCGGATCTGAAACCCAGGTGCTTTTCGGGACCGGAAACGACACACGCCTCGGCAATGGGCTGTCCGTTACCATCATCAGTTCCACAGGCGGTTCAGGTAAGTCTGTGGCGTCTGCAAGCTCCTCTGGAGTGAAAGCGCAGGAGGTAGACATCACGATCGGCGACAGTCCAGCCGTCACTGCTGCACCGAGTAGGCGTGCGAAGGCACCTGAGCAGGCAAAACCGAAAGTAGAGGCCGTGCCTACTCGCCAGGAGCGGGCCGCTCGTCGTATGGGGCAGGCCAGCGCTGCTGTGGCAGCTCCTGCAGCAGCGGCTCCTGAGCCAAAATCGGCTGTTTACGAATCGATGGGGACTGATATTCAGATCGAGGAGCAGCCTACGCCTAAGGCGACGGCACCCGCAGCAAGTGGCCGGATTGACATCAGCGACAATCCGACCGCTCCCGCGAAAGATCCTGTCCCTGCTCAGCAGTCCGTCCCACCAGCAGAGCCAAAGTCACAAGCTGCCGAGCCGGCTGAGGAGGTAAGCGAGACAAAGATTCCATCACTTGGTTCGCGGAGCCGAGAGATTTCCGAGGAGACACCGCGATCTTCTGAAGAAGTTACGAATCCGATCGCGCGAGCGGTTGAGCAAGCGAAGGCGCCTTCAGACCCTGAGCCAGGTGCTGCCGGCCCGGAAGATGCGGATTCTGCTGACCGAATCGAGGCCGTCACCGAAAGTGCGCAGAAGATCAGCCTCTCTCGTCTGGTATCCTCCGGTGTCACCGGGAAAATCAAAACGCGCGATGCGAGTTCAGCACCTGTTACTGGACCAGTCATCGTTCCTACGAAAGCCCCACCTGCTGCAGATGGGGAGCCTAGTGAGGAACAGCAGGACTTGCTAAATCTGGAGCCAGCTTCGGGACAGAGTAAGGGGCGTTTCGCCAAGACAGATCCAACCATCGTAGATGGCGAAGATCTGGATGTGCCCACATTCCTGCGCAAGAAGCGCTAGGGATTTTAGTCGACGGAAAGGTAATTTTCCGGTTGCTCTCGGGGGAAAGCTCGTTACCGTCGTCGCCCGCGCAATAGCCATCTATTGTTGATGGCATCTCCATTGCGCGCTCTTTTTTCGGACTCTTCGAAAAGTCGGGGCATTAGCTCAGTTGGTAGAGCACCTGCATGGCATGCAGGGGGTCAGCG
>JAHDFZ010000315.1 GCA_020627905.1 Verrucomicrobiota bacterium
GATCTCGAAAACGATCCCGGCGAGACGAAGAACATCGCAAACCAGAACCCGGAGATCGTGAAACGCTTGCGGGATGAGTTTATGAGCTGGTTCGCAGATGTCACAGAGGGCCAAAACTACGCTCCTGTGCCCATTCCTCTCAATCAGGGGGCAGGGGAAGAAACCGAGATCGAGCCCAGCTGGGCGACCGTTACAGGACCAACCGTCGAGTATTTCTTCGATGGTTATGACTGGGATGTGCTCCAGGATTGGGCGTCGACGGATGATCAGGCTGAGTGGACCCTGCAGGCACCAGCGGCTAACAGCTATAAGGTCCACATGACTTATGGAGCTGGGCTCGGGACTGCCACGAACTTCAAGCTTATTGTGAAAAATGGTGATGAGAAGAGCGCTACCGAAGTTGTTCTGAATGAGGGGACGACAAGCCGAGCTTTAATCGAGAGGGAGGTTGCTACGATACAGGTGCCTGCAGGAAACAGCACGCTAACGCTTTCTTTTGATCGGATGACGAAAGGTTCGTCCCCGGCGTTGATTAACGAATTGCGCCTTGAGGCGGTGAAGTAGAACGCGCTTGTTCCCAAGCTTGGCAAGCTCTTCACTTCTCAGCCTTCCGAATCATCTTTCAGCGACTGATTCAACTCTTTGAGGGCGACCTTGGCTAATCCCATCATAGCTTCCTTAGCTTGAGAGGATTCCGGGCCAGACGGCGAAAACTGGTTCTTCTCCTGTTCCTGAATGAACTGACGAAGACTGCTCGCATGCGGCATTTCGTAAGCGGTGCGGCGCAACGTTTCCTCAGCCATTTCGTAGGGGTAGGCGTCATCACTGTCAGCCGCTACATACTCCCGCAGGACGCGGGAAAGGGCGGAGGATAGCTGCTGAGTTGTCAGTTCGCTCTGCTGCTCAGAGAGCTGATCGAGCCGTGCAGTGGCTTCGGCATAGAAGTCGTTTGCAGCTTCCGCCTTGCGGCGTCGGCGATGCAGCAAGTAAGTGATGAGTCCCAAAACCGCACCGATACAGGCTCCTACGATAGCCCCAATCAGAATGGGAGAAAGGGCACTGGGTGCAGAGACTTCGACGATCGAATGAAGGGGCTCAAGCGGGGGCTTCTGGTTCATGGGATTTGCGCTAGGCCGTTTCTCAACTTCGGCCCCGGAAGAACCGATGCAAAACCGGGAGGATAGGCTGATCTGTGGTTACGGGCATGGTATCAATCCCCAGTTTTTGAAAGGACTCCGTCAGTTCCGTCTGCCAGACAGCTGCCGTCTCTGCCAACTGCTCGCGCACGCGGGCGGAGCTGGTGTCAACCTCAAGACTTCGTCCAGTTTCAGGATCAGCGAGGACGACACGTCCTACATTTGGAAGGTTCGACTCTGCGGGATCGAGGAGAGGGACTGCTACAAGGTCGTGCTTCTGACTGGCCAGCCGGAGAGCCTGGCTGACATCCTCCGAGAAAAGGAAATCGGAGAGGACGAAGACGAGGGAGCGCTTTTTCAGCCCGTTTGCGAGGACCTCCTGCAGAGGCACGAGAGAGGATCCCTGACTTCGCTCCGGCTTGTGAAACAGGACCTCACGAATGATGCGGAGGCAGTGCTGCCGACTCTTCTGAGGAGGGAGAAAAAGCTCAAGCTCATCCGTGAACAACACTAGACCCACCTTATCCTTACCCTGAACGGCACTGAGGGCGAGGACGGCTGCCAGCTCGGCCATGACTTCCCGCTTGCTCGGGCCCTGGCTCCCATATGCGCCGGAACCGCTGATATCGACAGCCAGGAAGACGCTCATCTCGCGCTCCTCAACAAAGTTTTTCACATGCGGAATACCTTGCCTGGCCGTCACATTCCAATCGATAGCGCGAATCTCATCTCCTGGTTGGTATTCACGAAAGTCCTCGAAGTCGATCCCGTCGCCCCGAAAGCGGCTGATGTATTCACCGCCGAGTGACTCCTTGACCATGCCGCGCATACTGATCTCAATGTCGCGAACACGGCGGACCAGCTCGGATACAGCCTCGGCTTCGATGTCACTGACACCGCCGGACGAGGGAAAAGCCTCGTCTTTGCTCTTGCGGTTGAAAATTCTCGAAATAGCTGCCATCGCCAAATAGAGCGTAGCCTGCGTAGATTATTCTTCCGAAGATTCGGGTTCGCCTTTCGGCTTTGCGGTCGCCGAAGGTTTCACCGACACTTGTTCGACCTTCTCGCCGGTGAGTCGGTCATAAGAGTCGGGTTCGAGAGTAGCAGGGAGAACGTCGCGCGTGCGAGCCTCCCAGTCAATGAGAGCGGACTGAAGCGTGAGCAACACGGAGCGAAATCGCTCATCAGTAGCGAGATTCTTTAATTCTCCGGGGTCCGAAAGCACATCATAAAGCTCATATTGGCTCCGCTTCGGCTCGATGGGTCGAGCCTGCTGCGGTGTGATTGCTCCACTCTGCTGTAGGCGTATGAGCTCCACGAATGCCGGCCGACTCATCACATCCAAAGGAGGGGTAAGAGCGATGGTGTCGAAATGATTGCGGATCAGTTTGTAGCGCCGGGTGCCCACCATGCGAATGCTATCATCAAAGTCGTGCCCGCGTTCCTGAGCAAAGGCGAACTCTCGAACAGCCGTCTGAGGATCTTTAAGCAGTGGCGCCAGCGATGAACCACCTCCGCGATAGGCACGTGGTTTTTCGCCGCAGAGATCAAGAATGGTCGGCATAAGATCGATGACCGAGCTGAGAACTGACGACGATCCAGAGCTACCCGGCCCTTTT
>JAHDFZ010000316.1 GCA_020627905.1 Verrucomicrobiota bacterium
GGGCAAGCGACCGAAGACAAAGGAGAAATTTCACCTCGATATTGACCGCTGCATGAGGATCCTTCGCGATTCCCCCTACTGTGGACATGCTGTCCTGGAGTATGAGGAGCCTGAGTCTCCGTTCGAGCGGGTGCCGCAGCTGCTTGATCAGATGCGCTCTGCGTTAGGATGATTTGCTAAGAGGTTGAGCGCCCATTGATGATCAGACTCGTCTAAATCAAGCGGTCGATGGCAGAGAAGGACGACAGGAACCTCCTTTGCCAAAGCTTCGGAGGTCTCGATGTCGTCCGTCCGGAGGCGGGGGCCGTGTCTCGCAGGCCGCTTACTTGGTCACGCCCGACTTTACGAAAGCCAGAAACGCCTCTTTAGCAGCCGCCATGGAGTCGTTGGGACCTGTCATCTTAAGAAACACATCACCCTCAGGGCTTGGCATGATCGCCGCCAGCATTGTGTAATCCGGGCGTGGCGTTTTGTTCCCGCCGAACGGAGGGCCATCCATGTAAGTTCCTTTCGCCTCCAGAAGGGTGATGGTCTTGCCCTCCATCTCCTCGTCCTTCTGCTCCACCGTCGGCGTGCCGTCGAACTGACCGACCCAGCGGTCGATATTCGCCTGCTTGTTACCGCCTTGACCCTTGCCGAAGTAGAAGAGCACAAGTTCAACGTCTTTCAGTGCTTCATCCTCGTGATCGTAGAGAAACTGCGCTGCCCGCATGGAGCTGCGAGGCTGCTGGCGGATCCACGGCTTGGCATACTCGTAGGTGAACTCGCTCACCTTCACGGAGTCAGCTTCCTCAGCGAGAGCGCTGGCATGAAAGGACCCGGCAGTGATGAGAACAGCAACAAAAGAGGTGATTTTTTTCATATCCAAAAAACTATACGTCGGCCAGGAGCGCCGCAACCGCATTCGGAGACGTAAACGCAACCGTTGGCGAGTGGAAGCGTCGCCGATTGACTCTATTTCTTGTTTCTAGAAAACTTTCTCATCTCCCGCTCACAATCACCAGTTGAGCCTCGACCAGACTTCACCGATAGATCGACTATGACCGAATCCCCCGACCGTATCGAAACCATGGCAGAAGCCGATGTCGTCCTCATCGGCGGAGGAATCATGAGCGCGACCCTCGGCGTGCTGCTGCATCAGCTGGATCCCAGCCTACGCATCCAGGTGGTCGAGGCGCTGGCAGAGGTAGCGGTGGAGAGCTCCAATCCATGGAACAATGCCGGCACCGGTCATGCGGCTCTCTGTGAGCTGAACTATACGAAACTCACCGACGACGGTAGCGTCGACATCAGCAAAGCGATCGAGATCAACGAGTCATTCGAAATCTCCAAGCAGTTCTGGACCCATCTGGTCGGCGAGGGCGTCCTGCCCGAGCCTGAGCAGTTCATCCAGCCGGTCCCACATATGAGTTTCGTGTGGGCGGAAAAAAACCAGGCCTTCCTCCGCAAACGCTACGAGACGATGAAGTCACACCATTTCTTTGCGGAGATGGAATACACCGAGGATCCTGAGGTGATCGACCAATGGGCTCCCCTCCTGATGACCGGACGCGAAAAGGACGAGCCACTCGCCGCAACCCGTGTCTGCACCGGGACGGATGTGAACTTCGGAGCACTCACCCGATCTCTCGTGCAATACATCGAGGATCAGGAGAGCACCCGCATTGCCACCAATCACACCGTGCGTGACCTCAAGAAGCTTGATGACGGCTCATGGGAAATCGAGGTGCGGAACCATCACCGGAATATCAACCGAACGATCACGGCACCCTTTGTCTTCGTCGGCGCAGGAGGCGCATCACTCCCTCTCCTTCAGAAGTCAGACATCCCCGAGGGCAAGGGCTATGGCGGTTTCCCCGTGAGTGGGCAGTTCCTCGTCTGCCAGACGCCGGAGATCGTCGAGCGCCATCAGGCAAAGGTCTACGGAAAGGCAGCCGTAGGCGCTCCACCCATGTCCGTGCCCCACCTTGATACGCGAGTGATCGATGGGAAGAAGAGCCTCCTCTTCGGGCCTTTCGCTGGCTTCTCGCCTAAATTTCTCAAACACGGCTCGCTCCTCGACCTTCCCAGCTCAGTGAAGCTATCTAACCTCAAGCCCATGCTGGCGGTTGGCAGAGACAACATCGACCTGACGAAATACCTCATCGAGCAATGCCTGCAGAAGCCCTCCGACCGTGTCGAGGCCCTGCGCGAGTTTTTCCCCGATGCTGAGCTGGATCAGTGGGAGCTCATCACGGCTGGTCAACGAGTGCAGATCATCAAATCTCACGAGAAAAAAGGCGGCACATTGCAGTTCGGCACCGAGGTGATCGCTGCTGGCGATGGCAGCCTAGCGGCCCTGCTAGGGGCATCTCCTGGAGCATCGACAGCGGTCTCCGTCATGCTGGAGGTGATCGAACGCTGCTTCCCTCAAAAACTGGAAGAATGGAAGCCCCGCCTGAATGAAATCATCCCCGGTTATGGAAAGTCGCTGGCGGAAGATGAGGCGCTCTATCAGGAGCTGCTGACGAAGGCCAATGATGCCCTAGGCATCGTCGGGTGTGAGGTTTAAGAGGCTCCTACCCGCTATGGACGTGCGGCTTCAGTCCGCACACCGAAAGCCCTGCCGCACGGCCCGGAGCTAATGCATCCGCGACTGAAGTCGCTGGTCCATAGCGCAGACGGCTCCTACTATGGACGTGCGACTTCAGTCGCACACCGGAAGCCCTGCCGCACAGCCCGAAGCTAATGCAGCCGCGACTGAAGTCGCCGGT
>JAHDFZ010000054.1:0-5634 GCA_020627905.1 Verrucomicrobiota bacterium
CTTTTACGCCGTTGGCGGCAAGACCGCGGACAATCGACTCGAGGATCGGCGTGCCGTGCACCGGGATCATCGGCTTGGGCAGATCGTCAGTGAGCTCGCGCATGCGGGTGCCGCGACCAGCTGCCAGGACCATTGCTTTTTGAATGTTACTCATGGTAGAAAAAGGGGGAGGTTAGAGTGTCTTCACGAAGCGGGCCATTTTCTCCATAGCCAGCTCCAGCTTTTCGTAAGAGGTAGCGTAGCAGGCGCGCACGCAGCCCTCTCCTGCCTGCCCGAAGGCGGTGCCGGGGACAACGGCGACATCCTCGGCCTCCAATAGCCGCACCGCAAACTCGTGGCTGCTGATGCCGAACTTACGGATATCAGGGAAGGCATAAAACGCACCGCCTGGTGAGAAGCAGGGAATGCCCATCTCTCGGAAGCTCCGCAGCACGAGATTGCGCCGCTGGGCATAGGCCTTGCGCATTTGTTCAACGGCCTCAGCTCCGTTTTCCAGCGCCTCGATGGCTGCCACCTGACTCATGATGGGGGCGCAGAGCATGGAATACTGATGGATTTTCATCATCGCCTCCGTAAGCACCGGTGGAGCGCAGGCGTAGCCTAGGCGGAAGCCTGTCATAGCGAAGGCCTTCGAGAAACCATGGAGTAGGATCGTGCGCTCGCGCATGCCCGGCAGGCTGGCGATGGAGACATGCTTGCCCGGCTTCATCCCGGATTCTTCGCCATAAAGAAGCTCACAATAAATCTCGTCAGAAATCACCAGCAGGTCGTGATCGATCGCCAGCTGAGCGATTTTTTCCAGCTCCTCGACAGGCTCAACAGCTCCGGTGGGGTTTGTTGGAAAATTGAGCAGAATGGCGCGAGTGTTCTCCGTGATAGCCGCCGCGACATCCTCTGCGCGCAGGACGAACTCGTCCTCTACCTTTGTCTCCACGGCCACTGCCTTGCCATAAGCCATGGCAATGCTCGGTGAGTAGCTCACGTAACAGGGCTCATGATAGATGATCTCATCGCCGGGATTGAGAATGGCACGACAGACGAGATCGAGCGCCTCTGAGACGCCGACGGTCACCAGCACTTCGTTCTCAGGCGAATAACTGACACCGAAGAGGCCGCGCACGTAGCGCGAAATCGACTCCCGGAGAGCCGGCATCCCAAGGTTAGAGGTGTAGCTGGTCTGCCCCTGCTCAAGAGAAAAAATGGCAGCCTCGCGAATGTGCCACGGGGCGGCAAAGTCAGGCTCGCCGACGCCCAGTGAGATGACGTCGTCGCGCCCCTGCACCAGCTCAAAGAAATCGCGAATGCCCGAGCGCGGGATCGCCGAAACTTGCTGAGCGATACGCTCTTCCAAAGGTTTCATAAAGAAAATGAATCAGGGGGTTACAGCCAGGCGATCATCCACAGGAGCCTCTGAGGCGAGGAACCCGGCTTCCTTATAGACCTTCAGCTGGAAATGCGTCGCCGTGGAAACCACGCCCTCAAGAGTGCTCAGCTTTTCGCTGACGAAACGCGCAACCTCGCGCAGATCGCTCCCCTCTACCAGCACGGCTAGATCGTAGCCCCCGCTCATGAGATAGCAGTTGCGCACTTGGTCGAACTTAGCGATGCGAGAGGCGAGGCTGTCGAAACCGCCCCCGCGCTCCGGCGTTAGCCGCACCTCGATGAGCGCCTGCACGCGTCGATCCCCGATGCGATCGCGATCCACCACCGCGTGAAAGCCGAAGATTACCCCTTTGTCGGTCAGGTCCTGCAGCATCTGCTGCACCTCAGCCTCCGTCTTACCGAGGCGGGTGGCCATTTCTGAGACAGGCAGGCGTCCTTCCTGCTGCAATAGGTCGAGTAATGCGTCCATAAGAGGTGTGAAAGATGAGGCCCATGAGGCCAGAAAATCCGTTGTTCGGATAGATCAGGACGAACGGCAAGTCAACCGCTATGGATGGTCTCCTTTCGTCGTGAAGCCAGTGCTGGCTGTGCAGCCAGGCTTCCGCCTAGCGACTGAAGTCGCGATTCCATAGCTCCACTGCGACTCGATCCTTCACGCGAGCTACATCTTTCTTTGCCGTTCGGACTGAGTTGCTCTATCCTCTCCCCCATGCGCTGGAGAGGTAGACGACAAAGCACAAATGTAGACGACCGCCGAGGACAGCGTGCCCCACGGGTTGGCAGACCTATGGGCCGAGGCCGCGGAGCCGGCATTCTCAATCTTGTCCTCATGGGATTTCTGCGGGCCAGCCCGAAAGGGAAGCTCGTCATGCTCGCCATCGGAGCGGTCGCATTCCTGTTCTTTCGAGGGCCGGTTATGCAGCTCCTGAGCGGCGGTGCCACCGCGCCGACAAGCTCACAGATCACAGCGAACTCAGGCTCGTCCAGCACGAATGATGAGATGGGCCAGTATCTCAAAACGATGATGGCAGACAATGAAACGGTTTGGCCCCCTCTCCTCGCGAAACACAACGTGCCGTTCCGCCCGGCCAGGATGGTCATTTACACCGGCAGCACCCGCACGCCGGGCGGCATCGCCAGCTCAGGCATGGGCCCCTTTTACGCACCCGCCGAAGACACCATTTATCTGGACCCGACCTTTTTCACCGAGCTGAAAACCCGCTTCGGTGCGACGGGAGATTTCGCAGAAGCCTATGTCGTGGCACACGAATATGCCCACCACATTCAGAACATCCTCGGTCGACTGAAACAGCTTCATGGTCAACGTGCACGCCTGTCGAAGAAAGAGTTTAATCGTGGCTCGGTGAGGGTGGAACTGCACGCCGATTTCCTCGCCGGGATCTTCGCGCGACAGGCTGAGAATACTTTCCAGTCCTTTCTGGAGCAGGGCGATATCGAGGAGGCGATGCGTGCCGCAGCCGCTGTGGGTGATGACCGGATTCAGCGTGATCTGGGGTCCGGATATGTCGATCCGGATTCCTTCACACACGGGACCTCCGCGCAGCGTGCGCGTTGGTTCAAACTTGGTTTTGAAAGCGGTGACATCACTCTGGGCGAGCAGATCTATACCATGCCCTACGAGGAGCTTTAGGAGGAAAATGCTCCTAGTGTGGGTATCCCGGACTAGAGAAAGACGACAGGAACCGCCTTCGCCAAGGCTTCATTGGTCTCGATGTCGTTCTTGCGGAAGCAGGGGACCGATTTGCGCGATCTTTAGGGAGTGCTAAACTCGTCAGGTGCCAAGTCTATCACTCCCCCTGTCGGACCTGCCTCTTTTCGAGGCTCGTGATCACTTCGGAAAGCGTCTACGCGGCGCTCTATTCTACTCGCCGCTGGACGCGGTTACCTTCGTCCCGCTCTCGCTGCTGCGGACGGAGCACGACACCGTGATCGGCTACGATGAGATCGGCTTCCGCGCCACAGCAGGACCTCTGGCTCTGCACCTGCTCAGTCGCGCGGGACGTGGGATCGGCTCGCACCTCTTCCCCGACACCCCCCTTCGCCCCGTCGATGTGGCAAAGCTCTCTGAGTCGGCCTTCGGCAGCGCTTACCTGGAACTGCTCTCCCCCGTTTCCTGAATCCGGCCATGACTACCCTATCATCCGTAAAGAAGCAGCTGCTTGGAGCCTTTGAAGAAGTTGACCTGTCGGATCCTCAGCAGCTTGCCCACTTGAACGAGTGGGCTGCAGAGCAGGACGCTCCGCACGACGATCTTATCCTGGAGTGCATCTACGCAAACGGGACTCCATCAGATCCTGATCAGGTGGTTTCCCACATCGTGATCGCCAGCCAGGAAAACCGTGAGCGCTTTCCTGCTCTCGCCACCACGCCTGTGCATTTCCGCAAGACCTCGACTGCTACCAGCCTGCCGGTAGGTCGCGGAGAAACTCCTGCTGTCGAGCTGCGAAAGCTGACAGTGCTCAACGCGACGGCGTTTGGTAACCGCAATCTCGTAAAGCCACTGGGCGCTTCTGCCGAGCAGTTCCGAGCGACGATCGTGCCCGGGACAACGCTGGAGGTGGCTACCTTTTACAACATCGACGACCCGAGTTTCACAGAGCGAGCCCCTCAAGCTCCAAAAACCTACCAATCCTCCCTCATCGCCATCGCTGATAGCGTTGCAGCCCTGCATGAGGCAGGCTTTACTCATGAAGATCTGCACACAGGGAATATGATCGTCTGCCATGATGGCTCGGGGCAGCTGATAGACTTCGGATCGATGGAGAGCACTGAAGGGCTGGTGGAAGAGGAGATCGAGAGGCGAAAATCAGAGGATTGGGCGGATCTGGATAAAGAGCTAATCGCTTTTGTGCTCGCTGAAAAAGCCATCCCAGATCATCCACACTTTCACGAGGCTCTGGTCCGGGTCGCGCGAGATTTCGATCAGCTCCATGATCACATGGTAGACCAGCTCCTGCTGCTGGCTTGTCAGCAACGGACGACGCTCGCGCCATCCACCCGCAAAGCCTATCTTCGCGAAACCGTCACCCGCACCTGGCAGGCGATTTCCAGACTAGCGCCACAGGTAGACGCCGCAAAGCTCTTTGCCCGGGTGCTAAGCCAGATTCTTGACCAGGATGCGGAATTGCAGGAGGCGATCTGCGAGGCAGCAATCGAAGGCGATTTTGACGAGTGCCACAAACTCGTGCAGGAGCTTGCCTAATAATCGCGAGCCAACAGATAGCCTGCCAGCTGCTCCAGACGCTGGGCTTTTTTCCCCAGCGGCTTGAGGGCCAGGAGGGCCTGCGCAGTGAGCTGTCCCGCCAGCGCTCGACTCTTTTCGATACCGAGAAGAGCTGGGTAAGTCGATTTGTCGACAGCGAGATCTTTACCGGCACTTTTGCCGAGCTTTTCGCTGCTCTGTGTGACATCGAGAATATCATCGATGACCTGAAAGGCCAAACCAACGGAGCGGCCGAAAACGGTGAGGGCTTCCAGCTTTTTGGGAGTCGCATTCGCCACCATGCCGCCCAAGCGCAGTGAGCTGGTAAGCAGGGCCGCCGTTTTACTCAAGTGGATGTATTCCAGCTGCTTGAGAGTGAGCGAGACGTCTGCACCCTCACCCTCCAGGTCCATCACTTGTCCACCGATCAGATGGCGGCTGCCACTCGTGACAGCCAACTCTTTCACATAGTCCGCACAGGAGTAGCGCTTGGTGACCGGCGTCTGGGCAAGGATCTCAAAGGCGACGGTCAGGAGAGCGTCGCCCGCGAGAACGGCTACCCCTTCTCCAAACTTCTTATGACTGGTCGGCATGCCCCGGCGGAGATCATCATCATCCATGCAGGGGAGATCATCGTGGATCAGGGAATAGGTGTGAATGCACTCGACAGCTGCTGCCGGCGCGAGAGCGTTCTCGGTATCTCCATCAGCAGCCTCGCAGGCTGCCAGACACAGGATGGGACGCAGGCGCTTACCACCAGCAAAGATGCTGTAACGCATCGCTTCATGAATGGTCGGCGGACGCGTGCGAGCGGTTGGCAGACAACCACGTAGAGCGCGGTCGACGCGCTTTGCTTCCGACTTGAGGTAGCTTTTAAATTCCTTATCCATGATCAGCGGTTCAGAGAAGGATGACGGGCAGAAATTTAGAGTAGCTCAGCAATCTGCACGGCATTGAGCGCTGCCCCCTTGCGAACTTGGTCACCAACGACCCAGAACGTCAGCGCTTTATCGAGAACGATGTCACGG
>JAHDFZ010000054.1:5644-17217 GCA_020627905.1 Verrucomicrobiota bacterium
GGCGAATCCGCCCGACAAGGCAGTCGTCCTGATTCGTGCAATCCAGCGGTGTCGGGTAGAGCGGCGGCTCCTCTGTGATGTCATCCCACACCTGGACACCAGGCGCTTTCATGATGGCAGCTCGCGCTGTCTCGACATCCGGCTCATTCTGAAAGGTAGCAGTGATGGATACGGCGTGAGAACGGTAGACCGGCACGCGCACACAGGTGACTGAGGCTTTGAGGATCTCGGAATGCAGGATCTTGCGCCCTTCGTGATGCATTTTCATCTCCTCCTTCGTGTAGCCATTTTCCTGAAAGACATCGACGTGGGGGATGACGTTGAAAGCGATCTGACGCGGATAAACTTCCTTCTCCGGAATCGGCTCTCCGCTGGCAAGAGCGGCCACCTGGTTTTCCAGCTCAATGATCCCCTGGGCGCCACTGCCTGAGACGGCCTGGTAGCTGGAGGCGATGATTTTCTTCACCCCACCGAAAACCTGGTGCATAGGGTTCAACCCCATCAGGGAGATGATTGTCGTGCAGTTCGGGTTCGCGATAATCCCCTGGTGTGTGCCGGCATCCTCGGGATTGATCTCCGGGACGATCAGAGGCACGCCATCATCCATGCGGAAAGCCGACGAGTTATCAACGACCACGCAACCCGCATTCACCGCGTGAGGGGCGAACTCCTTAGAGATACCACCGCCCGCTGAAAACAGCGCTACGTCCACTCCCTTGAAGGAATCCGGCGTCAGCTCTTCGACAACAACATCTTCGCCCTGAAAGGGAAGTGTGCGTCCAGCGGAGCGGGCAGATGCGAGCAGCTTCAGCTCTCCCACGGGAAACTGACGCTGCTCCAGACACTTGAGGATCTCGATTCCCACGGCTCCGGTCGCACCAGCTATGGCGATAGTCTTATTAGGCTGCATAAGAAATGTTTGTTGATCGTTGGCAGGCGCGGACACTACCGATTGCGCCTGCGAATGCAAGCGTAGCCTTAGTTTGTTAAACCTTTGTCTACTTGCTAAGCGACAGCAGGTCACCTTTGTTTTATGGGCCTCTCTCGGGACACCCCTGATCTCTGTCCGATTTTTGACGCTTTTTAATTGAACGAAAAAGGCTCTTGCTTTTCAGATCCTGCACTCGTTACAGTAACGTAACATTTACCTAGGTCGACAAGGTTTCGCTAATCTTATCGTTCTGGAGTAAACCTTCCCAAAAAAATATTATGAAAAAGATCCTTCTCTTCTCAGTAGTCGCTATCGGTGCTCTTGCTCTCAACGCATGCAACACTGTTGGCAGCTCATGCGCGAGCTCTTGTGCAGCTAAGTGCTGCGGCTCCTGCGCTAAATAAGCACAAGCGACTAGATCGCTTCTATGATGGTCGGCAGCTTTTTGCTGTCGGCCTTTTTTTGTGCCCTGCACACACTCTCTACCTACAGGAACACCTCGATCTGCCCGTCGCGCTCACGGGCTGGATAGCTAACGAGGCTCTCGGTTGCCGGGCCGCTCAGCACCTGCCCGGTTTTGAGATCAAATTCGGCATAATGCCATGGGCAGGCGATGCAGCCGTTCCCTACCGGCCCCATAGCGATCGATGCATCTGCATGCGGGCATAGCTCGTCTAGCGCAAAGACCTCTCCCTCATGACGGACAAGCGCAATGCGGTAGTCACCGAATTTCACAGGGAATCCGCAGCCCTCAGGCACGAGGCTAGCTGCAGCCACGGTTCTCCATTCTCCTTCAGCGACCTCCTCCATCACAAGGTAATGAGCGATGGAGCGGTCACGAGGTCAAGCCTCTTCACACCCGATGCAGCTTAAATGGTGGCACCTTCCCGGAATTCCACTGGCAGGCATAGAGATTGCCATCCTGATTGGCGCAGACGTCGTGCACATTGGTGAACGGACCATCATCAGCCTTCATCAGCGGTGATTGCAGAACTCCTTCTCCATCACAATGGATCGGCTCTGCGCCGAGGGCTGCCATCGGCCGATCGTAGCGGTCCAACCCGAGGACAAAGCCTCGATCCTGCCACATGCGATAGTCATTCGGTAGAAATCCGAAACAGACACCGGACCAGAGTTCGTCACCGACGATCACGGGGCGACTCAGAAATGCGCCTGGCAGATAAACGGAGCGAACAAATTCCCCCTCAAGAGTAAACCAGGAGAACTCATTGCGGATACGGCCTGTGCAGACCAGAAGGGGCTCGTCACCTCTCGTATCCAGTGCGATACCGTGAGCCTGCATGAAACGCCCGTGATTTTTCGGCTGGGTGCTTTTCCCTCCGAATTTCTTCTGGAAAACTCCATCTGCTGAAAATTTCAGGACGAATTGAGACCCATAGCCATCGATCACAAAGAGGCTGCCATCAGGCCCCAGGCAAGTTTCCGTAGGATTGTAGGCCTGATTCTCTTTATAAGCACCACATGCCACAGCATTCGGAATCTCGCGTAGAACTCCCCCATCGATCGTTGTCTCGACAATCCGGCCGCGAAAATCGGTGATCCACAAGGTAGGTTTTTCAGCAGATCCTCCGAGTGAAAGCCCATGAGCTCCGGCCATCTTCAGCGTCCACTTGCTGACCAGCTGCCCTGCAGTGTTAAAGATGATAACATTGTTCTTCGGCTCATTGGTGAGCAGGACCAGCTCCCCGCTCGGTAGACAGACCATTTCGTGACAGTCTTTCAGAGGCGTTTTTTCGTGATCGACCTGCGACCATCCCTCCTCCAGCTCATAGGCCCGATCACCAACTTGAAATCGTTTTCGCTGACCAGCGTTGAGCTGTATAAAGGGGAAGCCCCCCATGGCTGTAGCTGCGAGGGAGGTTTTGGCAAAAGAGCGTCTTTTCATCGCCATAAATGGACCTCTGCCTCAGCATAAGAGCTTGTATGCCTTGAGCCCTGTTTTTTGGACAATTGCCCCATCGTCACGCGGTTCCCATTCGAGCATCGCATACTTGCGATCAGCCTCTTTGGCACTACTGTCGCGAGCATCAAAGCAGGGAGTCAAATCGCTATCCTCTGGGGGAAGAAATATGAAAGAGCAAAAAATGCTCTTGGAGCTCTCGTGAACGACCTTTCGCGACCGCTGCATGACGCCTCGCTCAGGCTCTCATCCTGGCAGATGCTCTGGCTGCCGCTCGCTCTGCTCGCTGCCGCAACCCTCGTCATTCGGCTGACGGGCATCGACTATTCTCTCCAACTGGCTATCTACACAGCCGGGGGAGGCAACTGGAGCATCGGCGAGCACCCCTTCTGGCGCGGACTCTATGAATATGCCACGGCACCAGCTGGCGCGATGACCTTCCTCAGTCTGGTGGGCTTCATTCTAAGCTGGAGGAGCGAAGCCCTGAAACCCTGGCGGCGTATCTTCCTACTGATCGTGCTCTACATGATCTTTGCTCCGGGCCTCATTTCCAACGGCATCCTCAAAGAATACTGGGGCCGCCCCCGTCCGCGTGACGTCATAGGCCTGGGAGGCTTCGCCCCTTTCGAACCTGTGCTTACTTACAGTCACCTCACCACCGGCAAATCCTTCCCCTGCGGACACGCGACCGTGGGTTATTTCTGGATAGTAGGTTACTTCGTGTTTCGTGGATATCGCAGACGCCTTGCCCACCTTTTTCTGGGGCTGGGACTTGTGCTGGGCACTCTTATGGGTCTTGGGCGCGCGGCGCAGGGCGGCCACTTCCTCTCGGACACCATCTACGCTGCAGCTATCTGCTGGTTTGTCGCCCTCGGCCTCTCCGCGGCGCTGCGCTTGAATCACGGCCCTCTCCGCATGCCAGCAAGATCGAGCATCCCCCGCTCTGTGCGCTGGGGCATTGTCGGCGCAGGTATCGCCGTCATGATCGGCCTGGCACTAGCCACCCCGTTTCGCAGCGTGCGGAACCACCACATCGACCTGCCAGAGGCCGCAACGTCCAGCCTCCACGTGACTCTGCACCTTCTGCATGGGAATGCTACCGTGCAGGCTGCTGACGAGTTCTCCCTTACCGGTGAAGCCTGGGGCCACGGCGTGCCTACCTCGTCACTGGTAGACTACTTTTATGTCAGGAAACCGGCAGAGAATCTGATCAGCATCCACTACACGGAGAGAGTGAGCGGGCGTTTCACAGAGGTGCAGCAACAGCTGACAGCTGCCATCCCTTGGGACAGGACAAACCTCGTAGAGCTGAAGCCTGAGGACGCAGTTTTTTATGTGCAGCTGCCCGATCAGAGACCAGCTGACGCAGCACCGCTCATCATGAGGCTGACAGGGAGTCGGGGCAAGGTCGTCATCCAGAATGCATCCGCCGATACTCTGCCTGCATGGCTGAAGCTGGAAACGGCAGGCTTCTCGGGAAAGCTTTCCTTTGAAGAAAGCCCGCCCGGAAACGACTAACACAGCGGCAAAAGGAAGTTTTTCACAAAAAGAAGCTAGCCATGCACGAGCCCGCTGCCTAAATTTCTGTCATGGAATTTAGAAGCAAGGAGACGAGCTGGCTCTCTTTCAACGCCCGGGTGCTGCAGGAAGCAGAAGATGAGTCAGTCCCTCTCTATGAGCGGTTGAAGTTCCTTGGCATCTACAGTTCCAACCTCGATGAATTTTTCCGAGTCCGTGTGGCAACGCTACGCCGCATCTGTCAGCTGGGTGACGAATGGAAACGACTCGGCATCCCCAACCCAAACGAAACCCTGAAAAAGGTCAGCCGCATGGTTGCCAGCCAGGCAGTCGTCTTCAATCAGACCTACGACCGCGTCTTCAGCCAGCTCGAGAAAAAAGGAATCAAACTTGTCACTGACGAGCAGATCCCTGACGAGCACGCGACCTTTCTCCTGAATTATTTTCGAACGAAGGTCCGGCCGCACATTTTCCCGATCATCCTCAAAGCTTCCGCTCAGCTGCCGGCCCTGAAAGATCTCCCCATGTATCTGGCGGTGCGCCTGACCAAGTCTAAGGGGACAGGGCGGCCCATGCATGCCCTGATCGAAATCCCATCGAACCTGCCGAGATTCGTCATCATCCCGAAAAAGCGGCAGAGTGACCCCCAGCTGATCATTTACCTCGACGACATCATCCGCTACGGGCTGCCCGAGATCTTCTCCACACTGCCCTATGACAGCTATGAGTCCTATGCCATCAAGTTCACTCGCGATGCCGAGCTGGAGATGGATGATGACTTCACGGAGAGCTATTTCGAGAAACTGGCCGACAGCCTGAAGGCGCGGGAACAGGGGCTGCCGGTGCGGGCGAACTTCGATGAAAACTTCCCGAAACCCTTCCTCAATATGATTCTGAGGAAGCTCAACCTTACTGGTTCAGATGCCCTCTACCCAGGGGCTCGCTATCACAATCGGCGGGATCTGCTGGGCTTCCCGAAAGTGGGGGTGAAAGGCCTGGAGAATCCCCCGCAGGTCGCTGTCCCAGTGAAGGGGATCAAAAATCGCCGCGTTTCTCTCTTCGCCGCGATCCGCAAGCGTGATCTCCTCATCCACA
This sequence comes from Verrucomicrobiota bacterium, assembly GCA_020627905.1. Taxonomy (GTDB): domain Bacteria; phylum Verrucomicrobiota; class Verrucomicrobiia; order Verrucomicrobiales; family DEV007; genus Arctic95D-9. The sequence continues at coordinate 11,110 of JAHDFZ010000054.1, forward strand.
CCCCTTATCAGCCATTCCGGCATTTTATCCGCCTGTTGCAGGAGGCTGCACTCGATCCCTACGTGAAGAGCATCCAGGTCACGCAGTATCGTCTTGCGAAACACTCCTGTGTGGCAGGAGCGCTGCAATCGGCAGCGCGGAATGGAAAGGAAGTATTCGTGATGGTCGAGCCCCAGGCGCGATTCGATGAGGAGGCCAACATGCGCTGGGCCAGCGCCTATCGGGATGCAGGTGTCACCGTGCAGCTGGGCGTGCAGGGGCTGAAAGTGCATGCCAAACTCGTGCTGATCACTCGCCGCGAATCCGCCCGGGAAAAATACTACGCCGTGCTGGGGACAGGCAACTTCAATGAGGACACCTCGACGGTTTTCGCAGATCACATGCTGATGACCTACAACCAGGAGTTCGGTCAGGACGTCCAGCGGGTGTTCGACTTTTTCCGCCGTTCCTATCAGCAGCCGAAACTAAGGCAGCTGATTGCCGCGCCCTTTTCACTCCGGAAGTTCCTCCAGCAGAAGGTCGAGAATGAATTGCGGAATTTCCATGAAGGCCTGCCTGCCGGAATCGCTATCAAGGTGAACAATTTCTCCGATGTGGCGACGCATGAACTCCTTTCAGAAGCCGCCCAGCAGGGCCTGCCGATCCGCCTGATCGTCAGGAGTATGTTCTCTATGGTAATGGAGGAGGGTGATAGCATGGAGGCTATCAGCATCGTCGATAAATACCTGGAGCATTCGCGCATGTTCATTTTCGAGAATGGGGGCGATCGCGAGATCTACCTGTCCTCAGCTGACCTGCTGCCGCGCAACTTTGATACGAGAGTGGAGGTCGTCTTCCCCATCGTCGATAAAAGCCTCAAGGGTCAGCTATCGGAGTATTTCGACATCCAGTGGTCCGATAACCAGAAAGCACGCATCCTCGATGCCACGCTCTCGAACACTTATCGCAAACGTCGTGGACGTCAGCCAAAGGTGCGCGCGCAGGAGGCGATCGAGGAATTTCTGCGGAATAAGAATTAGCTAGCACCAAGAGAGTCCACTCCCTGGGAACGCTGACGTCCCCGTCGGCTTCACTAGCTGGGCTTCACTACCTGGGCTTCGCTAGCTGCGGAGCCTCTGCTGTGCCGATGGGGTTCCTCCGTCACTGACGTCGGCGTTCCCAGGGTAAGCTCACCGCCCGCGTATCCCCATGCGGTTGAGGAGTCCCTGGCTCAGCGTGTAGAGGCCATCGACATGGGCAGATGAGGCAGCGCCCATCACGCGCTCGACCCCGACGGTCTCATCGATCCCCTTTAGAATCTTCGTGCGGCTCATGATCTTCTTCACCCGCTCAGCTGCGTCCAGCTCCGTTGGGACCGTGATCAGATTCCACAAAGCAAGGATCGACCAGAGCAGAAGCAGGAGAGGAAAGATAGTTTTCGAGCCTCCCAGGAGAGCTGCGAGAATGGCGAGGACCACGAGCGGCAGGCTGAAGTAGGTCGTCATGCGCACAGCGGAAAGCCTCCAGAGAAGAGGTCGATGCCCCTCAGCATGCTGGATCGCTTTCCCGACCTGAAGTGCCGCCATGGCGAGCGCTGAGTAGTTTTTGCCGCTGAAATGCTCGCGGCTCAGTTCCACCCGCCGGTGCTTTGGGCTGTAGCTATCGGCAATCATGCGCCGCCCCTTGACGACTTTGACCTCAGGCAGGCCGGCAGTAGCCAGCAGGCGTTGCGCATATGCCTCGCCAGTGAGTCCGCAGCGCGGCACATTTTCGATCTCCTGTCGGTAGATCTTTAGAAAGCGAGCACGCGCCCAAAAGGTCGCCGCGAGGGCAACCATGAATACGATGAGGAAAATCTGCATAAAGAGAGACTGTTAAAAGGTCCCGCCTTCCGCACGAATCTTCAAGCTTATGTCACAAAAATGCTGATTTACGGGAGTCCGTCAGGATCAGGGAAAACAGAAACGAAAGCGGGCGGCACCCATGCTTAGGCACTGAACGAGAGTCCCTAAGAAACTCACCGCTCTGCTCTATGTGACAAGATTGAAACAGCCAGAAATTTGCCGATTCTCACTTTCTGAGGAAACTCCCGTTGTCTGAGCAAGGTCCATCCCCGCTGAGACGACTCAAAAAACAAACCATTCTACAATGAAAAAAACTATCGCTATTGCTGCTGTTCTCGCCCTCTTCACAGGCGTCAATGCTGAGGAAAAGCTCGCCATCAAGGGCTCTGACACCATCAATGCTAAGCTCATGCCAAGACTGGTAGACGCTTACAAAGCTGCCGGAAACGAAGTCGTTTTCGAGATCGAGGACAAAGGTTCTTCATCCGCTTTCAAAAACCTTCTCGCCGGCACCGCTGACATCGGCGCATCCAGCCGTGACGTGAAGGACGAGGAAAAAGAGAAATTCGCAGAAAAAGGTCAGGAGCTCGTCGAAAAAGTCGCTGCTGTCGACATGATCGCTGTCATCGTCAATGAAAAGAACGGCGTCTCCAACCTCAGCGAAGGCATCTTCACCGGAGAGATCACCAACTGGGCAGAAGTCGGTGGCAAGCCAGGTGAGATTTCCGTTTACACCCGTAACGAGACATCAGGAACCTATGCAACTTTCCAGAAACTGGCGATGGGCAAGCGTGACTACGGCTCAGATACACAGAAGATGGAAGGAAATGAGCAGATCGCTACCGAGGTAGCCGGCAACGAAAACGGCATCGGATACGTCGGCAAAGCTTATGCCGAAAAAGACGGCGTTGCTCCTGTTGCTGTCGACGGCGTTGCTTTCGATCCCGCGAATGCCAACAGCTATCCTGTTGCTCGTAAGCTCTACTACTACACCATTGGCGAGCCTAAGGGCACCGCTGCTGAGTTCCTCCTCTGGGCGATCACCTCTGAGACCGCTGCCGAGATCGTTGAGGACACCGGCTTCATCGCAAACTAAGCTTTCTGATTATCCTTACCCCCTGGGCACCAGCACCTTGCCGGTCGCCACAGGGTTCATCAGAGAAGCCTCGGGTGCGTATGCGCCTGAGGCTTTTTCCGTGTGACGAAAGAGACACTACGTTTGGGAAACTTTTGGTGGACGCCGAAAACTTCCAGCCTACTTTCGGGCGAAATACCAAAGCCGCTGCACGATGCAATTTGAGTCAAAAAATCGATTCTCCTTTCTCGGGATCAATGCCCAGTCGGCTATCAAGTATTTCTTTGGCGGCAATGCCAGCATCGCCATTTTTATCCTCTTCCTCATCTGTTTCTTTCTTATCAGAGAGGCCTGGTTGTTTTTCCCCAGCCATCACAAGGAGCTGAAGGTCTACCGAGCTTCCGGCGTAGAGTATTTCACGGCGGTTGAGGAACCGTATCAGAGATACAAAGTCCGCTCGAACGGGCTCCTCCGCGCCTTCCAATACGAATACAACCACCCAGCGCTCAAGGAGCAGGAGGCGATGGCCGCCTATGAAGCGACTGCACTCGAGGTGAAACATGAACTGGGGACGGATTACGATCTCTACAATGAAATCTCCGAGCGGCTGGAAGATCTAGCCCCAGAGAGCGAAAAGGCCGTCAAACTTACTAAGGCCAAGAATGACTTAGAAAAACTCATCAACGATAAGAAGGTATCCCTCGCTGATTCCGGGTCGTTTCTCTTCCCAGGCAAACTTTCCACCTGGAACATTCCTGAACTTAGTGACGTATCTCAGGAGGAGAGGCGGCAAATCATTGAGCAAATCCTGGCACTTCCTATCGGTAGTCGTGATGAAACAGCCTTCTACACCAGCCGTGATGAGGCCGCAGATGCCCTTCTGGATGCGAATTGGGAGCGCTCCAAGCCTATCAGCGATCTCAACATAGCTTGGAAAAAACACGCCCGGGATTACGACAAGATCTGGAAACAGCTCCAGGGCCAAACGGTCGGAGTAAAGGAGCGCTACAACTCAGCCGCCAGCGTTAGCACGCGTTTCAATGCGCAGATGACGGTAGCGATGGCTCAGAAGAAAGATGAAACTGTCGCCTTCAAGATGGTCCCCGCTGTCGAGGTCATTGCTGAGGCGGAAACCCTTAATCCCTACGCGAGAGCTTTTTACATCGATTTCCTGAGCAAAGAGCTGGACCGACTCTCACCCGACCGACAGCTCAAACCTCTGCGCGGCATCAGTGATGAGGCAGAAGACCGCCTGAAGCAGGAGCGGAAAGACATCCTCTCGGCTTATCCCGGTTTCTTCGAGCTTCTCAGCGAGCCAAGCCCGCAGTTTGCCGTGATCGATGATGAAAAGGCCGCCCTACCTGAGGACATGGCTGACGAGTTGACCCGACTGGCCAGCATCGAGGCCCTCGGCAAACCCAAGTATCTCGAGCTGACAGAGGCCCTGCCCAGGCTGAAGGGAGAATTCCCCTTTGCTGAGGAAGCCGCCATTCTCAATGAATCAACGCCTCAACTCATCGCTGCCGTTCAGAAGATCGAAGAAGGAACGAGGGAGATTCTTGAAGCCCTGCCAAAGGACAGCGAGCTGCAATCCCCCCTAGCCCGTGAGGAGCTTGCCACCTACCGAGAGGAAGTTGTCCAGAGCATGGAGGAGTTTCGCCAGATGAGCTCTGACCTGACGGCATGGAAACACGACAACGAGTGGACCTGGGGCGAAACGCTGGGAGCCTTTTTTCTCGGATCCAAATGGACCAACAACAGCGCCATCCAGGACCGCTACGGCATCCTGCCCATGCTCACGGGCTCGCTTATCATTGCAACTGTGGCACTGCTCATCTCCACGCCGATCGCCCTCTCCGCTGCCGTTTACGTCAACCAGCTCTCATCGAGGAAAGAGCAGAACTTCCTCAAGCCGGCGATCGAGTTCATCGAAGCGATTCCTTCAGTGGTTCTCGGCTTCATCGGCATCGCCGTCGTTGGCGACATGCTGAAGGAGGTCAGCGAATGGCCGCTACTCTCGTGGCTTCCCGGCTTTCCTATCGAGGCGAGACTGAACATGCTGAATGCCGCTCTCCTGCTGGCATTTATGTCTATCCCCATCATCTTCAGCTTGGCCGAGGATGCGCTAAACAATGTCCCGACAGCCTACCGAGACGCCTCTTTTGCTCTCGGAGCCGACAAGGTGCAGACCGCATTCCGGGTCATCCTGCCGTCTTCCCTCAGCGGAGTCATGGCTGCGGTTCTCCTCGGTTTCGGCCGAGTGATCGGCGAGACGATGGTGGTGCTTTTGATCGCCGGCAACCGCATCGCCCTGCCTGACTTTTCCAAGGGGATCGGCGTTGTCACGGAGCCATCCCATACGATGACTGGTATCATCGCTCAGGGCCTGGGCGAGGCAGGAATCGGCTCTACCACTTACCGCGCTCTCTTCATGGTCGGCGTGGTGCTTTTCACCATCACACTGGTCATCAACTTTTTTGGCCAAAGGATCCTCAACCGCTTTCAGTCAAAGCACTAATCGGAATCTGACAAGAACATCATGAGTGCTGTTTTCGAGCGTAAAGAAGGCAAGATCAATAAAGTCGTCCTGACGCAATTTCTGCTTCGTGCGGCGACTTACCTTGTCATCATCGTCTTCGCCCTGATTCTCGGACGGATCGTCTTCAAGGGCGTGCCTGCCGTCTACAAACTCGGAGGCCCGTCTACCTTCCTCTCGGAACGCCCGGAGATCCTTTACGGATTTTTCGATTCCGACCTCGAATATCAGCGCCTCACGGCAGATGAGTTTCGAACCTACGAGGCAGAAAACCCTGATGAAGAAATCTTCCTCAAGACCAGCGCCAACTATTCAGGTGGAGGCATTTTCAGCCCCCTAATCGGCACAATCTTCCTCATCCTCATCTGTATCGTTTTCGCCATGACGATCGGTATTGCTGCTGCCGTTTACCTGAGCGAATACAGCAGGCGAGGGAAGTTCATCAAAGCGGTGCGGCTGGCTATCATGAACCTAGCTGGTGTGCCGTCGGTAGTCTACGGCCTCTTCGGACTGGCCTTCTTCTGCTATGCGATTCCGGTGGTAACCTCAGTGCCGGCGGAACGGAGCCTCTTTTATTTCCCGCTTTTTGGTGACACCTATGTCTCTTTCCAAGGTTGGGGACCCTCGATGATTTCCGCCGGCTGCACGCTCGCCTGCATGGTCCTGCCTATCGT
>JAHDFZ010000055.1:0-15537 GCA_020627905.1 Verrucomicrobiota bacterium
GGCTACGTTTCCTTCTTAGAAATCCCAATACCGAACGGTCTTACCGGAATCCTCCTGAGGCTTCTGGATTTCGATCAGTCGGAGACCCTTGATAGCGGCGGTCCCCGGGCGAGCCATCGGGTCCAGGCGAATCCGATCGAGTGCGCCTTCGCAGCGAAAGCGTGCCTGCCAGAGTCCCGCTCGCACTTTCTGGAAACTAACGCGCCTGGACCCTGAGAAGGATTTGTCACCCACCGCGCTCCAGAAAACAGCTGGGACGAGAGCGGATGTCTTGGTCTCGTCCACCTCCAGCTGAACCAGGAGATCCGCATCCGATGGCCGCCGCACGCCTGTGACTGTTGCGCTGATAAAGGGATCTTTTCCTGTCGATTGAATGAGGAGTGACCCACTCTGTCGCTGCAATTTTGCCTGTGGGTTGGGTGCCCAGCCCAATACTGCGCCGGTCTGCGCCTGGAAGCGTGGGTTCGACACGGGCAGCCGAGCTCCATTGGCCTTCAGATGGGTGACCACAGCCATCTCCAATTCTTTTACGAGCTTGGGATGGGCGCTCGCAAGATCGGAGGTCTCTCCTGGATCGGATGAGATGTCGTAAAGAACGGAGCGGGGTTTTAGCTGAGTGGGATCATCGGCAAAGAAGTGGATGAGCTTCCACTTTCCTCGACGCACGGAGCAAGCGGCTAGCGAGCCAGTGGCCGTCACACTATGAGGGAAGTGAGTAAAATGATCGCGATTGATCGCCTTCGCCTCGCGGCCAATGAGCTCCGGGGCGATGACGCCATCGACTGCCTGGGCGGTAGGAGCAGGCGCTCCACCCAGCGAAAGCAGGGTCGGCAGGAAGTCCGTGGTCGTCACGAGCGTATCAGACTCGACCCCGGCCTCGATTCTGCCGGGGAAGCTGGCTATCATCGGCACGCGGACCCCGCCATCGTGGATGTTGCCCTTGCCATTGCGCAGGGGGGTATTGGCAGTGGCGAGACTGCCGTTTACCCAGTTGTATTCGTTGCCTCCGTTGTCAGAGGTGAAGATGACCAGTGTGTCCTCAGCTAGCCCGGATGCGCGTAAGGCGTCCATGACTTTGCCGACATTGTCATCGAGGGTTTCGATCATGGCACCCATGATAGGGTTTCGGCGAGGCGCAGCCGCAGGGAGTGCTTTGGCCTTTTCTCTGTATTTCGCTACCAGTTTCGGCTTGGCCTCGAAGGGACCATGCACGGAGTAGAAGGAGAGATGAAGAAAGAAGGGAGAGTCTTTCCGGCCGGGAGCAAGCAGCCATTTGGCGATCCTGTCAGCCATCAGGTCATCAATGTGGGTGCCTGCTGCTGCCTGCGGGACGCGATCTGTCACCCATGGGGCAAAGTAACCACCGGGAGGGCCGGGGTGGAAGCTACCACCAAACAGATTTGTGAATCCGTGATGTTCAGGTGAGGATGGATAATGTCCGAGATGCCATTTCCCGGCATAGAACGACTGATATCCGACGGTATTGAGCAGCTCGGGGAGTGTCTGATAGGAGTGATCGAGGCGCGTGACCACCGGGGCAGGGGAAAGAGGAATATTCTTCTTAGGTGGACGCGGGGGTTGCGTTTCCAGAACCACTTTCGACAAATGACAATTCGGAGCCGTCAGGTGCATACGTCCCGGGGTTTGCCCGACAAGAATACTTGCCCGTGTTGGCGAGCAGAGGGGGCTGGCAGAAACAGCATTGCGGAAGAGGCGCCCCTGGCTCGCTAATGCGGCAATGTTCGGTGTTTCGTAGAAATTCTCTCCTTTTGGCTGGTAAGGAGTGGTGTCGTGATATCCCAGGTCGTCAGCGAGCATGACGATGATGTTAGGTCGTTTAGCCTTTCTGATCTTCTGCGCCTGCGGCAGAGGGCCTGTCAGATCTTCGAATTCCTTTTGATAGGCTCGCTGCTTCTCCAGGTCGGTTTCGATCGCCTGGTAGACGGCGAATGCCTGCTTCCGCTGCCGATTTTCATCGAGGATACCGACTCGCAGGCCGCCTTCGCGATCCGGCATGTCGACGTAGCGGTGTAGATGATAGGCCTCGATGCTGGGCAGCTGCGCCAGCCGATGGAACATGTAACTGAGGCCAGCAGCCTGGCGGCGCTGATCTTCATCGGAGAGAGTGGGCGAGTTGAATCCCTGTTCGGAGAGAAGGATCCGGCGCTTCTCTCCGCGATAAAGGAAGCGATCCTGAGCGAGAAATGCAGGTAGGACCTCGATATTCCGGGGGGTGATGTAGGGGGTGTCAAAATCAAAGGTGACATCGGTGTCGGCCCAGGTGTCAGGATTCCGCAGGCTCCGTGGGTAGGGATGATAGGCCAGTCCCCATTCGTAGTCGCCCTCGGCTTCGGCGATTTCATTGTAGAGTTCCAGGAAATCACGGGTCGGGTAGTCTGTCGTAACCTTTTCTCCGGCCCAGTGGTGAGTCAGGGAGGGAAAGACGCGGGCGAATGGGTCGACCCGGCGTGCCGCCTGATAGGTGAGACGAGCCGAGCGTTGGTAGGTTTCCATGTAGCGCGCGATGGGCTGACGACCCATGTTCGTCCAGGTCCTCGCCTGATCGACCTCATTGTGGATGATCCAGTTGCTGATGCGGTGCTGCGGCCCGGAGAAGGTGCGGGTAATCACGGAAAGCGCCGCCCGATAGGCACGGGTAGACTGCTCAGTGGTCAGGTTAGGGATCGAGTAGATGCCCTGGGTCTCAGCCTCAGGGTGGGTGAAAATGGCTCCCTCCTGATTGGCGACCAGCAGGATGCCGCTGATTTTAATTCCCTGACTATTGAGTTTTTCGGCTGCTGCCTGCAGTCGTTTCTGCTGGCCTCGATTCACGTAATACTGGTGCCCTTCAAAGCGGATCGGTTGCCATTTTGGCTTCGGCTTATCGCTGAGCACCGTGTTGATGACGAGATTCATTGTGGCATGCTTGAGATCGAGCTCAAAGAGCGGATCTTCCAGCTTGAGGCTGGTGGTAAGCCCGCCAAGCCCCTTTTGTCCTTTTGGCTGGAGCTCGGGTAGTTGAGAAAATTCGGCGATTTGGCGAGGGATCTCAGGCCACGTCGCCAAAGAAGCTGGGAAGCCATAAGCATCGGACAAGCGCCAGCGGGAGTCTGCTCGATCGCGACCGCGATGTTCTGCGATGGTGCGCGGGAGGCGCAGCATGAAATTGCCCTCCACCGCTATCGATGAGCGCTTGGTGCTATCTACCCGAATATCTGAGGTATCCTCCGGGAAGATCTCATGGAGGGTCAGCGGGGCTGAAGCCTCACCCGAAATCACGATTTCGTTTCCGTCCACTACGGCGCTGACGGTCCCAAGGTAGAAGTCTCGCAGGTATTTGGTCCAACGCCTGGCAAGGCGCTCGCGCTCAGCCTCGATGGCTTCCCGGTTTTCGATAAGCAGTCGCTCGGATGCCGTCGCTGACCGCATGGTGATGCCACGGATCAGGAGTGAGGTATCCGGCACCGACTTCATGCGAAACTGCAGCCGAGGCGGATTTTCGCGCTCCTGAGCATCGGTCTTCTGGCGGAGTTCCCAGCCCTCCTGCGATACATCGATGGCGACTTTACTCCATCCTTCCGCGATAGGGACATCCACCTTCCCCCCGAACTGTAGTTTCCCGTCTTTTGCGTAGAGACTGACGACGAGGTCTTCTACGCCTGTAGTCGAAAAAACTTCGACTTCCACGATCGGGAAGTCGTCAAGGATGATATTTTTCGGCAGAACGCTGGTGAAGATATTCCGATGGGGCTTTGTCGGATCAGCCTTTAGGGAGATAGCTCCTCCGTCCGCTTTTTCGCGAATGAATCCGCCCGTTGGGCCGAGGGATAGCTTGATTTCGTTCGCCGTGGCGAAGGTGCAACAGAGGAAAAAAATGAGGACAGCAAAAGCGCGCATGGGAAAAAGATGCGGCCTTCTGTGATTCGTGCACTCCATTCTTGAACCACTGCCGAAATGCGCCGTTGCAGCGGATACGCTCATTGCTGATAACGAAAAAAGGGGCTGCCACAGTGGCAACCCCTTCTTCTGTTTATGAGACAAATTTCCGGTGCACCCTTTAAGCCGTCGCAGGGGTCCCGTCGACTTCGGAGGAGCCAGCGTCACCTTTTTCGTCACGTGCGTCTTTCCACGATGCTGCCCGCTCTCTGCCAGCCTCTGAGCCAGTGCGGAAACTCTCCTTCACGTCCTCCGGCACGATCTCGCGAGCGATGAATGACACGACTCCTCCTGCGAAACCGGCGCCGTAGGCGAGTTCTTTCACACCATCCAGCAGTCCCTGTTTGGCTTTTGGGATCGCATCATGGAGTGTTTGTTTCGCCCGGGCTTCACCGCGCTCAAATGAGCTTCTGACGGCTTCGGAGAAGCGCTCGAACGGGTCTGTGGAGTGGGAGCTACTGCTCTCGGCATGGTTGTTTTCATGAGCGTTCTGAGCCTCCTCAGTCGCTTTTGTATCGTCTTTGTTTTGGTCGTAATCAGAATTCATAAGTTGATTGGTCTTTTTGTGAACACCTCAGAAGATACACGATTTCACGAGGCACCGCGGTATAAAACACGGGCCCGTTTGTAGCGCCCGCCGCGATTCACCGAATGCGCAGCCTTGATTTCCGCGGAGGGCACGCCTTTCTTGCGCTCTATGCGTTTAGGAGAGCAGATTGACCTCGGGTATTGCACGAACATTCATCGCGGGGAAACCTGGGAAGAGACTTTCAAAGGGCTGTCTGAGTATGTCAACGAAGTGAGGCGTCGTGTCTGTCCTGACGCTCCCTATGGGATCGGTTTGCGACTCAGCGATCAGGCGGCGCGAACTCTCGACGAGGATCCGGAAGCATTCGCCTCTTTCAAAGCCTGGTTGCGGGAGACGAATTCCTACGTCTTCACCATCAATGGCTTCCCTTTCGGCACCTTTCATGGCAGCCGCGTGAAAGATCAGGTTTACGCGCCTGACTGGGCGACACCTGAGCGCCTGGAGTATACCGAGCGCTTATTCCGCATCGGTGCAGAGATGAGCCCTGAGCACTCATCGTTCAGTGTCAGCACACTCCCTGGATCGTTCAAAGGGTTCTTTGAGGGGCTGAGCGGCGCAGATATAGCAGGAAAAGAGGAAGCAATTTTCGATAACTTCATCCAAATCGGCGAGAGCATCGAGAGCCTGCGCAAATGTTTCCCGGAGCGTGATTTTCATCTGGGGGTTGAGCCGGAGCCGCTGGGATGGTTCGAAAATACCCCGGAGACGGTCGCCTTTTTTGACCGATTGATCGAACGATGCACCCCTGATCAGGCCGCAGCCGTCCGACAGAATATCGGGGTGAACTACGACACCTGTCATCTAGCCCTGGAATACGAGGATGCGGCGCATAATTTCGCGCTTTATCGCGAGAAGGGGATCCGCATCAGCAAGATTCACTTGAGTTCAGCGCTGACCCTCAAGCCGACCGATGAAAATCTGCAGAAGGTGAAGGAGTTTCAGGACGAGGTCTATCTCCATCAGGTGATGGTAGGGGCCGGTGGAGCCCTGCAGCGTTCTTTCAAGGATCTTCCACCAGCGCTGGAGTGGGGTGAATCTGCGGAGCCGGAGGAACGCGGCGAGGAGTGGCGAGTCCACTTCCACGTGCCGCTGCATGCCGAGTTCACCAGTGGGCTCGGAGATACTCGTTTTCACTTGGAGGCCGTGCTCGAAGAGCTGGCGAAGTCCCCGGATCTGTGCCAACATTTCGAGATGGAGACCTACACATGGGAAGTCATGCCGGCGGAGCTTCACGAGCGCGATGTCGTCGACCAGCTGGAGGCTGAATACGCATGGACGCTGGATGCCTTTGACAGGGTAGGTATCACAAGAGCGGTATAGTAGAGGGGGGATATCGAAGGCATGGAGCTCATCCACATCAGCGATACGCATCTGGGCCCGACTCGTGATCATGAGGTTCGTGGAGCCAATGTGTATGAAAATACGAAGCACCTGATCCGGGCGATTAACGATCTCTCTTTTACCCCGGATGCGGTGATCCACACGGGAGATGTCGTGTATGATCCTGACGAAGCTGCCTATGATCTGGCAGCTGAATTGTTCGATGCGCTGAAGGCTCCCCTTTACTTCGTCACTGGCAATCATGACGAGACAGCCATGATGAGACAGCGGCTGCGTTTTTCAGAAAAGACCGATCTTCTGACCGATACCGATCGCTTGTGCTACCGCATGAGTGGCCCAGGATTCGATGAGTTTGAGTGCCTCGTAGCAGATGCTAAGGTGCCTGCGGAGGAGGGGCCTCATGGATTCCTCTCCGAAGAACAGCAGGAGGCGCTCCTGGCAGCAATTAGTGGAACGAAGCCGGTAGCTCTGTTCATCCACTATCCGCTCACCGCGATCGGGTCTCCCTGGATAGACGATAAGCTGCTCGTGACAAACGGAGAGCTTTTTCAGCAGCGTCTGGCGGAGAAAGCGGGTGGAATGTTACGCGGGATCTTTAGCGGTCACCTCCACCGTGGATTGCAGCTTTATCGAGATGGTATCCTACAGTCAGGCGTGTCCAGTCCTGCCTGTGAGTTTACTGCCTGCCCGAACGGCTCTGGTTGCGATTTTGTGGCCTGCACGAATCTGCCTTTTGATCATCTAACCATTACCGAGGATGCGACGATGGTGAAGGCTTATCATGTCCCTCTGCCGCAGGTGTCGCAATCGTAGCAGATGAAACGAGTCATCTCGCTTTTTCTGCGTGCCCCGCAGTTGGGGAAGGTAAAAACCCGACTGGCTGCTGAACTGGGTGATGAGGAAACCTTAAAAGCGGATCGAGCTCTTGTCGTTCACACCCTCGAGGCGGCATTCGTCCTGCGAGGAACTGCGACTGGTGATCACGCCGGGAGATGAGGTCGAGGTCTGCCGACAATGGCTGCAGCCGCTTCTTTCAGCACAGGGGCAGGAGGTCACGTGGAAGGTGCAGGCTGACGGTGACCTAGGGCAGCGGCTATGGGAGGAAAGTCGAATCGTAGCCGATATACCCGCCATGCATCTGTTGATCGGGGCTGACTGTGCGCAACTGACGTCCGAGCGATTGGATGCTGCCTTCGATCTGCTCGGCGGTAGCAGCGATGCCGTGCTGGGACCGTGCGAGGATGGTGGATATGACCTCCTCGGGTTCAAAAAGGCTTCACCCGAGATTTTTGAGAATATCGACTGGGGAACCGAGCTGGTAGCTGATCAGACACGAGAGAGGCTCCGGGAGCTCGATTGGTCAGTCGCTGAGCTGCCCGATGTGGCAGATGTCGATTACCTGAATGACTGGGAGCGTGATAGGTGGCTGGTGACAGGTCGCAAGGCCTTGTTCTTCGACCGCGATGGGGTGATCAATCAATCGCCCGGGGCTGGTTATGTTCTGAATGCAGGGGCTTTTCACCTCCTCCCAGGCCTGGCCGAAGTGTTGAAAACTTCACATGAGGCTGGGTATCTGAATGTCGTCGTTACCAGCCAACGCGGAGTAGGAAAGGGGCTCATGACGCACGCTGAGTTGGAGCGCATACACCGCAAAATGAACGACGGCCTCCACAAGCAGGGCGGGCCTGGCTTTGACGCTATTTACGCCTTCACGGGAGAGAGCACATCACCCTATCGAGCTAAGCCAGACCCTTCGCTCGTGAACGCTGCCTGCCTGGATTTATTCATCGACCCAGAGCCGTCGCTGGTCATCGGAGATGCGGATCGTGACATCGAGATGGGGCAGCGTGCGGGGGTGGGGACAACTGTTCGGTTCATTAGTGAGAAGCCCGTAGGGCTATCGGCTGATTATACGGTCACTGACCACCGGGAACTCCGCAGTCTGTTGCAGAAGCTCACCATAGCATAAAAAAACACGACCCCCCAAGGAGGGTCGTGTTCTCTGTTGGTCTGAAGCAGTGGAAGGTTAGACGTTTTCAGCCTTCGCCTTAACTTTGTCTGCACCCTTGTCGATGCTGTTCTTGGTCCGTTCTTTCAGCCCTTCGAGATGGAGGTCTTTCTCCTCAAGTTTCTCAGCGGCCTTCTTTTTCATCCCTTCAGCAGCCTCGGTCATTTTGCTGCGAACCTGCTCGGCCTGCTCACCAAAAGCTTTGTCCTCTTTTCGTGTGCGTGGCAGGAGCATGGCTCCGATGATTCCGAGACTGAATGCGGCCGCTGCCATCATCTGTGGACGTTCCCCAAGCTCTCGCTTGGCAGCCTCAGCCGCACGGGAACTGTTCTCTCTAAGTTGAGACCCGGCTTGCGATAGCGTCTCTTTTGCAGCCTTTCGCTTCTCATTAGCTGCCGAGCCCACTGCTTTGAGTCGGTCTCCGGCGGCAGACGCAGCGTCAGAGAGTTTCTCCTTCGCAGCCGAGGTGCGACCATTCCCGTTAGAGGTCCCATTACCATGCGATTGCATACCGTGGCGATGGGCCCAGGGGTCAGGGTAGTCTTCCAGATTTTCAGCTTGTTCATCTAGAGAGGCTTCCGCAGGTGTGACGATCCGACGCTGAGAGGATCCTGAGCGCACCTTCATGCTTTCGAAGTCCTCTTCAGCAGCGGTAACGAATCCGCTATCCGAGTCAAACTCATGAGCTTCGCGCTGACGATTCGCACGGGGTTTTTTCACCTTAGAGGGCAGGAAGAAACTACCGACGGCAAGACTCAGAAGAGCAAGAGGCACCGGGTTGTCGGATGCTTTCCGAGCTACAGTTTGTCCTGCTGAAACGCTTTTATCGCGAAGAGCCCGCGTATCGATGGACGAGACACTGGATTGAAACCACTCGACGAGTCCAGAAGTCACCTCGCCAGGATTCAGGCGCTCGCTCAATTCATTGATGGAGCGACCAAGCCGCTGACGAGCCACGTCGGCGCGCAGCTTTAATGCGTCTAGTGTTTGTTCGTCAGGCTTATTATTGTTTGTCTGATTTTCGTTCATGATACTTTATCTTTTGCCCACTCCTTTGTTTCCTGAATGCTTTCAGCCGAACGGGTGAGCGAAAGTTCGCTGGCAGAAAGTTTGTTCTTGGCAGATTTCAGCAGTCCATATCCGATGATGGCCACGACCAATCCTAGAACTCCGAATCCAGCGCAATAGGCGGGAACGAGGTCAAGCCCGAGCTCGCGGAAGCCCCATGAGGCGACGAAGCCAAGGGTGATAAGCAGAAGCCCAAGGCCATTCGCGGCGACGATAGCGCCTATCGTTAGTTTGCCAATCTGCGTGGTAGCAGTGTTAACTTTTGATTCGAGCTCTGCCGAAATCAGTGTTTTTTCGCTCTCAAGCCATAGCTGCGCGTCATTCTTGGCGTCCCGCACGAGATCGCCAATACTTGGACGCGAAGTTTCCGGGAGGAGATGCTCACGACCGGGTTTTACTGGTCGCTCTCTCTCGAGAGGCTCATTTACTGGAGGTTCGTGATTGAATGATTGGATCATGCGGCCTCCTTGTTGAAGTGTCCTGCCACCTCCGGCTCTGAAGCCGTGTTAGAATGTTCTGACTGAGCGTTCAGGAAGCGTCCGGCCACGAAGCCCAGGAGAGCGAGCGCGCCGATTGTCTTGCCAGGGTTGGCTTTCACGAAACCTGACGCTTTTTCGAAGATCTGTCTCGCATCGTGCTCACTGAGCAGCTGCTGCGCGGTGTCGCTGTATTGCGAGAGTCTTTCGAAGAGCGGCGCTGTGACCTTCGATTCGCTATTACGAGCTTCAGCAGCTGCAGCATCAGCGGCGCGTTTAAAAACGTTCATCTCGCTACGGGACTTCTCAACGCATTCATTCGCTTTAGACTCTAGGCTGGCAGTAGCCTGATCGATCGCCTCTTTTGTGCGCTGTTTTCCGTATTCAGCGATTTCCTGGGCGGCTTGTTTTGCCTCGGCCTTAGCCGTAGTGGATTCCGCTCGGGGTTCGCGCTCCTCGTTTAGGAGTTCCTCACGAGCAGTAGGTTGCGCAACCTCCGAAGCTGGAGGATGTGATAATGGATCGTGAGTAGTAACTGGTGGTTGTTCTATGGTCTGGTTCTTCATGACGCCCCCAATCCACGCACATCGTAGGCCATCAGGTTCTTTCTACCGCCGCGTGAGTGGCACACGCCCTTGAAATAAAGGATTAAGCCACGATGCACCGCAGGCAGGTCACCCTCCGTCCGGCTTGGATGCAGTTGCCCTTTGCATTGGTTCTATGCATTTTGCATCTCTGTTAAGAGGCGGGGACCAATGCCGCCCCGCCAGAATAGGCGGGTGTGTGGATTTCATGATGGCATCTTCCATGCAACACCAAGAAGATGTATGAAAGAGAACCAAACCCAGAACGTAATCGGTCTCACACCAGTGGAAGACCTCAATGTAAAAGAGCTGATGGAGCGTGTTTCCCGACAGGATTCACCGATCCTTTCGTTGATCATTCCGATGGAGAAGAAAGGGGCGATGACCCGTAAGAACCCGATCCGCTTCAAAAATGCTGTAAAGGAAGCACGTGGAAAATTAAAGCAGCAGAAACTGGAGGAAAGCGTGCTGGCGAAACAGCTCGACGAGATGCTCCTGACAGCTGATGATGAGTCAGCACCACTCTGGCAGAATCAGGACCATGGTCTAGCGGCTTATTTTTTCTCCTTCCGAGAGCCTCTCCTGATCTCCCTACCATTTACCCCTTCACAGCGGACGTTACTTGGCAACTCAGCAGACGTGTCTCCTTTAGTCCATTTCCTGGAGCGTGATTCGTTTTATGTGCTCTATCTGGATCTCGGCGGGACGAAATTGTTTCGATCCAACGGATTCGCCACGCAAGAGATTCCGCTCGGTGAAATACCGGCAACTCTCGATGCGGCGATGCTCTACGATGATCCAGAGAAGCAGCTGCAGTTCCGCACGACAAAAGCCCCGTCTGCTGCCGGAGTAGGCGCGGTAAGCTATCACGGGCATGGTGCGACAGGCGAAGAAGAAAGGAATCGAAAGATCCAGAGATTCTTCGAGATTTTGTCCTCTGACCTTCCAGCGCTTATGAAGGAAGAGAGTAAGGGCGTTCTGCTCGCGGGACTACCCGAGACCTGCGGCCGCTTCAGCGCCATGTCTAGCTTTTCTGACCGCATCGTCGAGCACATCGATGCCAATCTTTCGGCATCATCGGAGGGGGAGTTCATAGCCATTTGTGAGCAGGCTATCCGTGATCAGCAGGAAAGCGAAACGGTCGCGGAATTTCGCGAAGCCTCAGGAAAAGTCGGGACGCCACTCGTGGAAACGCGACTCGATGACATGTTGAATGCTGCTCGTGAGGGGCGCGTGCAGCAACTGTTTCTGCTGGAGGGAGGGAAAGTATTCGACACATCAGATACAGAGCCCATGGACATTCGTCTGGCCCGCAACGTGGTCGAGAATGGCGGAGAAGTGAGCTTTGTTCAGGCTCAGAAAGTGGACGCGCTCCCGGAGGTGAACGAAAGCGGTGCAGTCGCTGTATTGCGCTACGCGGCATAACGCAGAAAGCACGAAGACGATCGAACGAAAAGGAGGGCCTATGCCCTCCTTTTTTCGTGCGCGAAAAGCTGCTAAGAAGGTGGGAGGCGTATCTTTTGTATCTCCCCGCTTGATGAAGCAAAGCCTCGAAAAAACCTCCCGACTTCCAATTTCTCCCCAGCAGCTGCGCGACTGGCACCTGATGCCCGGCGCATTCGCCAGGCTGCAGCCACCATGGGAGCGCGCTGAGATCGTCGAGGCACCAGAGGCCGGTCTGGTGGATGGAGCCATCGTCAAGCTCGCGGTTGCTCAGGGCCCTGTTTCGCTCCCCTGGGTAGCGGAGCATCATTTCACCACCGACGGGTTTGTCGATCGGCAGTTGAAAGGACCTTTCTCATTCTGGGAGCATCATCACCGCTTTCTCTCGGACCCCGATCAGGAGGATGATCATAGCGTTCTGACCGACTCGATACGCTACACGCTGCCACTCGGCAAACTTGGCCAACTGGTCGCTGGTCCGATGATCCGCACAAAATTGCGGCGAATGTTCACTTACCGACACAACATTATGAATGCAGATATGAACCATCGACAGAAAGTGCTGGGTGAGTTCGGCAAGCGCAGCCGCTGGAACTCTCCCTGCAATATCCTCATCACCGGTGTCACCGGCATGGTTGGCAGCGCGATGAAGAGCTATTTCGAAACGCAGGGTCACACGGTTTACGGAGTAACGCGGACTCCCAGCGCCTCTCATGAGATCGCCTGGGATCTCGATAAAATGACGATCGACCTCCCGGATGGTGTCCATTTTGATGCCGTTATTCATCTGGCCGGCTCGAATATTGCCGAGGGGCGGTGGACGGAGGAGCGGAAGCAGGAAATCCTCAGCAGCCGTGAGAAGGGGACGCGCTTGATTGCTGAGACCTTCGCGAATTTAGACGAAAAGC
Source organism: Verrucomicrobiota bacterium (assembly GCA_020627905.1). Taxonomy (GTDB): domain Bacteria; phylum Verrucomicrobiota; class Verrucomicrobiia; order Verrucomicrobiales; family DEV007; genus Arctic95D-9. Next base: position 12,354 of record JAHDFZ010000055.1, read on the forward strand.
CGTCTGTTATCCTCTGCGCGTCTGGCGCCAATGCGTATGAAGCGAGCCCGGAGTCTCCTCATACGGAAGATTCTCCAGCAGGATCAGGCTTTCTGCCCAAGGTGGTGGCTGTATGGGAGCAGGCTGCCGACCCTGCCCGCGAGGCGGGGATCCGCGTCGTGCACGCGCGTCTAGGGGTGGTCCTGTCACCGGCTGGCGGTGCCTTGAAAAAACTCCTGCCACTGTTCCAGCTGGGCGGGGGAGGAAAGGTCGGATCGGGGCAGCAGCATATGCCATGGATCGCTCTTGATGACGTGATCTACGCATTCGACTGGATGCTCCGGGATGAGGATCTCGAGGGACCAGTGAACTTGGTTTCGCCGCAACTCACCAGAAATGACCAATTCACCGAGGCGCTGGGAAGCCTCCTCCAGCGGCCCACGGTCGTTCCGGCACCGGCATTCGCTCTGAAGCTGGCCTTTGGCGAAATGGCGGAGGAGACCATCCTGGCTGATATGCCGGTGATTCCAGGGAAGCTGCAGGAGGCCGAGTTCGACTTCACCTATCCCGATATCGATGAAGCTCTCAAGCATCTGCTGGGAAGATCTGAAGAAGCAGAATCGAAGGAAGCTGCGTAAAAAGGAGGTTAGGGAATGGATACTGACGTTCTGATCATCGGCGGGGGACTCTCTGGTCTGGCCGCTGCGTGCCGCCTGGAGAAAGCTGGGGTGGACTATCAGCTGGTGGAGGCCAGTGATCGCATTGGGGGGCGGGTGAAAACAGACGAAGTCGACGGATTCCTGCTGGATCATGGATTTCAGGTCCTGCTGGATGCCTATCCCTGCGTGGATCGGGTTTTCGAACGCGAACAGCTTGCCCTGAATGCCTTCACCCCTGGAGCACAGCTGTGGAAAGGCGGGCGAATACAAACCATGCACGATGTATTTCGTGCGCCCGAGAAGCTCTTAGCCACCGCACTCACCCCGGTGGGAACGATCAAGGACAAGCTGCTCGTCGGAAAGCTGCGGATGGAGGCGAAGCGCTGGGATGTCGCCGATATCTGGACCCGCCCAAACGAAGCAACGGAGAAACGCCTTCGAGACTATGGATTCTCCGATGGCTTTATCGATCTCTTCTTCCGCGGGTTTTACGGAGGCATTTTTCTGGAGAAGAAATTGGAGACATCACGCCGTTTTTTCGACTACACCTTCAAGCTGTTCACGGAAGGCTATGCGACTCTCCCAACCCGTGGGATGGGAGCTTTGCCGGAGCAGCTCGCTCAGCGGCTCAATCGCGAGAAAGTGCACGCGAGCACACGCATCACCAAGCTGGCTGAGCATGAGGCAGAAACACCCGACGGGAAAATTACCTTTCGGAAAAGCATTCTAACCTCCGGCTTCGCCCAGATGACTGAGTCGTCTGCCGATGAAGGAGAATGGAACGGGACCGTCTGTCATTACTTTGCGGCGGCTAAGTCTTCCGCGCTTGAGGAGCAGGGGAAACTCATTCGACTATCGGGAGATCGCACAGGCGGGCGTATCGCGCATACCTGTGTGCCCAGCCAGGTAGCTGCCAGCTATGCTCCCGAGGGGAAAGAACTGATCAGTGTTTCGGAGATCGGTTGTCGAGGGGAAGGCGGAGACGCAGTGGAGGAGATCAAAGCAGAACTCACGGATTGGTATGGTGGAGAAGCTTCCCAGTGGCAGCATATCAAAAGCTATCGGATTCCTAAAGCGCTCCCTCGGAATAAGCCGGATCATCAGGCGAGTGATGTCGCAGCGGGTTCTACCATCCATTTGCATGCTGGGGATTGGACGACCAGCCCATCCATCGAGGGAGCGATCCTCTCCGGTGAGTATGCGGCGGAGCGGTGTTTGTCAGTATGATCAAAACATGACACGAGCGGACATTCGTGATTCGATTCTTTCTCTGCTGGACGAACGAGGCTCAGGAAAAACCATCTGCCCGAGTGAAGCGGTGCGTCATCTCACCGATGATGAAACGGAATGGCGCGTCGCTATGCCCACCTGCCGTGATGTGGCAGGTGAGTTAGTCGAGGCAGGGGAGATCGAGATCTGCCAGAAAGGAGAGGTTGTCAGCCTATCGGAGGCGAAAGGTCCCATTCGGCTGCGGAAGGTAAAGACAACATGATAGCGAATCCCTATCGATTCTTTCGGCTAAGCGATCGCATTTCCACCTCTCCAGCCATCACTGCTGCGGTTGGGGAGCAGCGAATTTATTCGCGGAGGACACCTGGTTTGAGCACGCAGCCAGCCCGCCGAGCTGACGCCGATGGGAATAAACTCCCATTGGCGGAAGCACTGTGCGTTCGGATGCGTTCATGCTGTTACGAAGAAAAACCGGGAAGATCGTCTTCCCACTCTCGCGCATGATTCCCAATTGAAGTCAGCGGGATTTTGCAGAATCTGCCCGATGCGAACGCCTCATTGTATGCTCACTCTAAAAGAACCCTTTGCTTCCGAATATCGCACCGGTGAAGGTCTCAGCCTTCGCAGACACGGGCTCCGTCTACCTGATCATCCCTGAGGAAGGTTGCATGAAACTGAAGCTGGAAGCGAATGGAACAAGAGAAATAACCCGAGCGGATGGTTCGCAACGAGCTGTTCCTTACGTGGGGGCCATCGGGACTCGCTTCATAAATCGAGCCGCTTACGTCGGTGCTATTGTCATGGGCGACGAAGTAATCCTCGGGGCGATCCCGATCGAGGACATGGATCTGGTTATCATTCCCCATGAAAGGCGCGTCGATATCAACCCCGCGAATCCTGATTTTGCGGCGGCGCGCTTGTGAAGTAAGGCGGCGAGGCTGCAACCTTACGACGTCTGAGCATCCACCAGAAAGGTCTTGCAGCTACAGGCCATGTTCTGTGACAATCGTCCATACGATGGAGTGGCCAATGGAAGAAAAGAGCGAGCGCGCAGGCACTTGGAGGCTCTTTCTTCTTTCGTTCGCTATCTTCTGGATCGGTATGGTCATTGAAGACGGTTTGCACTGGTCCAATCGGAAAATGGGCTTCGTGAATGGCGTGCTCCACAGTCCGCTCACGGTTCTCATGTGGGCCATTTTAATTCTTCCTGTGAATCTGTTCACTCTCGCTCTCTATGATTGGCGTCAGTGGAATCGATTTCGGGCGTTTTGGATGATCCTACCGTCCGTCCTGGTTGCGGCGGCAGCGATTCTGAT
>JAHDFZ010000055.1:15547-17166 GCA_020627905.1 Verrucomicrobiota bacterium
TTTCGTGCGAATTCAATGGGCGCCCGCTGACCGTTTCGCACTGATTACACAGGTCTCTTTTCCTGCAGAGGTAGCCAAGCTGGAGCACGTAAGGGCCGGGGGTGGCTTTGCGGATCGAGTCGATGTCTTTTACTTCGAAACACGCTCATCTGAAACGGAGCGTCTCATAGAGGAGCTTGGGCTAAACGAGGTCGCACCGAGGGAATTGGAAAACATTTTGAATCACCCTCTAGCTCCCCTCCGTGATCCGCCGGATCTTTCAGAGTGGAAGGGTGCTGCCAGGTATGCATCGCCAGACCGAAGCAATTTTATCGATCTCGTCACCGACGCTTCTCGGAGCCGAGTCATTATCAGGCTCGGCAGCATCTGAAGCTGACCCCCAAACCACAAAAAAACCGCTGCCAAAGGGGAGCGGTTTCCTTTGAGAAGTTAGGGGGGAAAGCGATCTTACGACTCGGATTCGGGTGCCTTCTTATCGGCAAGGGTGAAGCGAATGCGATTCTTGTTACGCTTGGCGTTTGAGCGGGCTTTGCGCTTGGTCTTCTGCGCAGGTGTCTCGAAGGCACGGAGGCGGCGAACCTCTTCCATGATTCCCTCAGCTTCCATCTTCCCTTTCAGGCGCTTGAGGGCGCGATCGACGGACTCACCTTTTTTAACATCAACTTCCAACATACTTGTATCTGGGCAATTTTGCTTAACTTCTCATGATTGGCCTCCACTCAAAGCAGCGACCAGTCCTCGTCCAGCAACACTGGTGCGAGAACGCGGACTGTAGTCGGAATCGGGCATTCGTCAAGGATTCATCGGAAAAGGCACGTGTTTTTACAGGTTTCTAAACTATTCTCCTCGCTGCAAAGCTCGGAAGATTGGTTCGAAAGCAGAGATTTCGGGCCTTCGAGCTGCGGGCAAGGCCTCGTGTAAACACTCAGATTTCCCTTGCAAGACCGCCTTTCTGCGGCATAATCCGCGCCCAGACGCGAGTCTGGCGACGGATTCTCTCTGTGTCACGGTGATGCGAGGAATCACGATGATCCGAAAACCCAAGTCCAAATGACATCCAACGACCTTCAACTTCACGACAAAGACACCGGCAGTGCTGATGTGCAGATTGCCCGCCTTTCCGAGCGCATCTCCCGCCTCACGGAGCACCTCTCCGACAACAAAAAGGATGTCTCGTCTCGTCGTGGACTTCTCCGTCTCGTAGCCCGCCGCCGCAAGCTGCTTGACTACCTGGCCCGCACCGAGAATGATCGCTACAAGAAGGTGATCGAGACACTCGGCCTCCGCCGCTAACCATTTCCGAAATCGCCTCCCGAAGCGTCGCAACCTGCGGCGCTTTTTTTCTTTTCCGGGGGAGCGATTTCTTTCGTTTTGGGGATCTCCTACATCTATGCGCTTCCTCTTCGGAAGCCCTTCGAGTTCGGAACCCAACGAGTTCTGACGGCTTGTGCCGGTAACAGGTCTCCATCATTCCTTTCCTACAAAGAAAACAAGAAAACATGAGTATAGAAAGCGTGCCAAGTGGGCTCGCAGACAATGACGTTTGAAACCGGCAAGATGGGTAAGCTTGCTGATGGTGCCGTTACCGTTCAGGTCGGCGAAACAGTTGTGATGGTCAC
>JAHDFZ010000056.1:0-15230 GCA_020627905.1 Verrucomicrobiota bacterium
CTGTGTTTTCGTCAGAAAGCTCCCTTCGTTCCACGCACTTACGTGACGCGGCTACATGGTTACGGCTGGCGGGATGTGCTGCCCCGTAGCCGCGCCGGTGACGGCGTGGAGGTGTCTAAACGGCAGCCTGTGTTTTCGTCAGAAAGCTCCCTTCGTTCCACGCACTTACGTGACGCGGCTACGTATTTTCTTCACAACCTTCTTCGATCAGCTCGACAGTCACAAAGCCACCATCGGCCCGGATCACGGTCACGGTGTCGCCCTTTTCCACAGTCCCCTGGGCGACACGTGCGTTCAGAACCTGGTCCGCGATCTCCACCTTTCCGGAGGGCGCGAGTGGTGTTAAGGCCTTCGCCTCCTGACCAACCAAATCACCCATCCCTGCATGGGAGTGATGCGATGTCTCCTCCACCTCTTTCCGCAAAACCAGCAGCTTTGTAATCGGCAGGGAATCAAACCTTTTCATCCACACTCGGAAGAAAATCAGCAGAAATACGATGAGAAGAACGAAATAAATGGTCCCGACCAGCATCCCATATTCAGCAAAGGTCAGACCCACGGATGCAATTAGGGAAACCACACCAGCGATGCCGATCACGCCGCCAGGGATGAAGAGTTCGGCAATGATGGCTCCGACACCGACAAGTGCCAGGATAAGAATGATCGTCATAATGTTCGTTTCAGCTTAAGGCGGCTACAACCCCAGCCCGTATCGCATGAGAGACTCGGACTCCTGCCAAACGGTCGGGCTTTTGCTCCCCAGAATGACAGAGGTTACGGTTTTGCCATTCCGTGTGGCTGAGGAAACAAGACAGCGTCCCGCGGCATTGGTGTAGCCGGTCTTTCCACCGATGCAGTAGGGCAGATGCTTCAGGACCTGATTGGTGTTCGTGATGGTCTTCGTGCGGCCACTCGGGAAGCGAAAGACCATCGCTTTTGTGCGCACCGCGTCCCGGATGATCCGATGCTTGCGGGCAGCATTGTTGAGTTTGATGAGATCGCGCGCGGTCGAATATTGACCGGGAGGGGTTGGTAGGCCGCTGGCATTGGTGAAGTAGCTGGAGTTCATCCCCAGCTGTCGCGCCCGCTGGTTCATTGCAGCGGCGAAGGCGGATACGCTGCCGGAGTGATCGCGGGCAAGGGCGCGAGCGATGTCGTTACTGCTACGGATGAGCACCGCGCGGAGCAGGTGCTCTCGCGTGTAGGTCTCTCCCACTTTGATCCCCATTTTCGTCGGCTCGGCCCAGGTATCCGGGGCGGCGATGGTGATCCGCTGCTGCAGCCCGCCACGCTCGGCGATCATGATGCCGAGGAGGAGCTTCTGTGTGCTGGCCACCGGCACACGCATGTCAGCATTTTTCTCAAAGAGCACATTCCCGGCATCGTCGACGAGGATGGCCGCGCGGGCGGTGATATTGGGTTTCGGACCCAGATTCGGCTGAGGCCCGCCAAAAATCGGGGTGAACGAACGTAGGCCTCCCTCCGCCTGGCCGGTTGAGGAAGCACCAGAGCCGGGGAAAATATCCTGATAGGATGGTCGTGCAGGCTCTGGTTGAGCTGCCGCTGGAGGAGGGACAGCGGCGGTGCGATCAGGAGATACTTGAGGATAAGGCTCCAGGTTGCGGCATCCAACGGCCAACAGCATTCCGAGGGAAAGTAGTGTCAGGGGAAACAATCTCATGCGTGGATTTGAGAGAACGATCGAGAGTTATGCGCAATGCGCAAGCAGTCAAGTTTCATACGATTTTCACCGCGGTCTCTTAGGCTCCACGTCGTCTGGTAACGAGCAGCGTCAGACCATAAACGAGGCTGGCAGCGACGACGATAACCGGTCCGGTTGGCAGATCCTGATGATAGCTAAGAGGGAAACATACCAGAAGGTAGGCAAAAGAAAGAAACGATGCACCGAGGATGATCGGAGTCATGCGCTGAAAAACGCGGGCCGCCGTGGCAGCAGGCAGGATCAGAAGAGCTAGCGAAAGGACAATGCCGGCCAGGCGCACGAGCAAGACCATGGCGATAGCTGTCAGCACAAGCAGGAGCAGGTAGTAGCGCGTGGATGAGACACCGCGCAGATCCGAAAACTCCGGGTCGAAGCAAACGGCGATGAGGCGGGGGTAGAAAAGCACGACCACCAGCAGAATCAGCGCACTGGCGATGGCGGTGACCCAGACATCGCTCCGCGAGGTCAGCAGGATATCTCCGAAGAGAAAGCTCTCGAGACTCACTCCTGTGCCGGGAGCTTTATGAAGAAAGAGCAGACCCGCTGCCATTCCGGTAGCCCAGATGGCACCGATCAGCGTGTCCTCCCGCTCGCGGAAGCGAAGGCTGACGAAGCCGATGAGGAGGGCCGAAAGTAGCGCGGCAAGTGTAGCCCCCAGCAGCGGGGTGAACCACGCCATCGCCTCATAGCTGCGGCTGAAGTAGATGGCAGCGCCGATCCCTCCGAGGATGGAGTGAGCGATGGCAGCTGCGATGTAGCCGATACGCCGCACGACGAGGAAGCTACCCACCACACCGAAGGGCACGCAGGCGATGATCCCGGCGATGAGAGCATACTGCAGGGCGGGATTGAGCCTGACACTTTCCAGAAATTCAGTCATGGCTGCATGCGGAGTGATCTCCCTGAGAGTGAAGCGTCGCCTCGTTATGCTCGATCCGTTGACCGCCGCTGTAAATGTCCTGGATCATCTCAGGCGCCAGAGGCAGCTCATGCCAGTGGGCGCGTCGGTTCACACAGAGAGCCCGCGAGCCGATCTGCGGCACCAGCCCCATATCATGAGTGACCATGATGACGGTCATCTGCTCTTGCAGGCTTGTTAGCGTATCCATCAGCTGCGTCTCGACCGCGAGGTCGACGTTCGCCGTCGGTTCATCCAGTAGGAGGATGCGAGGCTGGGTCATGAGAGCGCGGGCGATGAGCACCCGCTGCCGCTGGCCTCCGCTGAGTTCACGAAACGGCAAGCGTTCGCATCCCGCGAGGTCCACCTGCCGGAGAGAATGCTGCGCGCGCTCCCTGAGCTCGCGCGACCAGCGGGGGAAAGGGTGAAAGTGGCTCTTTTCCAGAGCTCCTAGCAGGACTACATCAGCCACCGTGACAGGGAAGTGCGGGTCGTAGTGCATGAACTGCGGCACGTAGCCGATCTCACGCCGAGCTTTGAGGGGAGACTTACCAAGGACAGAAATCGTTCCATCCGATGGTTTCAGCATCCCGAGCAGGAGTTTGAGGAGCGTGCTTTTGCCCCCACCATTCGGTCCGATCAGGCAGAAGCTCTCCTGCTCATTCACAGAAAACGAAACCTCCCGCAGCACCCGCTCCCTGCCATAGGCGAACGAAACCCCCTCAACCGCCAGAAGCGCCTCCATCATCAATCAAGTAGGCGGGAACGTAACCTGTCCTTCGAAGCCTTGGCGAAGAAGGAGAGGCCGACAGCCCTAGCCCCGCCCCGCATGCGCCGCGACCAGCGTATCGGCAATCACTCGCAGATTTCCCAGCACGTCCGGCTCCAGCGGATCCAGCTCCTGGATCTTCCCGTCGATCGCCTCGGCCAGAGCCTTCGCCGAATGGGTATCGAACTGGGGCTGGACAAAGATCGTCCGCGCCCGGTCCTCTTTCGCCTGAGTAATCAGCGCCGTCAGCTGCTTCGGTGTCGGGCTGCGGTTTCCTTCTTCCAGCGCTACCTGCTTCAGCCCGAAGTCTCTCGCGTAATAGCCGAAGGCGGCATGATAGACATAAAAGGCGCTGCCCTCCAGCGGGGCCAGTTTCTCAGCCAACTCATCCGAGATAGCCTGACATTCGTCCTGGAAAGCTTTCAGGTTCGCTTTGACTCCTGCGTGTTCTTCCAGTGGTAGGACCTTCAGCAGACTATCCGTCATCGTTTGGGCCGCTTGTGAGAGCAGGGCGGGGGAGAGCCACACATGTGGGTCCAGGATCTCCTCTTCGTGATGATGGTCGGGTTCTTTTCCTGCGGCCTTCGCTTCCTCACACTGCGCGCACGTGCCCTCCAGACGATCCATGCCGGCGAGGAGGTCTACGACGAGGGGCGCATCAGTCCCATCACCGCTCCGCACGAAGAAGGATCCTTCGAAACCCAGATCACTCTGAAAGATGACGTTGCTTTGCGAGAGCTTCGTTACGGTCCTGGGAGAGGGGGAAAAGCTATGTGGATCGTCGCCCGGGCCGACGAGGGTATGTAGCTCGATCGTGTCGCCCGCTATGCGCTCTGCCACCGTCGCGTAGGGGGCGATCGGCACGAAAACGACAGGCTTGTCTGCGGCAGAAGCCACGGCTGCGAGAGCTATCAAGCCGATGAGAAAGAAACGGAAATGCATCCCTAAAAGGTGCATGGAGGTGCGCCTTAACGCAACCGCTTTGCGAGAAGGGCGCTTCCGTGGGCGGGCTGGTATGGCGTTGTTGTTGCCTCAACCCTTTCGCCCCGAGCCAGATGCGGTCCGCGAATCAATTCGCTACTCCCCGATGCGGCGCGGGGAGATGGGAATTCGTTCCCATTGGCGGAAGCCCTGCGCACAAGCCTGAACCCTGCCCCTCAGCTTGAGCAGTCCGGGCAAACACCCTGGAAAACCAGCGAGTGGCTGAGCTTTTTCCACTTCAGCTGCTCGGCCAGCTGGGTTTCCAGCTGCTGGACAGCGCAGGGGAAGGGGACATCTGTCAGCGTGCCGCATTCGATGCACACGAGGTAATCGTGATGATGATCCGGGGTATCCAGCTGGAAGTAGTTACCAGATGCGCCAATCGGAAAGTGGCGCAAAACCCCCAGATCGCGGAGTTTCATCACCAGCCGATAGATCGTCGCTGGATCTCGATCAGCGAGGCTGGGCACCTGCTGGAGCTGCTGCAGAGTGAATGGGCGGTGTTGGTCGAGTAGGACGGCGATGAGATCACGCAGAGCTTGCGTCACTCGCATCCCGTTGGCGTGCAGGCGCTCCTCTATTTCCTGCGACAGTCGCTGGCGTTCTTCTCCGGACAGACTGCACCCATGACCCTCATGGCTATGAGGTTGATGGGTATCCTCTCGATCCGCCATGGCTGCCTGCTTACATTCCCAATCGAGCGAAGAGTTCGCCGAGCTGCACCTGCAGCCCGATGTAGAAATCGCCGAACTCGCCATAGAGCGAACTCACTTCATCGAAACGCATCTCGTAAACGATCTCTTTGATCTCCTGCGTGTTATGAGAGAACAAGGTCACACCCCACTCCATTTCATCCAGTCCGGTGGATCCCGTGATGAGCTGGCGCACGCGTCCTGCATACGTCCGGCCGACCTTCGCGTGGCCCATCATCAGCTTGCGACGGGTTTCGTAGTCCAGGTAATACCAGTTGTGAGTCTCTCCACGGCGCTTTGACATGGGATAAAAACAGAAAACCGGCCAGTCCGGCATATTCGGGTAAAGGCGGTCCGCATTATATTTCGTCATCCGGCGGCGGAATTCCTCCAGCTTTTCCTCCAGTTCAGGCGACCCGTCAGTCAATCCGTCATCAGCGATCACTTGCGCTTTATACTGATCCTCCGTCGTCGTGTATTCGCTCAGCTCCGTTATGCTGAGATAGCTGTAGGTGGGAGTCAGGATGTCAGCACCGAGCGAGCGGCTCAGCTGCTTCTCGAATCGGTTCGCCTTGTGCAGGCAATCCGTCAGCAGCATGAAGCCGATATCCGCCTTCGGGCTGAGCATGGAAAACACCAGCAGCTGGGTATTTTCCTCCGATCGGATGTCCTGCACCAACTGGGTGAGAGCCGTTTTGGCCTCGATCTGCTCTTCTCCTGAGAGGAGGCCCCACTGGGATTGCTCCACTTGATAAAACAAGTGCAGAACGTGCCATCCCTCACGCGGGATCACCTGTTCAGCTTGAGGAGATTCGATTTCGGTAGAAGATGGACTCATAAATAGCGTTTTCCTCGTAACAAAGCCCTGAAAACGGTTGCGTCTAATGGAAAAATTCCTATCCTAGGCCCCCAAATTTCCGAGTGGGATGACAAAATACCGCTCATTTCACTTACCATTCATCAAGCAAAGATCATGGCCGAACTAGAGGACCGATACGAGGACAACATCGCAGGAGCATTTTACGTCGATGACCAGTGCATCGACTGCGATCTCTGCCGTGAGACAGCTCCTGACAACTTTACGCGCAACGACGACGGAGGCTACTCCTACGTCTACAAGCAGCCGACTACAGATGCTGAGCGTGCGCTGGCCGAAGAAGCGATGGAAGGTTGCCCGGTCGAGGCCATCGGCAACGACGGCGAGGACGCCTGATCAATCCACGTAGATGCACAGGCCGCTTGCGCCTGAGCATGGATGCGGCGATCGTTTCGACATCGTGAGACGTCGCCGCCCGAAAACCACCCGTGAAATCGCCATCGAGGAATGGCGTGGCTACGAGGAGCCTGCTGATACGGCAGAGCACCTGCGCTCCATGGACAAGGTGGTGCAGAAAGCGCTTCGCTCTTTCGGCCTGCAGAAGCGCTTTAACGAGGAGCAGGTGTTCGAGGCCTGGCACGCTATCGTAACGCGCAGCGGGCTGGCATCGGCAGCACGGCCGGTAGCTTTGGAGAATCGGGTGCTCTTTATCCAGGTTCTAAACAGCTCCGTCTACTATGAGCTGGAGCGGATGAAAGGCACCATCCTCAAAAAAATGCAGGAGCGTTTCGGCCCGCAGCACATCCGCGAGGTGCGCTTCCGCCTAGGGTAGTCTTCTGCGGCTCAGCACTGGAAATGCCGGTTGCGGAAAGCTGCCCTGCTTTTTCATCGGATTCCCGTATCTCGCGCGCGCGAGCCGCAGGGCCTTTCGTGCGAAACTATGAATCGTCGCAACTTTCTCAGTCAAATCAGTGCCACCATTCCTGCTCTCGGGGCAGGATCTCTCCTAGCACCCTCACTTGGATTTGCCGAAGAGGCACCCCGCTTCACCCTGGGGCTCTCGCAATATTCCCTCCGCGCTCTGTTTAAATCAGGGGAACTCGCCGCCATCGACTTCCCAGCCTATGCCGCGAATGAGTTTGGTATCAAAGCCATCGACCTCTGGGAGGGAGGATTGCCTCAGGACAAGCTCGACTCTCAGGCATACTACGAAGAGATGCGCGCCAAGTGTGATGATCTAGGCACGGATCTTTTCCTTTTCATGGCCATGCCCATGCAGGTAGCGCCCGCGGCATACGAGGCTAGCCTCGCCAAAATCGAGAAGTCGCTTGATCGGGCGTCTATGGTGGGTGCTCGCTTTCTGCGGATCTTTCTCCGTGTCCCTAATGCGAGCGAAGAAGAAGCCATTCAAATGTGTGTCGACGGCCTGAAGCCACTGTGCGACAAAGCTGCTGCGAAAAACATCGTCATCGCCATCGAGCCAGGTAGTTCCGAGTGGACGAAGAAAGGTGCCTTTCTGGCGAAAGTGCACAAGGCCCTCAATCACCCAGCCTGCGGCCTGATGCCTGATTTCGGCAAGCTGGAAAACAATTCCTACGAAGGCACCGTCGCTATGCTGCCCTACTCCGTCAGCATCTCCGCAAAGATGCATTCCTTTGATGAAGACGGAAATCAGCGGGATTTTGATTATCCGAAAATCATGAAAGCCATTCACGAGAGCGACTTCAAAGGTATCATCGCCATCGAGTGGGAGGGCAAAAAGCTCGAGCCGAATCCTGGAGTTAAGGCGTCTGCTGAACTGATCAGAAAGACCCTGCCGGCTGGTGCGATCTAGGCAGTTTCAGGGCGGGTGGTGCGTGTATCTAGCAGGCTTCTAGAGGGAGGCGTTTCAGCCCTACCTAAGGGGAGTTGCGAAACCCCATTGAGCACCCGCCCTCAAATCCGCACCTAGCGTGCCTTGGGGGGGAGGTCTTTCAGCCCTCCCAAAAAAGGAGTCGCGAAATCCCACCCAGCATTCGCCAGACACCTGCATCTAGCATGCGCTGGGAGAGAGGTCTTCCAAGCCCTCTCAAAAAAGAGCCGCGCAAACCGGCAAGCGCGCCACATCATCTCGGCCAAAATTGCCTGAAATCTTCGGTATCCCGCCAACGTAAAACTCCACCACCCTCTGGTGTATTCGGCAGGTCTCAAAAAGGCCTCGCCAGACGTTCGCATGAAACCCCGCACCCTCAGGATCCTGCCGTGGCTGATGAGTGGCCTGTTCAGTTGGCTTGTGATCGTGGGGGCGATGATCTGGAGTTTTGGCGGCGAGGGTGGCTCCCGGCGATCAGACTGCATCATCGTGTTAGGTGCTGCCGTCCGCGGTGACAAACCCTCTCTGGTTTTCGAGGAGAGAATCAAGCATGCCATCGATCTATTCCACCGCGGCGAGGCGCCGGTGATCGTCTTTACTGGCGGGTATGGAGATCGCATGACTCATGCAGAGAGCGAGGTGGCTCGTTCTTATGCAGTCTCCAAAGGCGTCAGCAAGATGGCAATATTGGTGGAGACTCAATCCAGAACGACTCAGCAAAATTTGGCGGAGGCAAAGAAGCTGATGGACTCAGCGGGCCTCCTGTCAGCAATCATTGTGAGTGACCCGCTGCATCTGAAGCGAGCTTCGATGATGGCGAAAGATCTCGGGATCTCTGCCGTCACCTCACCAACTCCCACCTCCCGCTATCGTTCGCTGAAAACGAAGCTTGGATTTCTCTTTCGAGAGGTGTATTTTTACCATCATTACCTAGTGACGGGGCGGTAGTTTTGGGGCTTGCGCGACTTTGCTGGTGTTATGGCACGTAGAGTTCGCTAGCCTCATGCAAAATTGCTCATGCGGACCTCGGGGGTCTCCTCTGAAGCTGTTTGTAAAAATGCAGAAATGGTGGCTTGCTGTTCTCAAGTATTGGCCTAGGATATGATTGTTAGGACTACCCGCTCTGCGTGGTAGGAGCCGATTGCCAGACAGTTGAAACAAATCAGGCAGCACTTCCTGAGCGTTCCCACTCAGACATTTGAAAACTCATGAATGATCAAGCAGTGCTGCTTTGGCTATGTAGCTCCATCTGGCTGATTGGTGCAATCTCGGCGATTATCCTCCTACCAAGGAGAGTCAAAAACAAGGATGCTAAACCTTTCTTTCACGCGCTCACGATCAGCCACCTGATTGCACCCACTTTGGTGGGAGGATGGAACTGGGCACTACCATTGCCCGCGACCTATGCACTTTACGGATACATCATTGCTATACCGTTCGAAGAATTCTTCGTTTTCAAATCTCGAGATGCAGTGCAGGGAATAGGATTTTCCTTATTATGCTGGGGAGTAACCTTCGGGATATGTTCAATAGTTGTTGGGCTGGTGAAAGACGAAAAAAAGGATAGGCAAGGAGATGATCCTTCAGATTAGCTTCGCTTTTTAGATTTCGTCAAATTGTCAAAAGATGGAGGCCCTCCCTGAAATTATAGCAGTGCTCGGCATACCCGTTCTACTATTTTTCCTAGCGCAAACCGCTGTCATCTTTCTCGCGTCAGGTGGGTCGTCATCGAGGCTTCGGAGCAACATTAGAGTGCAAATGCTGGGATCAGCTGGTTTTGTGATTATCCTCGCGATCCTCGGTTTCCTCACAGAGGCAGGATGGTTGATGTTTTTTTGCGGCATGGGTCTCCTTGCCATGTGGATTTTATCTCATCTTGTCGCTTGGCGACTTGCGGTTGCATTCGGACGATAGTCTTATGAGCTGATCAATACATTTTACTGTTTGTGGCAAAAGGAATACGGAGTGGGTCGACTCGTGTGGTGCGCCCCTCTAGTTTGTTGGGTGCTGACGTCATTTTGAGAACAGGTTGAGAATTTATTTTCCACTGGAAGACAGAGTTACTGGAGTGTCTGCACGGAATTTCTGGTCCGCTCCGCAATTGAACAGACCGAATGAGCTCTCCGTTAGATACAAAGTCCGTTCGTGTGGTTCACGCTGAACCATTACAGTAGGGTGTGCAGAGCCCCGCAGCCGCGCCGGTGATGAGGTGGGCTTGGTGAAACGGCCGCCCTTGTTTTCGTCAGAGAGCTCCCTCGTTCCACGCACTTACGTGACGCGGCTACATGGTTATGGCAGGTAGGGGATGCAGTGCACCGTAGCCGCGCCGGTGACGGGGTGGGCTTGGTGAAATGGCAGCTCTTGTTTTCGTCAGAGCGCGTCCCTCGTTCCACGCACTTACGTGACGCGGCTACATGGTTATCGCTGGAAGGTGCTGCAGTGTGCGAACTGTCCCGTAGCCGCGCCGGTGACGGCGTGGAGTTGGCGAAACGGCAGCCTGTGTTTTCGTTATAGAACTCCCTCGTTCCGAGGACTTGCTTGACGCGGCTACCTGGTTGTTGCTAGTTGGGTATGCGATGTGCAGCTCCCCGTCGCCTGTATCGGAGCTAGCTTTGGGGCGGGTTGTGGTGTGCTGTTTTCGTTCCATTGATGCCCGGGCGCTTCCAGCGCGGTGTCGGCGCGCCACCCCGTGGTAGATAGATCTCTCACAAATGGGAAGTCTTTCTCGCAGCTCGAAAAACTAGCAAAAACCGCTTGCTAAAGCCTTTGAGCTGTGAGTTGATTGCGACTCATTACAGCTGAACGCATTTAGCATTCAGGCCGAGTAAGCCCTTCCCTATGAAAAATCCCATCATCTTTGCTGCTGTTTCGCTTCTCGTTACGGGTTTGTTTTTGCCGCTCTACAGTCAACCGGCAGAGGTAGCTGGTTTCGACACAGTGACAGTTACCAACACGTCGCCGGGTGCTCCGAACTACGCCGGAGGCATTCAATACAATCCGAGTAGTGGCGGGATCAACCTGATTTTCGATGGGAACGCTCTTGTTGTTGGTTCGGCCTTTCCAGGAGGTGTCGTCGTGAGTTCACCCGGCACGGAGGCTGCCGCGTCTGATCAGGTAATCACCCTTACGGATTTCGATACGATCACCACAACCGTTAACAATCACCAGGGTGCTCTCGCTCGTGTTCAAGGCACCGTCTCTGGCAACGCGGTGGTAAATATGAATGCAGCCAATGGCACGATCACGACGGGAACTGCCGGAGGTGCTTCGGGACAGCTTTCGTCGGGTATCGCCGCCTACCAGATTGCTACTGCCTCAGGGAACGCTACGGCCACGATGTCTGCAGGGACGATCACTACGCAGGGCGCACAATTCGCCTATGGAGCTGTTGCTGACATTAACTCGACTTCAGCCACGGCAGGGCGAGCAAGGGTCGAGTTTTCCGGAGGGTCTATCACAACAAACGGCACCGCTAACAACCACGGTGTCTACGCGCTCTCTCGTGGTTCCGGCTCGGGGGCTGAGGTTGAGATCAGTGGCGGAACGATCGTCACGAATGCCACAACTTCCCAGGGTGCATGGGCGAGAGCCATTCAGAATTCTACAGGGGGCGCCTCCCTAACAATGAGCGGAGGCGACATCACTACCAACGGGACGCCGAACGCAATCGGTATCTTTTCTCAGGTCGAGAACGCAAACGGGCCCGCAAGCATGACTGTTACAGGTGGCACGGTTACCACATCCGGAGTCGGTTCAGATGCTGCGCGAACACGAATTACTGCGGGTGGGACGAATGATGTAACCTACACCATGTCTGGCGGGACCTTTTCGACGACAGGGGATAATGCCGTCGGTTCGAGGGTGTGGGGCAACGGCACGGGCACGGTGAGCGCTGATGTGTCCGGGACTGCTGATATCGACACAGCGGGTGCAAACGCCTTCGGTGTCTATGTGCTGATGGCTGGGGGCGGTGCTGGAGAGGTGCGGTATACCCAGTCCGGCGGCGAGGTGAATACAACTGGCGCCACTGCGCACGCCGTGAGAGTAAACGGGATCAATGGCGATGCGACGACGACTATCAGCGCGGGCACGATCGGCACGACTGGTGCCGGTGCCATCGGGGTCCGCTCAATCGTTACCGGCGATGCTGATTCATCAGTCATTTTCTCTGGGGGCACTCTGACAACGTCTGATGGCGCTGGAATACTGTCCCGCACAGACGGAGCTGGTGCTGTGAGTGCCTCTGTGTCGGTGTCTGGCGGCACCATCGACACAGGGCTTACTGCCAGCACTGGTCAACAGGCGGTGCTGGCAAATGTCACCAATGCTGGTGCTACGGGTGATGCGACGATCGACGTGACGGGTGGATCAATCCTCCAAAGAGGGCTTGGCGCAGCCATAGCGGCTTTCCACGCTGGCAGCGGCGATATCATGATTAACGGTTCTGGAACTGCTGACGTAGAGTCGCGGGGGAGTGCACCTTCTTTCGCCGTAACAGGTGTTCGCCTAGGTGGAGCCGCCGCATCTACAGGTGGCGTAACTATTGATCTTACCGGCGGCAGCTATCGTGCCACCGGAACGGGTGGTGTAGGTGTTCGTGCCTTATCTTACGGCGGAGGCTACTCAGTCTCGGTTGACAATGCGACGGTAGAGGGAGCGGGCAACGCAGGCGGGGCCGGCGTGACGGACGGTTTTGCGATTCACACGGTGGGCACTGGCGCTGGCAGTATCACCATTGGTTCCGGTGGAGTGGTTTCTGTGGCGAGTGGTGTGGCGATCCGCGATGGGGATGGCGACATCGCTCCTGATGGTTCTGATGAGGTTGTGGCAGCTGCCTCTGGTTATCAGGGCGGGGGAAATGTTACTCTGACGTCTGAAGGAACCGTCACTGGTGACGCGCTTCTCGGCTACGGTGACGATACAGTCATTCTAAATGGGGGCACCTATACGGGCACCATCTTTGGCGATGACGGAACTCAGGCAACCGATCTGAATGCCGGCAACGACCGATTCACATGGAATGACGGCGCATTGGTTGGCGGTTTTGATGGAGAGGATGGCTCCGATATTGTAACGATTCAGGCAGCTGCTTACGACGGGTCCCAGATCATCTCGGGTGGTGACAATCTGACATCTACGGATGGATCTACTGATGAGCTTTCCATCATTGGCCGCAGTATTTCAGCTAATCCTTCCACCATTCAGAACTTTGAGATTGTCACGCTCGACGGGACCGCATTCACCGCTCTTGGTGATTTTACAGCCGGAACAGCCAACGAAGCTGGCACCGGGCTTCGTTTGATCAATGGATCAACCCTCACAGCAGCGAGCCCGTCTTTTCAGGTTGTTGGTAATCTCGACCTCGCCGCTGGAAATAGCATGAACCTGGAATCGGGTGCCGGTGCCGGCACATTCGGTGTCACCGGGAATCTGGTGAATAATGGTATCATTGACATGCAGGAGGGCACAGCGGGTGATCGGCTTGAAGTTGGTTTTGATCTTTCGGGTAACGGAGTGATTCAGATCGATGTCGACGCGGTTGCCAATACCGCTGATACCGTAGTTGTTGGCGGGACGATCAGCGGGACCAATGAGCTAGCGATCAATGTCATCAATGTTCCAACAGCCGACGTAGCAAACGGTCAGATCCTGCTGGTTGACTCGACGCTAGGGACAGCAGCGGTTGCAAACTTCACTGTCTCGGGCGGTCCAGTGGGGAGCGGCACTTATTCAGTAGCGGAGCAAGGCGGTGACATCTACCTGGTCGTCACAGATGTCCCGGTGGATCCTGCGCCAACCCCGACGCCCACTCCAACACCCGCGCCCACTCCAACACCTGTGACGCCGTTCATCGCCACAAGCGCATCGGTAACAGCTGAGGGTGTCGTTGCACAGCTTTCAAACATTGAGCGTCTTCGGAGCTTGCGCAGTCGTTTAGGAGACATCGTAGGGAATGATGACGAGCTGGAGCGGTTCGAGCGCGGGGCTCTCTGGGCTCAGTATCAGGGGACCTTCGCTGATCAGAGGGGATCTTCGCAGGGGGCTTTCCATGATACGGAGACAACTGAATTCGACTTCGGTGGAAATTTCGGGGTGGGCAGCTTCGCAGACAGCACCTTGTTGGTCGGCATTTCAGGCCATTACGTAAACGCACGGACTGACTCCAGCCTCGGGACTCTCGGCGGCAGCAGCAAGACCGAAGGCGCCGGCATCGGTATTGAAGCAACGTGGGTGAAAAGCGACGGCTGGTATGCCGACGCTAAGCTCCGCCATCTGTGGCTGCAGTCCGATGCAGAGACTCGCGCTGGTGGTGAGTATGGGATCGACTCGACCGTCTTTCAGCTGAGTGCAGAAGTGGGCAAGCGCTTCGACCTCGGTGAGGGAAACTGGATCACCCCTCAAGCTCAGATCCAGTATACTTCGCTGGATGCTGACAGTGTTACCTCAAACGGCACACTCATCGCTCTCGAGGATGGCGATGCCGTTCAGGGGCGAATTGGTGTCGATCTCGGTCATACATCAGATAATGGTTTGGTTACGGTCTGGACGACAGCGAATCTCATCGCCGAACTCGATAATGGATCGAGCTTTCGTTTCGGGAATGAGACTCTCAACCCGAATCCGGATGACCTGCTCTTCGAGTTCGGCTTGGGCGGATCGGTCAACCTGAATGACGTCACCGAGGTCTATGGAGAAATCCTCGGAGGAACTGGATTGGGTAATGCTGGCGATGACGACTACATCGGCGGGAACCTGGGTGTCAGGGTTGCTTTCTGATTGCCGCCTGTGCGCCCCCATTGCTTTCGGTTTGCGGGTGGCACACCCGTTTTCGCCGCCCTCGGCCGAACTCGCTAGGAGAGTTTGTAGGGCGGACAGCTAGTCAGTCCGATGATGGTCACATGCGTAAAATCAGGAGTCTGCGTGAATATGTGGAGAGTGAGCTGATGGGAGGACCCAGCGCATGCTTCTGGATAACACTATTTTTCAGTTAGGAGAGATAGTGGGATTTTAACGAGCTCGGCACTATTGTTATTCCAGGTCTCACGACCCTTTCCCACCCGGCCTTTGTTGCCTCCGGAGTTTGAGTAGCCGACGTAGAGAAAGCCGTCATGCTCAAGCACATCAGGGTAGGCAAACGCAGCGCCGGGATGCGACTCACCTGGCCCCTCAGGGAACTCGCTCGGGCGGATTTGAAAGACTCGGTTAATGCGCAAATCGCCAGGCTCGGAAATGGCAATGCACAGTGGGTAACGCTTCTTCTTTACCCCTGTATGAATACAGTTTATCAGGAAGTGGTGACCGGTGCTTAGAGTGCCTGTTGCAGGCTTGCTCGTGACCATGGGCAGGTTCGATTCTCGGAGTTCAGTCCACGTTTTTCCGCTGTCCTTACTCCGCGAGACGAGGGCTAGGTTTTTGGCCCCGTATCTGGCGATACAGACCAGTTCTTCATCGGTGTGAATGAGACCACATTCCCCCCAGATTTTACCAACCTCATTCT
>JAHDFZ010000056.1:15240-16977 GCA_020627905.1 Verrucomicrobiota bacterium
TGACTGGAATGCGGGTCACCTGCCATTCAAGAAAATTGTCGCCGTTACTGACCGCGACTGATGGTGCATTTGAATGTTTCGACTTCTCCGGTCCCACTGAGAGTCCAGCCATTATCCAGTTTCCGTCCGGCAATCTGGTCGGACTTTCTAAGGGCCAAAAGCCGTCTTCAATGACAATTCCCTTAGGTGTGAAGCTATTGCTGGAA
The DNA here is from genome assembly GCA_020627905.1 of Verrucomicrobiota bacterium. Classification (GTDB taxonomy): domain Bacteria; phylum Verrucomicrobiota; class Verrucomicrobiia; order Verrucomicrobiales; family DEV007; genus Arctic95D-9. Next base: position 15,447 of record JAHDFZ010000056.1, read on the forward strand.
TCATCGTAAAGATAAGCTCGCGTATGAACGCCCTTGGACTCCCATTCGAGGCCGTCGGTGCGATAAGCCCCCATGAAAGCCCAGAGTTCGCTTTCAGTTGATAAGAATGCACCGTGGCTAACGGCTAGTTGATCATTCCCGCTGTCCATCGTTTTTACGGGACACCAAGTCACACCGCCATCTCGACTCGTCGTGAAGCGCGCTTCTTCGGAAAGAGTATTTTCCGCTCCCTTGTTGTGCCCGAACGAGGCGAAGAGGGTGCCATTGTGCATAGCAAGAGCAACTCCGTGGAGGAATCGATAGCCGTCACGCCGAAATTCATAAGGCTTGATCACTGAGAACCCAAGCTGCGCCACGTCAAGCTGCTGGAGATCGGCAGCTTCAGGAACGGGTGAATCGCCCTGCCATAGAGCTGATTCAGCTTCGAGGTTAGAAGTTGTTGCACAAAAAGGCAGGATAGCGGCGATAGCGACTGACGAGAATGATTTGGAGAAGGCGTGTATCATGGTGTATATAGGTGTAGATCGATGTGTCTGCGACGCAAGCTGTTCCCATGCATTCAGTCGTTTTCGCGTAATTGAGTGTGCGTTTTCGATCAAAGTTGTAGTGACACAGGCGTGATCGTGAGGCCGCTTCGTGTCTTATGACCGGAGATGGGAGGATCTTGGCCGCGGTAAAGAACCAATGGCCAAAAACTAGAGGCACTCTTCGATTCCTGAAATCTTCGCAGACTCGTTCTTTATGCGCGGCATTACTCGAGTTGCATCGTCATCAACGGTCCGTTACTATCTGGCCAAACGATAGGACGGACCGCATTCGGAGGAATGTCCACGCTCTTTCACCAAGTAAGGCACAGGTGACCTTGAGAAACTATGCAAACGATGATGAGAGAAGATATCAGTCATGATCACGACGCAGCTGAAGGCATAATGGCCGCTCTCACTCTGCGTGCTGCAACTCGGATTCCATCTGGCTACGTTCCTGGTCGCTCAGGTAGTTACGGCTATTATCGCTCCTCGCGCCTTGCCAGCCGAAAACCGGGATGCAGTCATCACTCACCTATTTTCTCAACGGCCTCATAGAGGTGCGTTTGCTAACGTGTTATGATTGAATCTGCTGCACCTGCGTGAACAGGAACTGAAGTCATCTACTACCAGGGGGCGGTCGTAGATGTGCAGCGATAAGGTGGGGGTGGACGTCGATAGCCCTCCTGGTTTATGGGCGCGTGTTGAAGATCTGACAAAAATAGCCATGACGCTCACCACACGGCAGTGATCACTTGAAGATGCGATCGTAGATTCTGCCACCTTCGAATTTTGCTTCTGTGCCTAGTTCACGTTGTATGCGAAGACACTCGTTCCACTTGACCATTCTCTCGCTGCGGGCAAAGGAACCCACTTTAAGCTGACCTGCATTGCTTGCGACAGCTAAGTGGCTGATGAATGCGTCCTCCGTCTCTCCACTCCTCGCAGAGACGACTGGAAGCCATCCTGCTTTCTGTGTCAGGTCGATCGCATCCATAGTCACAGAG
>JAHDFZ010000057.1 GCA_020627905.1 Verrucomicrobiota bacterium
CTCTGTTTTGATCTGCACGTTGATCGCGTGCGGTAGGCACTTCTCAAAGGCGTTGTAGGGGTCATCGACAAGGAAGTTGCCATTGTCGAGGTTGATGCCCACCCAGGGATTATCGACTTCTTTGACTAGGGTCAGGAGTCGCTCAGGCGTAGCCACGCTGTCGTGGTTTTCGATACCGAGGAAGATCCCGCGCTCCCCTGCATATTCCCCCAGGGTCTGCAGCGCGGAGATGACTCGCTCATTCGCCACCTGCTCGGGCGTATTCTTCGGAGCGTGACCGGCGAATACGCGAACGAAGGGCGCGCCCATCAGCACGGCGTAGTCGATCCACTCCTTCACGTAAGTCATCTGCTCCTCGTAGCGCGGGTCATTCTGAGGATCGTAGCTCAGGTTGTTGCCCACGGCGGTGCCCGAGATGGTGACCCCGTTGACGTGGGCGCGGTGCTTGCATTCCAGGATGTCGGCATCGGTGAACTCCGGCTTGAAGAAATAGCTGGTGACCTCAATGCCCTCGGCCCCGTAGCTGGCTGCCAGGTCGATGACCTCTGGCAGATCTACCGTTCGCGATCCTGCTTTCACCCGAGCATTGGGCTTTCCCTTCATGAAGGGGTAATGGTCGCGGAACGAAAACGCCGAAAGGCCGACTTTGATCTGACCTTTAGCGGCTCGCTGAAAAACCTGTGGCGAAGCCTTGTCCTGGGAAAAAGCGGTCAGTGGAGCGAGTGCTGCTGCAGTTCCCAGCTGGGCGAGCAGATGGCGGCGTGAAACAAGGGGCGGAATGGGTTTCATTAGGTAGAGACTCCGTCTTCACGTTCCGTCTGCCCAACAAAGATAGAGGCTGCGCAATTTGTCGTCGAAATGCTTCTCTTTCTCTTGCTTTCATTCTCAAATATGAGAAAAGAACCGCACGTTTGAGAAGGGATGTTCAGCGCCTATTCGACAAGTAAGAAATCTTCCAGATCGCTGCAATAAATTCTTGCCCGACCACAACATGTTGTGCATTCTACATCCGAAAAGCGCAACCTGTTGTGGTTTTCGCCAAAAGGGGGAGTTTTCGCGAAAGTGACGAATTTGGCACGAAATCCGCGAATGGGTCACATCATTGACCTCAAAAGTTCTCAATTTTGGGCGAAGATCAGTCAAGGAAGCTGCGCTTGGCGTAGGGCCGCTAAAACTCGACGTATCATCAACCAAACACACTTCATTCAACTGTTAAGTATCCATGGAAAAGTCATTCAAAATCGGCCCACGCGAATTCGTTCTCGATCAGGACAAAGCAGAAGAGGCTTACGCTGCCAAGCGGGTCATCAATGGCCGCAAGACAGAGACTTTTAACCTCCTTCCCCTCAAGTATCAGTGGGCCTACGATCTTTATCGCACGATGAAGGCAAACCACTGGGAGCCGGAGGACATCCAGATGCAGAAGGACATCGAGCTCTGGCAGGGATCTGAGCTCTCCGACGTCGAGCGCTGGATCATCCGCATGGGGATCGGTTACTTTTCCGCTGCCGAAGGCATCGTCGGTGACAACATCATCCACGTCGTCCGTGAGTTGGTGACAGCTCCCGAGCTGAAGCTCGTCCTCGGTCGTCACGCGCACGAAGAGAACATTCATGCGGACTCACTCCTTTACATGATCTCCAGCCTCGGTATCAATCCACACGAGTGTGAGGCGATGTTCGAGCAGATCCCGACGATCCAGCGAAAGAATGACTTCGTGAACCGCACCTCTCATGACCTGCGTCGCGATGTCGACATGACGGATCCGGAGAACAAAAAGCTCCTGGCCCGCAACATCTTCGTCTTCGGTCAGTGCATGGAAGGGACTCAGTTTTACGGGCTCTTCGGAATGATCCTCAGCCTTTACCGCCAGAACAAGTTTCCCGGTATCGGGCAGATGTTCCGCTACACCCTGCGTGACGAATCGAACCACATTGAGCTCTTCCGTAACCTCTTCATGGATCTCATCAGCGAGAACATGGAGATATGGACGCCTGACTTCAAGGCCGAGCTGGTCGAAACGATGCGCGAGGCGGTAGCTCTGGAGAAAGACTTCATCCGCGATTGTCTGCCTGTGAGCTCCATCGGCCTGAATGCGGACGAGTTCTGCCAGTATATCGACTACATCGCTGACTACCGCCTCGAGGGCATCGGCCTCGATAAGCTGAACCCTGGCGTGCAGAACCCATTCCCATGGCTCTCTGAGGCGATCAACATGAAGAAGGAACAGAACTTCTTCGAGGGCAAGGTCACCGAATACCAGAAAGCCTCTGCTCTTGTCACAGCCGACGACGACGAGCTCTAAAATCAAAACTGTTCATTAGAACTTTACAATCTCTTGTCTTCTTCGATACTGAGGGCAACTGCTCAAAAATACACACATCTCATCTGAACCCATGATTGATCGTAATTTTATCGAAGAAGACATGGAGTTGCAGCGTTGCGCAGCGACTCCGCAGGACATGAAGCCTCGTTTTAACTGGGCGGATGTCACCTCTGGAGAATCCCAACTGGCGGATCGTTCCGTTTTTCTGCGTTCGGGAGATCAGCAGACCTCCATGAGTGCCTCGGAGATCGCGGAAACCGTCGGTAAAGCAATCACTGATCTGGCTCTCTCGCGCAAGCAGGACGAGATCTTTACAGAATCGAATCGGAATCTCGTTTCATCGATCGTCGATGCTGTGGGACGTTCTTTGAATGAGAAGTTCATCAGTGCAAACGGGGACGCCATCCTGACGACCGAAGAGCTTACTGACCTGATCGAGCGCGCTCTTGTCCGTCAGAATGCCCACGACGTAGCTAAGAGTCTCATCATCCGTCAGAAGGCAGCTGATGCTCGCCACAGCGTCGAGACGAATGCGACGGTCAAACCACTCTGCCGTGTCGTTCGCCGCAACGGAGAGGTCGTCCCGTGGAATGCCAACAAGATTGAAATCGCGGTGCGCAGTGCCTTCCTGTCATTGGGTATGGATTCCTCTCCGGCCAAGGCCGTGTCAGAGGCTCTGACGGAGCGAGTCGCGAAGAGTAGCCAGGAATTCATCCTCATCGAGGATCTTCAGGATGTCGTGCAGGAGGAGTTGATGCGCCAGGGCCACTTTAAGGTAGCCGAGGCTTACATCCTCTATCGTGCGCATCGCAACGGTCAGCGCTCTCAGGAAGAGGCCGAGGCGCAGGAGGTGCTCTCCGGCACCACGCAGGACGCCATGATCGTCGTCACTCGCCGTGATGGATCCAGCGAGCTGTGGGATGGTCTCGATCTCCGCCGTCGCATCGAGTTCGCATCCGCTGGTCTTGACCTGAGCATGACCACGGATCAGATCGAGCAGGAACTCCGTCGAGCATTCTTCTCGGAAATGACCGAGGATGATCTGCGGAAAACGGTCACGCTCAATGCCAAGACGCTCATTGAGAAAGATGCCGATTTTGCTCAGTTCGCCGGACGCATCCTCCTCACCTACATGTATGAGGAGACGCTCGACTGGAACATCGCACGCGACGGAGTCGCCAGCCTTGGTGAGCGCCATCGCCGTGCCTTCAAGGCCAACCTTGTGCGGGGAGTCGAGATCAACCGACTTTCTCCCAAGCTGCTCGATTACAACCTCGACAAACTGGCAGACGCCATCAATCCGGCTTCCGATCTTGACTTTGAATTTCTCGGGATTCAGACCCTCTATGATCGCTACCTGATCGTGGATAAAACCGGCAGCCACCATCAGCGGATCGAGACGCCGCAGCTCTTCTGGATGCGCGTCGCTATGGGTCTGATGGTTGAGGAAACGGGTGATCGTGAGGAGAAAGTCCTCGACCTTTACCGCCTCTACTCCAGCCGTCGTTTCTGCTCCTCCACGCCTACGCTTTTCAACTCAGGGACCCTGCACAACCAGCTGTCATCCTGCTACCTCTACAAGGTGGACGACAGTATCGAGTCCATCATGCAGCGGGGTATCGCGGACAACGCCTACCTCTCCAAGTGGGCCGGCGGCCTCGGTGGTTCATGGACGTCTGTTCGCGGCACCGGTAGCTACATTCAGGGCACCAATGGAGAAAGCCAGGGAGTCATCCCTTTCCTTAAGCTGCACAATGATCAGCTGGTGGCGGTTAATCAGGGAGGCAAGCGCCGTGGCTCCGGTTGTGCCTACCTGGAGACCTGGCACAACGACATCCTCGATTTCCTTGAGCTGCGTGTGAATACTGGTGACGAGCGCCGTCGAGCACACGACATGAACACCGCTAACTGGGTGCCGGATCTGTTCATGAAGCGCATGGAGGCTCGTGAGAACTGGACGCTCTTCCGTTCGAATGAAGTGCCTGATCTGCACGATACTTACGGCGCCGCTTTCGAAACGAAATACGAAGAATACGAGGCCCTCGCGAAAGAAGGGAAGATCTTCGGTAAAGAGATCCCGGCTATCGAGCTTTGGAAGAAGATGCTGAAGATGCTCTTCGAGACCGGTCACCCATGGATCACCTTCAAGGACCCATGTAACGTCCGCAGCCCGCAGGATCACAAAGGAGTCATCCACAGCTCAAACCTCTGCACAGAGATCACGCTGAACACCTCAGCTGATGAAACAGCTGTGTGTAACCTCGGCTCGGTGGTTCTCGACAACCACATCGCTGAGGACGGGTCTCTCGATCTCGACAAGCTGAAAGAGACCGTGACCATCGCGGTGCGCGCCCTCGACAACGTCATCGACATCAATTTCTACCCAACTGAGTCCGCGAAAAACGCCAACTCTCGTCACCGTCCCGTCGGTCTCGGTGTGATGGGACTGCAGAATGCGCTCTACAAGCGCAACACGCCGTTCGCTAGCTCGCAGGCGGTCGACTTCAATGACGAGTTCATGGAGGCTATCGCCTATTTCGCCTACGAGGCATCCAGCGATCTCGCGGCAGAGCGGGGGAGCTACTCCAGCTTCGAGGGCTCCAAGTGGCAGCGCGGATTGCTCCCTGCTGATACACTGGATCTTCTGGAGGAAGAGCGTGGCATGGCGATCGACGTCGTGCGTGGCGGGCGCATGGATTGGGACGCTCTGCGGACGAAGATTCAGTCACAGGGCATGCGGAACAGCAATGTGCTGGCAATCGCACCGACGGCCACTATCTCGAACATCATGGGCTCTACCCCATGTATCGAGCCTACCTATAAGAACCTCTTCGTGAAGTCGAACCTCGGTGGCGACTTTATCGTCCTCAACCGCTATCTCGTCGATGATCTGAAGGCCATCAATCTCTGGAACGATGACATGGTCGAGCGCCTGAAATACTTCGATGGTGAACTGGCAGAGATCGAGGAGATCCCGCAGGAGCTGAAGGATAAATATGCCACCGCTTTCGGTATCAACTACGACTGGTTCATCCAGGCGGCAGCCCGTCGCCAGAAGTGGATTGACCAGGCGCAGTCAGTCAATCTCTTCCTGCCGACGCCGGACCTCAAAACGCTCTCTCACATGTATCGTGCCGCATGGCATGCAGGTCTCAAGACGACCTACTATCTCCGCACCCTCCAGGCGAGCAACATTGATACCGCTAACTCTCAAGTGAAGCGGGATGTTCGCCATGTCGGTGAAAACGGCGCAGTCCCCGCGGCAGATGGCACTGCGCCAGCCGCTGGGACGCCAGCCGTAGACAATAGCAAGCGGGAATACACGGACGAAGAGAAAGCCGCCTGTTCGCTGGATGCTCTCTTGAACGGCGGTGAGTGTGAGGCCTGCCAGTAGGCTTTCGTTTACCAAGAACCGACGAAAAGAAGTGGCCCGGCTGATCGCTGGGCCTTTTCTTTGTGATAAATGAATTCCAATGGCTTGCAGCTGGATCTGCATCTGCCTTTCTGGAAGGACGGGCGGCGATTGCAGGCGAAGCTGCAGGGAAAAAGCCTCGGCATCCAGGGGCCGTCTGGATCTGGTAAGACATCCATCCTGCGCTGCGTCGCCGGTTTCCCTTCATTAGCCGAGGGCGCTGTCTCTCATGAAGGAACTAGGTGGCTGGATTCAGCGAAGGGAGTCTGCGTTGCTCCTGAGCAGCGGAACGTGGGTTTAGTTCCCCAAGACAACTTGCTCTTTCCGCACTTGACCGTCGCAGAGCATCTCTGTTTCGGGAGAAATGCTGACAAGAGCCTGATCTCGAGATGGAGAGACATTCTGCAGCTGGAGAGCATCTGGGATCGTCCGGTCACGAATCTGTCCGGCGGTGAGAAAAAACGAGTCGCCATCGGGCGTGTCGCCGTCCAGCCGGTGAGTGTTCTCCTCTTTGACGAACCCTTCGCCGGAGTCGATTGGGACCATCGCGAACAGCTTATTGCCGCTTTTCAGGAGCTGATGGCAGATCAGAGGCTTGCCACCATCATCGTATCTCATGACCCTAGGGAGCTGGAGATTCTTTGTGATGAGGTGATCAAGCTTCCTCTCGAAGCAGAAAGGCCTGGTCAATGATTGAGCTGGTAACCAACACGGCTTTGTGGGCTGGCATGGCGACGGTCATCGCCTTGCTTGTCGGCTTGCCTGTCTCCTTCCTGCTCGCTCGGAAATCGTTTCTCGGGCGTGGCCTTCTCTCCGGGCTGGTTTCTTTACCGCTGGTGCTACCGCCGACGGCTGTGGGGTATCTGCTGTTGACCGTATTGTCTGAGCGCGGGGTTCTTGGTGGGCTTTCCGCTTCCTTCCTCTTTTCCTGGCCCGCTGTTGTGCTGGCCTGCACGGTCATGAGTTTTCCTCTCGTCGTTCGCACGCTCCGCCTGGGTCTGGAAACTATTCCACAGGATCTCGTCTTCATGAGCCGGAGTCTCGGCTACACGAAAGCGGAGTCGTTCTGGAAAGTCGAGTGGCCCCTGCTGCGGTCGCCAGTCGCCATTGCGGCCCTCCTGGGGTTCACTCGTGCCGTCGGTGAATTCGGCGCGACCATGGTCATAGCCGGGAGCATCGTTGGTAAAACAGAGACTCTATCGACAGCGATTTACCGAGCTTACCAGCTGGGAGATGATCAACAGGCTTACCTGCTGGTGGGAATCTGCCTCGTGCTTGGGGTTGTGGCTACAGTGGTGGCAGAGAGGATGGGACGAAAGTCATGATGTTTCAACGCTTGGGCGGGTGCTCGGGTATACTTCAGGTGAAGAAGAAGCCCTCTACTTAATCTGCGAAGGTTTTTAATGTCCGCTAATAACTACTTACTGGTTTTCCAGTTCTTCCCTGAGATCGAATAGTCCGATAGCGTGATTTTGAACTCCGTGGCTCTAGCGCAAATGAAATCTTCAGCAGCTTGTTGTTGCTGAGCTGATTCAAATTTTCGAGTAATCGTAGCCTTTCGATTCCAGAATCGATATTTCCCACTGATAGATAGTGCCTCGCGCCGATCAAGTTCTCCCGGTGTGTCGAGAAGGGCCCATTCGAAATCTTCAGACCAATCCGATGAATCAACTTCGAATTGTATCTCCGTATAAACTAGCCCCGTTGGCGTCTTCGATGAGCAGCCATTTGCAGACAATAGCAACCCACTAACAAGAAGCAGTATTCTTAGTGTATCTTGATTCATAGGCGTCGAAACAACCTTCGGCTAAAACTCTGTCGGTTTCAATTCCCCAACCGCAGGGTGGCGTGGAAAACAACCTCTCCGGCTAGGGATATGAGCTTTGCGCAGAGCTCATCTAAGACCGTCTGTAAGCTTGACTGGAACCTCCAGCAACTTTTCAGTTGTCCTCCTTCTGAAATCCCTTATTCTTCGCCCCGCAAATTGCGCTACTTGCCGAGGTGGTGAAATTGGTAGACACGCTTGACTTAGGATCAAGTGCCTTACGGTGTGCAGGTTCGAGTCCTGTCCTCGGTATTTTCTCTTAGCCCTAATCGTGAAGCGAGCGGACCTTCCGAATGAGCGATAATCCAGACCGTTCGTCTCTCTACACTCAACCGATCCTCGCAGCGGCCCGCGCCTGGGAAAATGCTTCCCCGCCAGATGAGGAGCTTCTCGCTGAAGTCACGGTCAACAATCCTTTTTGTGGCGACCGGATATCAGGCTGGTTGGCGAAGTGCGGTGACGAGCTTGAGCTTGGTCTGTCGCTCGATACGTGTCTGATCTGCCGCGCTTCAGCTTGTCTCCTCATGGGGATGTGGGATAAATCCCCGCAGGTGCGGGATTCGGCTTTTCCGGGGACCGAGATCTGGTCTTCTGCGCCAGACGGTCTTTCTGCAGAGTTGATGGGGCTATACTGGGCTCTGAGGAAGCCGTATGACGCCAACATCCGCAAGAGCTGCATCGAACTCCCCTGGAGAGCTTCTGAGATTCTACTGCACGAAAGATCCGTGCGAGCGCGGTGTCTGGATTCTTAGGTTCTAGCTGACATGCAAGCTGAATAGGCAGTTCCATGAAAGCGACTCAGGACAGAATGTCTTTAACGACATGGCCGTGGACATCAGTCAGGCGGTGTTCACGACCCTGATGGCGGAACGTCACCTTCTCATGATCCAGGCCCAATTGATGAAGGAGTGTAGCGTTCAGGTCGTGGATATGAACGGGATTTTCATCGACATTATATGAAAAATCATCGGTTTTTCCGTAAGTAAGCCCTGGTTTGAAACCGCCCCCTGCCAGCCACATCGTGAAACACTTGGGGTGGTGGTCTCGTCCATAATTGTCAGGTGTAAGTTCGCCTTGGCTATATGCGGTTCTGCCGAATTCTCCGCCCCAAATCACGATCGTATCATCGAGCATGCCCCGTTGTTTCAAGTCAGAGACAAGAGCTGCTGAGGCTTGGTCAGTATCACGGCACTGTCCAGCGATCTGCTTAGGAAGTGCATTATGCTGATCCCATCCCATATGGAACAGTTGGACAAAGCGGACATCTTTCTCTGCCAACCGCCGGGCCATTACGCAGTTATACGCATACGTTCCGGGTGTTCTGGCGTCCTCTCCATAAAGCTCGAAGGTTGATTCAGGCTCATCGCTCAGATCTGCAACATCGGGGATTGAGGACTGCATTTTTGCTGCCATCTCATATTGAGCGATCCTGCTCAGAATTTCGCCATCACCAGACTGCTGATAATCAAGCTTATTAAGCTCTGCGATAGCATCGAGATTTTCTCTCCTCACATCATCAACAACCCCCTCAGGATTTCTCAGGAACAGGATGGGATCGCCATGCGAAGAAAATTTCACCCCTTGATGTTTAGATGGGAGGAAGCCACTACCCCACAAACGGTTGTAGAGCGGTTGACAGTTCGGTCTCCCGGAACCTCTTGATAACATGACTACAAATGCCGGGAGATCACTGCTGTCGGAACCCAGGGCATAGTCGACCCAGGACCCAAAACTGGGGCGTCCAGCCTGCTCGAAGCCGGTCTGAAGAAATGTGATGGCGGGGTCGTGATTAATGGCATCGGTGTGGAGGGACTTGATAAAGCACAAATCATCCGAAATGCGGCCGATATTCGGCATGAGACTACTCACATCTGCTCCCGATTCTCCCCACTTCGAAAACTCGAAAACGCTTGGAGCCAAGGGAAACGAATCCTGGCCGGCGGTCATTGTCGTCAGGCGCTGTCCTTTTCTGATACTTTCCGGGAGATCGGTGCCGTAATAATGCTGTAGAGCCGGTTTGTGGTCGAAAAGGTCAATCTGCGACGGCGCTCCCGATTGGCAGAGATAAATGACTCTCTTGGCCTTGGCAGACGCCCCTTTAGAGGCAGCCTTCCCTTCAGAATTTAAGAAAGAGAAAGCCGTAGAAGCAAGACCAAGCTTACTTGCCGTGGATAATATTTCGCGGCGTGTTTTTATGAAGTGATTCATTGGCAGAGAGTGTTTTTGGTTAGCAGGGACAGGATGGGTTAAGTTAGTGAATGGATAGATTCTGATCGAGGTTCAGCAGGATCTCGCAGACCTCAACGAGCGCTGCACAACGCGTAATTTCAGAGTTAACAGGCACCCAGGCTATCACTCCATTCTTAGGATTGATGCGTGAATAGGCAAGGTCCTGGTTGTCCTGATATTTCTCGAGGGCTTTCAGGTGTATCTTTGTAAGCAATTCTAGGGCTTCCGCCGGGATGACTTCATTGAAAGTATGAAGCCAGAGCTCTTCGACGGCATTGGCACGATCGCTAAACTTCCTAGCAAGGGCCACTGACGCGCTGACGAAGGTAGGGTCATTCAGAGTGACGAGGGCTTGCATCGGGGTGTTGGTCCGCGGCTCGCCGACAGAGCACACTGACCGCTCTGATGCGTCAAAAAGCGACAATGACGGTGGAGGGACGCTGCGCTTCCACAGCGTGTAAAGACTACGGCGAGAACGCTCCGCGTATGGCCCTGGCTCATAGAACGCTGTGTTGCTGTTGATTCCAGCTACTGCCTCCCACAAACCTGGGGGCTGCCATGGTCGGACCGAAGGGCCACCAAGCGTGGAATCCAACAGTCCTCCGATCATCAGTGCCTGGTCTCGGATGGCTGCGGCAGAGAGTCGCCTCCTTGGATAGGAGCTCAGGTAAAGGTTATATGGGTCAGCTTCTATTTGCTCGGGCGCACGCACGGATGATCGTGAGAAAGCATCCGTTAGCACAATCCTCCTCAGCAAACCCTTTACGTCCCAGCCGCTCTCGATAAATGAGACAGCAAGATGATCAAGAAGAGGCTGGTTTGTAGGTCGCGCACCCTGCACGCCGAAATCTTCAGGGGTTTTCACGATTCCAGTGCCGAACAGTTGCTGCCAGAAGCGATTGACTGTGACACGCGCTGCTAAGGGGTTATCCGGCGCTGTAGTCCATTTGGCCAGATCGAGGCGATTGAGCTCAAAACCTTTCCGCGCCACCTTCGACTCGTCCGTCGTGAGATAAGCTGGAACACTTGGGAAAACCTGATCGGTAGGCTTGTCGTATAAACCGCGATCAAGAATAAACGTTCCGCGCTCTTCGCCTTCGCGTTCGCGCATCACCATTGTTTTGGCTGTATAACGTGCCTCGACACTGCGTGAATCGCCCGCCGCTGTGTCACGAGTCTTCCGTTCCTGTGCGAGTGATGGGGATAGCTCCAAAAACTGTTTTTTCAGCGCTTCCTTATCATTCTCCACTAGATGAGCGAAAAGATTTGATGTTAGTTCGAGAGGTTCCGACCCGTCGATGCTCTGGAACTGGAACCTCACTCGTGGGCGGGCAATGATCTGCTGTTCTTCACGTGATTGATAGTGAAGCACTACTTGAACGGAGCTCCCCGGCTTCAAGTTGATCGATTCAGCAAGAGCGAAATCAGCGTCAGCCTCGACTACCCCTTCTGGTGGTGACCATCCATCGAGCAAGTCATCGTTCGTTGCGAGGCTCGCCTCAAACCCAGCCCTGTCCTGCGAAGAAGGCGAAGCTTCGAGTTCAATCTTTTTACCGTCCACCAGAAGTTCAATAGTGGACAGAAGAAAGTTTCCACCAAAGCTCTTTGCGAGGACTGTTTTGCCGCCCACCTCCAGAGGTAAGGCGGAGAGGCGAATGGAAGAAAGTGGTAGAGAAGGAGAAACGGGAAAGATGTAGCTGAGATAATGAGTCTCCTGAAGAGGCACGGATCCCTGAATCTCGATCGACTGATCATCCAGGACTTTGAAGGGCTTTTTCCCGGCGTCGGTGCTGAGTTCGGATGGCGCAGAGCTTAAGATCAGCGATGAGCTGTCAATCCGCTCCTTCATCTTTCTGATCCATTTCTCACGTTCAGGTGTGAGGTTTCCCGCAGCTGTAGCCAGTGCAGTCTCAGCCTGGGTCAGGCTTTGGAGAGCTCTGCTCCGAGCTTCCTCATAACCGGGGAGGGTGACCTCAAGATCGGGAGCTTCGGTGAGCCCTATCCCGCCGACGCCAGTCTCGTCGATATTATTGAAAAAGGCGGAAAGCTCGAAGAACTCCTTCTGAGTCAGTGGATCATACTTGTGATCGTGACAGCGGGAACATGATGCGGTTAATCCCAACCAGATCGTTGAGTAGGTGTCTACGCGGTCAACGACCGTTTCCACAAGAAACTCCTCAGGGATCGCACCGGCTTCACCATTGATGCGGTGGTTGCGCTGGAAACCGGTAGCAATGAGTTGACTCTCGGACGGTGACTGAAACAAATCACCGGCGAGTTGCTCTGTAGTGAATTGGTCGAAGGGCATGTTGGAATTGAAGGCGTTGATGACCCAATCACGCCATAGCCACATTGATCTGAGATTGTCCTTCTGGTAGCCGTGTGTATCGGCATATCGGGCCGCTTCCATCCAGGCCCAAGCCTGGTGTTCGCCGAACGAAGGAGAGCTGAGCAGGTGATCTATGTAAGATTCCCGACCATTCGCTTGCAGTGTTTTCAGCGCGTCATTCTGGGGGGGGAGCCCAGTAAGACTGAGGGCTGCTCGTCTTGCCCATATGGCGTCGGAGGTCGGCTCAGCTAGGGTCAATCCCTCGGCAGTAGCCTTTTCCTCGATAAGGAGATCAATTAAGTCTCTTTCGGCTTTGACTTCGTCTTTTGAGCGTTCTGGATCTGTGACTGGCTCGTAGGCCCAGTGGTTCTCCCACTTAGCGCCTTCCTCGATCCATTTAGCGATAAGGTCTTTCTCTGCCGCGGTAAGCTGGTGGGGATAGTCTGGGGGAGGCATTGCATCGATTTCATCGTCGGTGGTGATTCGATAGATTAGTTCACTGTCTTGAGGTGACTGCAGTTCGATCATCAACGCATCCGAGGAAGAGACCTGACTCCGAAAATCGGGATGATCGAGGCGTAGATCAGCTTCTCGGGTCGAAGCGTCAGGGCCATGGCAGTGAAAACAGTTGTCCGAGAGAATGGGAAGGATGTCTCGTCCGAATTTAATTTCCGAAGCTACACCGAAAGCGAAGATCGAGCATACAGCGAGCATTAGTGATATCTGTCTCATAAGAACCCTAATAAAAGGCGTTTGGAGAGCCATGGCTAGCGGGGGCGTTCTCCCGAGGGTTTAATTTCACTTGCTGGATATTCGAATTTGTGTCATCCTGTGATGTGGGGAAACACATAGCAATCCTAGTCGGAACACAGCGCTCCTACCCGAGGGATGTTCTCCAAGGGTTGAGAAGCTTCGTGACTTCTCAGCAGCTTGATTGGACTTTCTCGCTGGTTCGGACTCATCCCGGCGCCAGTTTTCCGGAGAACTACCGTAATTTTGACGGAGACGGCATGATCGTGCAGACGACCTCGATGGAATTTCATCGCGTTCTTGCAGTAATGCAGATTCCGATGATTGAAATCCTCGGAAAAAGATATCATTCCTCTCGGCCTTTCGTAGGCTGCGACAATGGTGAAGTCGGAGCTTCAGTTGCGAGGCATTTTGAGGAGAACGGGTTTTTTAAGTTTGCCTTTCTACCCGTAGAGGGTTCTGCATTCTTCCGTGAACGAGTGGAAGGCTTTCAGCGCTACCTGTCACAGAAGGGTTTCAATCCTGTGAAGCTTCCGATGTTTGTCAGTAACCCGACAATCAACGATTCGAAGTATATCGAGCTTCTGGGGGAGCGTATCGCTGAATTAGAAAAGCCAGTTGCAATCTTCGCGGCGAATGACGAGGCGGGAATTGCCGTGACGTCTGCCTGCAGGCTCAGGGGGATAAGTGTTCCGGAATCTGTTGCGGTTATTGGTTGTGAGAATGATGTCACCGCATGTGAGTTTTCCGTCCCTCAGATGTCGAGTGTCGCGTTCAACGGTTTAGAGGTGGGGATGAGAGCAGGCGCACTGCTGGATCAAATGATGAGGGGGAAATCAGCGCCCGTAGACCCTGTGCAGATACCGCCCTTAGGAATCGTTACTCGAGAAACATCGGACAAATTGATCCGGAGGGACCCTTTGGTTGGGCAGGCTTTTCGACTCATGGACGAAAATATCGCAGAGACGCTTGATACAGATAAATTGGCTACGCTCCTTGGATGCTCACGAAGCACGCTCCATCGGCGCTTTAGGCTCGCTTATGGAAAGTCTCCCGGAACGGCTATTCGTGAGCGAAAGTTAGAAAAAGCGAAACGGTTATTGGTAGAAACGCATCTCACCATTGAGGCAATTGCGTCGATGGTAGGCTATTCTCAGGGGGCTTACCTACAAACTGCTTTCCTGAAGTCCATAGGACAGACTCCGGGGCAATTCCGAGCTGCGAGGAAACTCTGAAGAATGCTCCTAGAACTCTCTGCCCCCTCTCCCGCTCAGAGGCTCAGGGGGCATATCCGAAGGCTGAACTACTTGCCAGTCTTCAGATACGCAACGGCATCGGCCACATCCTGCGCTGTCATCCCCAGCTGAGCAGCGCTCAGCATGAGAGACTGTTTCTTTTTATGGATATGCTTGATGCGGTTCTTCGGAATCAGCTGACGAACACCGCCTGTGCTAACGGTGATCGTGGGGTCACCCCGCTGAACGACGAGGCCATCCACCTGTGTGCCGTCTTTTAGCGTCACTCGCATCCCGGTGTAGCCGTGGGCGATATCCGCCGTGGGGTGGATGATCGAGCGAGCGATCACCTCCAGAGGCTGCCCTTTACCCCAGCCGTCGAGAGTAGGGCCGTAGTTGATTCCCTGTCCGTCGATTTCATGACACATGACGCAGCGTCCCACAGCGAGCTTTCCGCGAGCAGCATCGCCGTCGAGCGCAAGAACGTCTTCCAATGTGTAAGGATCTGTTGCGGGCGGAGCAGGAACTGTGATCGGTGAGATCGTGATCGTCTCCGGATCGTAGATGCCGCTTCGTTTCAGTTCTTCCATCAGACCGAATTCTTTCCAGCGATTGGTCGCGCGGTTGAGTAGCCACCACGAGGCGTCCACTTTGAGGTCTGTCTCGGAGCTGGCGATTTTCACCATCGCTTTGCTCGCTTCATCGGTGAAGACAAAGGCAATGCCATCCATCGCCTGCTTTCGATCTTCGTAGCTCAGCTCGGGGGTAAGGGCGCGGGTGGCGAACTCGGAGACAGCATGAATCGGGTGAAGGCGCCAGGCGATCTGAGCGAAACGGGGGGACCACGTAGCTGGATTTCCCTCTCCCCAGCTTTCCTGGATGGCTCGGTAAAGCTCGGCCTCGTTTCCTTTTGTGGCTGTTCCCAGGGCTTCCAGGTAGATGCGATCGCCAGCCGCGAAACTCTCGGCCAGCGCGAGGAGCAGATCCTTCTTTTCGCTGTAGTTAACATCTCGCAAAGAAACGGCCACCTCCCGGCGCACGGCCGACGATGCATGGTCGGCGAGTTGGCGTGCCTCTGCCACGAAGTCCCCGCCGATGCGCTGGAGCGCTCGGTATGCGGCGATGGTCATCTCTTCGCTCGCCTGCTCGTTGGGCATTCCCGCTGCCGCGATACCTTTTTCACCCAGAGCATAGAGAAGGTAGAGCGCCCGTCCCTGAATGTAGGGATTCTCATGTTTGAGCAACTCCTTCACCGCAGGAATGGCCTTTGCGCCCTGTTCCTTGAGGCCGTAGAAACCGATCGCCCTGACATTGACAGCAGGAGAGAGGAGCGCTGTGATCAGTCCTTCTGTCGTGGCGCGGTCGATCTCCGGGACCTTTGGCTGGAAGCCTTTCGGGGCCACTCGATAAATCGTCCCTGCTGTCGCCTCGTCATAGCTGCGGTGGCCTCCCACGCGCGGGTCGAACCAATCGGAAATATAGAGAGCGCCGTCGGGACCCACAGCAATGTCGGAAGGACGGAAGAGCGTCTTCACTTCCTGGTTCATGCTTTTGTCACCCCCATTGAAGTCAGATCCTGCAAACCGGGAAGCATCATCGCCAGGGTTGGTGGTGATGAAGTCCGTGCGATCCAGCGCGAATCCGCTGCCGTCCAACCTTGGCTGGTAACCGAAGATGACATTGCGTCCTGGCTCGCAGGCGAAAAAGGAGCCGATCATTTCGGCAGGCAGAGCGCCGTTTTCGTAAAAGACGTTTCCAGTCGGCGAGCCGCCCCCGTAAACATCCCCTGCGGGCATGGAGCCGGGATCTTCCTGACGCCACTCTGCGATGGCCGTTTCCTGACCAGGTCGACGATCAGCTCGCCAGGTGCGCTGGCCGTCATTGGAGGAAAACCCGAAGTTGGCATGCTCCATCACCCAGCTGACGCGGCACGCGGGTGGATCATCGTTGTCGTTCTGAAAAACGTCACCTAGCGAGGTGATCGACTGTTCGTAAGAATTTCGGTAGTTGTGCCCGATGATCTCGGCATCGGTCCCGTCGGGGTTCATGCGCACGGTGAATCCGCCGACGTAGACGTGACCATCATCGCTGACCTGTCCGGCAAGCTCTGCCATATCCTCAACAGAGAAGGCATCTTCCAAACCTCCAACCGGCTTGGCCCGATAGCTCCCGAAGATGGTGAACGTTTTGCCCGAACGATCCGTGAACTTGGCCCCGCAGTTGCCCTGATTGAAATAGAATTTCCCGTCAGGTCCGACGGTGAGGGAATGAAGAGAGTGGTCGTGGTTCAGTCCGTTAAAACCGGTGAGCAACACTTCCTTTTTATCAACTCCTTCATCGAACACCTGGTTTCGGTTCACGTCTGTATAGCTGAGCAGGTGGGGTGGTTGCGAAACCAGCACGCGATTGTCTACCACGGCTACACCCAGCGGAGCGATCAACTCAGGATCCTGAACGAAGGTATGGCTTTTGTCCGCTTTGCCATCGCCGTCAGTATCCGTAAGAACCTGGATGCGGTCGCCCTCCGGCTGTGCTTCGTGGTTGTGGCGGTAGCGAACGCCTTCGGCCACCCAGATGCGGCCCGCCTCATCAATGTCAATATTTGTCGGGTTTCGTAATTGGTCTCCCGTCGCCCAAACGGTCACCTCCAGTCCCTCAGGGAGGTGAAAGAGATCGGTGGGGACGATCGTAGCCTCCGGTGGAGCGGGTGCCTTTTCGTCAGCGAATCCCGTGATAGATAGAGCTGAGGCTAGCAAGATGCCTTGAAATAGAACCTTTTTCATACGGGGCGATCATCTCATATCTCTG
>JAHDFZ010000317.1 GCA_020627905.1 Verrucomicrobiota bacterium
ATGCGTTCCGCGACTGAAGTCGCTTGTCCATAGCGTGGCCGACGTGAGCTATGGAGGTGGACTTCAGTCCCCCGCGAAAGCCGCGTGATCCAGACTTAGCCCTCTCATTCCGATCACGTGGTCAGATCTGCCGACGACACAACAATCGGTCGCAAAGCCTGCGCTAGTGAATCTACATCCTCCTGCTGATGTTCTGAGGACAAAGTGATACGTAGCCGGGCCGTGTTACGTGGAACCGTGGGAAAGCGGATGGCAGGGACGAGAAAACCGCTGTCACCGAGCGTCGCGGCAGCATGCAGCGCTTCCTCGCTCTCGCCTAATATGACCGGCACGATAGCGCTTGAGCTTTCGGATAAACCCGCCGTCTCCAGCCCTGTATGCAAAGAATCGATCCGCTGCCAAAGCCGCTCTTTCCGCATCCTGCCTTCCTGACCCAGCAGCCTGCTGAGGGCGACTCTCGCCGTATGAGCGATAGCCGGGGAGGGCGCTGTGGAGTAAATGAGGCTGCGAGCCTTGTTCGTTAGCAGATCGATCATGGCCCGACTCGCGCAGATATATCCTCCAGACAGGCCTAGCGCTTTGCTCAGCGTGCCCATCTGCAGCTCGATCTGAGTCTCCAGATGATGCTCAGCAGCCAGTCCCCGTTGCTCCGGTCCGATCACGCCCAGTGCATGAGCTTCGTCGAGCAGCAGCCAGGCGTCATAGCGGTCTTTGAGACCGACGATCTCCGGAAGGGGGCATAGGTCTCCATCCATGCTGAAAATGCTCTCGGTCACTACGAGGACCCGCTGGTCACTGCTCCGTCGTTGAGACGCCCACTGGAGATGGGACTCCAGCCGACCAAGGTTGTTGTGAGGATAAACCCGTAGGGTGGCACCGCTCGCCTTCGCTCCATCGATGAGGGAGGCATGGCAGAGCTTGTCGAGGATGATGATATCGCCATCGCCCATCAATCCCGTGATGACACCGACGGCAGTAGCGAACCCTGAGCTGAACGTCAGCGCCGCCTCTGCGCGTTTTGCTTCGGCAAGTGACTGCTCCAGTTCGTAGTGTGGCGAGTGCGTCCCGCAGACCAGTCGCGAGGCACCGGAACCCACGCCATACCGATGAGCAGCCTCTCCAAGCGTCTCTGCCAGAAACGGATCCTGGGAAAAGCCGAGATAGTCGTTTGAGGAGAAATTGACGAGGGGCGCGCCGTCGGGAGAGGAAAGTCGCAGAACGTCTGCCGCCGACCGATCATAGACCTTCAGCCTCCGCAACAGGCCTTCATCCGCCAGAGACGTCAGTTGATCGGCGGGTTCGAAGGGGCGCATTTCGGAGAGGGAGAGAGGAGGTAATCAGGATCAGCCTGACCACACTATTCGCCCTGATCCTGCGTCGTCAAGATGGCACCGATCACCTGAAGCAGCGTCTCCTCGAGGTCTTTGCGGCTTCCCTGGATGATATGACGGATGATCCCGTCCCGGTCCAGCACCATCGTGCACGGCAGGGTATTGGCCCGGTAAGCCTGGGTGACCTCTAACCGCGTATCAAGGGCGACGGGGAGTTCCTCTAACCCCTGCAGGCGGAGGAAGGTCTGAAGAGCGGCTCCCGATTCTCCCTGATTGATGGCGAGAAGTTTGATATCCCGCTCAGGAAAGCGATTGACGATTTCCGGCAGTTTCGGGAGAGACTGCACTCCGGGAGCGCTCCAACTGGCCCAGAACTCGAGGATCGTAACTTCCCCTAACAAGTCGTCCAGTGTAACGGAGCCCGGCTGATCGGCTACAGCGCTCATCTGCAGGATAGGCAGTTGGAAATCCGGTGCCGGCTTATCGATCAGTGGAGAAACAGGAGCGCTCTGGTCAAGAATCATCGGCTCCGGTGGTGAAAGAAATGCCCAGTCCTTGTAAGCGAACGCGCCGATGCTAGGCAGCTCGCGCAGGACATCTGCAACTGTGACGGGTAGGAACTGCTCGACGCGATGCACCTGCGAGGCGGGCACCCGGATCGTGCCGATAACCGGGGAGAGCGCGGTAAGAAATTCGCCATTCGGCTCTGGATCGCAGAGCAGCAGGCGCGAACCATTCATAAGTCGCACCTTGTGGGAGAGAGTCTTTTCCTTCCACGAAGCCGGCTGAAAGTCGAGCGCGGCCGGCGGGTGATCTTCCTCTGCAGCATTCTCGCCGCTATCTTTTGATGCCCGCGGAGAGACGCAGATGAGTGTTCGCAGCAGACTGCGATCCAGCGCCACTTCCTGCCCCTGAGCGGCGAAACGGAGCTTCTCCCCATCGTAGCTGATCAGCTCGCCCCGCAGGAGATCGCCGTTCTGAGCCTCCAGCAGTTGGAGATCTGAGCTTCCCGAATAATCTTTTGGCAGTGTCAGGAGAGCGAGCCGATCCTCCGGGCTGATGCTCGATCTCGGTAGATATCCTATGGTGCGCGTCACAGAGAAGTCTTTTACAGCTACCGTGCGTTCGCCGTTGTTCCAGCCGCGCCAGCCGCCGCCCGTCTTGAAGTAAAGCCCGTTTCCTGACACGCGCGATGAAGGAACCGATGTGCGGAGCGAGTCCTTTTCATTTACAAAAACAGAAAGATGATCGCCATTTAGCTGGATCTCGAATGAGGCCTCATTCCCCGGCACGGCGATCGGCTCGCTGTTGAAAGAAAAATTGCCACCAAAAAATATGATTCAACCGCATTAACTAAT
>JAHDFZ010000058.1:0-7177 GCA_020627905.1 Verrucomicrobiota bacterium
CGAAAGCGGCGAATTCTCACTGGGTTACGACGGTCCTTGAACCGAATCCAAATCTTAGGCGAAGCAGAGTCGATCTGTTGAGTCGCTAATCGATCATGAAACAAACGCAGGAACTGGAGGATTTCTGGGCTGATATCGAGTCTTTGGTGCAATCCACGGATTCAAGCCTTCCGTTCGTATCTCCAGAGACTGCTTCAGTTTTTCAGAACCACCTGGAGAAGCTGCAGCCAATTGCTGACTCAGAAAACGGTCACGCTAAATATGCCATCGCATCGATCTACCTTCTGGAGTTGCTTTATACAGACGAGATCGTTCGTGAAAGCCGTTTTGCGAACGACTGTAAATTGATGACGGAACTACTCGCGGAATGTGCGCAAAGCGGTATGACGGCTGCCTTCGACAGTCTTTCGGTCGTGGGCACGGGAAAACTGGGAAGCTCAGCGCGAAAGGCAGTCGAAAGCTACGAGTGCATTCAGAAACCTGATTGGGATGACGTCGCTCAGTTGCCCATCTACTCTGAGGACTGGATGGCCGGAGCCATGAAGCTTTGGACCTCCGGCATGGCCGGTGATTGACATCGCTTCAGTCTTTCGTGGTGACTTCACGAAATTCGATGTTGAGGATTGGCAGGTTGTGACCGCTAGTTGAGTTCGGGAATTCTGACTTCGAAACCAATGAGAATCCTCTGGCTTATCCTCGCAGTTCTTAGCCTCTCACTCGGCACCTTCGGACTGTTTTTACCTCATAAAGTGCACGCGTTCATTCACCTCGGCGCGGGCGTGCTGGCTCTGGTCCTGTGTTTCACGCAGGAAGAAAAGCGCTGGATGGAGTGATGGGGACAACTCCGAAGACTCAAGGCGTGGCCCGTTGTGCCTTCCGCCCCAAAACCCACTTGCATTTTGCGGGTGCTTTTCGGCTTTTCGAGGCGTAACGGTGTGCGAATCGCCACTTTTTTATGATTACTGAAGATCTCGTTCGCAAACAGCTCGCTTCCGTCAAATACCCTGGTTTCTCCCGGGATATCGTCTCGTTCGGCCTGGTGAAGGGGGTGCGGATCGATGGTGATCATGTGACGGTGGCGCTCTCGCTGGCGACGAAAGATCCCTCGATCCCCGGAGCCATCCATGCGGCGGTGATCGAGGAGGTCAAGAGACTCGATGGCGTGGCAGATGTCGCCGTCGATTTCGATATCCAGAATCCTCCTGAGAATCCCGGTGGATCAAATGTCTCCATGGGACAGTCGTCGATCCCGGGCGTGAAACGGATCATCGCGGTCGCTTCCGGTAAGGGGGGAGTGGGCAAAAGCACGGTCTCGACGAATCTGGCGATTTCGCTGAAGAAAGCAGGCTACTCAGTGGGGCTGTGCGATTGTGACCTCTATGGCCCCAGTGTGGCCCTGATGCTGGGGGCGGAGGATGCCGAGCCACTGGCTAATGATCAGAATGAGATCATCCCGGTCGAGGCCCATGGTATCAAATCGATCTCTATGGGGTATCTGCTGAGTGATGATTCTCCCGTGATCGTGCGTGGCCCGCTGGCGACCCGCTATACCCAGCAGTTTCTCCGGCAATGTGCCTGGGGTGAGCTGGACTTCCTCATCCTCGACCTGCCTCCCGGCACGGGTGACATCCAGCTGACGATTTCTCAGACGGTTGCCGTGGATGCAGCGCTCATTGTGACGACTCCGCAGGAGGTGGCGCTGATTGACGCCCGCAAGGCGGTGGCGATGTTCCAGAAGGTGAACATCCCCATCGCTGGCCTGGTCGAGAACATGGCCTGGTTCCAGTGTGATGCTGGGAAAAAGAATTTCATTTTTGGTGAAGGTGGTGGAGCGCGCGAGGCGGAGCGTCTAGGCGTGCCTCTGCTTGGCGAGATCCCTATCGACTCGTCCACCCGCATCGGCGGTGATGAGGGCTACCCAGTATCTCTCAAGCCGAATGACGAAAGCGCCGTAGCGGCTGCTTTCTCTGAGCTAGCGAAGTCTCTGGCTGGCAGCTTCTCCTGAGGGGGCCGAGGCGAGGTATAACAGGCCTCTTTCAAGGGTGAAACTTTGTTTGCCGGGGAGAGTTCTCTCCCTGAGCTTCTTCTATGATTGATTTCTTCATCCGAAACACCGTTGCAGCCAACATGCTGCTGCTGGCGATCGTCCTGGCAGGGCTGGCGACCCTGTTTCTGGGGAAGATCCCACTGGAGGTGTTTCCGCAGGCAGAGAGCCGGACAATCGTCGTCTCTGTGCCCTATCGTGGAGCGACTCCGGAGGAGGTGGAGCAGACCGTGGTGATCCGGATCGAGGAAGCGGTCTCCGAGGTTCAGGGGATCGAGGAGATGTTCTCCTCGGCGAATGCGTCATCCGGCTCGGTCAGTCTGGTAGTGGACGAGGACTACGATGTCCAGCAGGTGAGAGATGAGGTGCAGATCGCTGTCGAGAGCCTGAATAACTTTCCTCCGGGCGATGCCGAGAGTGTGACCGTCAGAGTCTCGGACACGCCACGCTGGGTGATCAGTGTCGTCCTCAGCGGACCTCTCAGCGAAACGGATCTAGGCAGGCTGGGTCTGCAGATACGCGATGAGATCGTCGCGCTACCGGAGATCTCCTCTGCCGAGTTGCAGGGTGTGCGAGCTCGGGAGGTCGCGATCGAGATCGAGCCTGATCAGCTCATCGCCTACGACATCACGCTTACCCAGGTCACGCAGGCACTGCGTGCCGGCTCGATCGATGTCCCGGCGGGCGTGATCGAGACACCGGCGGGAGAGGTGACGCTGCGCACAACGGGGCGTGCCTACTCCGAAGAGGCCTTCCGTGATCTAGTGATCATCAATGATCCGGAGGGTGGCACGGTGAAGCTGGGTGACATCGCGACGGTCGTCGATGGGTTCAACGAAAACCCGTTTTTTGCCCGGTTCAACGGAGAACCATGCGTAATGATCCCTGTCTTCCGCGAGGGGAATCAAAGCGCCATCGCCGTTTCTGAGCGGGTGAAAGCCTACATGGACGAGCGGCAGGCATCGCTGCCAGAGGGTGTCGTCCTCGACTACTGGGCGGATACCTCCCGCATCGTCAAAGGCCGCCTAGCTACGCTCATGGACTCTGCCTGGAAGTCGATGCTCTTCGTTTTCATCGTGCTGACCCTCTTCCTGCGTCCAAGCCTCGCTCTCTGGGTCGTCATTGGGATTCCGGTCTCTTTTCTCGGCACCTTTGCGCTGATGCCGCTACTCGGGCTCAGCATCAATATTGTCAGTCTCTATGGCTTCATCCTCGTCCTCGGCGTGGTGGTAGATGATGCCATCGTCACGGGGGAGAATATCTACAAGCGGCAGGGAGAAATGCCGGATCGACTGGCGGCGACACAGAAGGGCACCCACGAGGTGACGCTGCCCGTCGTTTTCGGTGTTTTGACGACGATGATCGCGTTTCTTCCCCTGTATTTCCTATCGGGATTCCATGGAGCCTGGTTGCCGCAGATTGCGACGGTCGTCATCACCGTCCTGGCCTTTTCACTCGTCGAGTCGAAGCTGATTCTACCGGCCCACCTGACCTTTCAGCCGCGTCAATGGGCGCGGAATGCCTGTCTTTTCTTCTTCGGTGGGCGTGTTACGGCTTTCGCGAGGCGAGGCTATTATGGGTTTTCGCGCTTCCAGCAGCGGATCGCCGGCTCAGTGCAATGGTTCGCCCGCACCGTCTATGCTCCCGTGCTGCGCTTCGCGTTAACGAATCGTTACGTGATCGTAGCAGCCGCTTTTGCTATCCTCGCCATCACTTTTGGAGCGTTGAAAGGAGGCCGTATCGATCAGGTGAGCTTCCCTCGGGTGGAGAGTGAACGAGGCACGGTCAAGCTTACTATGCAGGAGGGGGCACCTTTTGCCACTACAGAGAAGCATATCAACTTTATCGAGAGTGTCGTTTTCGACATGAAGGAGCGCTATGTCGGGAGCGATGGGATTTCAGTAATCGAGGATGTCTTCGTCAGTATCGGCGGGCAGGGAGTCTCGTCATCCCGAGCCGCCAACCGCATGGGGCAGTCTCACCTGGGCGAGGTTATTTTTTACATGGTGCCTCCAGAGAATCGGCAGCACGAGATCGGCACTCGGCAGCTGATCAATGAACTGCGTGAGACAATCGAGAGAGAGGGGGGGATCGTCGGGGCTAAGAGTTTATTTTTCCGTGCGGAGATCGGCCGGGGCCGCGATCCGATCGTTGTGCAGCTGAACGGTGCTGATCCCGAGACGCTCGGTCGGGCAGCGGAAAAGGTGTCCGAAAAGCTGGGAACCTATGATGGACTCTTCGACATCTCTGACTCCCGGGACGAGAGTCGGGATGAGGTGCGTCTGGAGCTATCGGACGAAGCGAAGCGTCTGGGATTCCAGACGCTAGATCTGGCGCGGCAGGTGCGGCAGGCCTTCTTCGGTGAGGAGGTGCAGCGCATCCAGCGCAATCGGGACGAGATCCGTGTCATGCTGCGCTTCCCTGAAGATGAGCGCAAGACACTGGCGACTCTGCAGGATATGCGGGTAACGAACGGGCGGGGCGATAGCGTGCCGCTGGCTCAGGTAGCGACGCTGAACTTTGAGAAGAGCCTACCGAGAATCGAGCGATCGAATGGCACGCGGTCGGTGAAGATTTCCGCTGATGCCGACAAGTCGAAGATCGATCTCCCGGCGATTCGTGCTGATCTCTCACTCTGGCTTGAGGGCGAGCTGCCACGGGATCAGGGAGTGACGTTCTCCTTTGAGGGAGAGGCGCGTGAGCAGGAGGAGTCGCGGCAGGTGCAGACCTATGGATTCGCCCTCATCCTCTTCGCGGTCTATGTCATGCTGGCGATTCCCATGAAAAGCTATCTGCAGCCGATCGTCGTCATGTCCGTCATTCCATTCGGCTTTGTCGGGGCGATCGCGGGGCATCTGATCGAGGACTGGTGGAAGGACGACATCGGTGGAATGCCGATCAGTAACATGAGCTACTTCGGGATTCTGGCCCTCGCAGGGGTCGTTGTGAATGATAGCCTCGTCCTCGTTGATTACATCAATCGGCGACGCCGGGAGGAGCCTGGTGCCAGCGTCTTTGCTCTGGCGAACGAAGCAGGGGCCGCCCGTTTCCGAGCCGTGGTCCTCACCAGTATCACGACCTTTGCCGGGCTCTTTCCACTCATTCGCATGGAGTCGACGCAGGCGCAGTTTCTGATCCCCATGGCGGTGAGTCTCGGCTATGGAATCGTTTTCGCTACCCTGATCACCTTGATTCTCGTCCCGGTGAACTATGTGATCCTAGACGACATCAAGCGGCTCTTCTCCCGCGCCGTGCAGCAAGGCGAAGGTGAACTAGCCAAGGGCACAAGGACTGCGTAGTCTCTAGCCGGGGAGATGGGAATTTATTCCCATTGGCGAAAGCCTGGTCTCTCAAGGCTTGCGTTCTGAGCCAGATATCGCCCGCGAATCAATTCGCTACTCCCCAGCATGACCGATGCGAGCAGCACTCCCCAACATTTACTCCACCGCCTCTTACGGTCTTGTCAGGCGAAAGGTCCCGACATCGCGATCACCTTTTGAAAAGCTTGCCTCGAACGCTTCGGTGCTGATCTCTGCATCGTGCGTGTAAGTCCCGAAGCCTGCTAGTTCCTGCTCGCCGATAAAGCGATAACCTCTATGCGAAGGAGAGCGGGGGAATTCCGCCTCAAAAGCTCCAGCGAAGACTTTTGACCAAGTCGCGAAGTAGAAAAATCGATAAGGGGCGCCCTCGCTTTCGGGAGCCTTGACGATCGCTTTCAACTTCCCGGAATGACCATTGCCGGGCGTCTCCCATCTGCCTTCCCACGGCCCTAGGACCGCTGCGTCGCCAGTGAGCGCCCCTGTTTCTTTCGCGCCGTAGGCACGCATCTCCTCTCGCCATTCCTGCTGGAACTTGAGCGAGCAGCTGGTCAATCCCAGCATGGCCGCGAGAGAGGCTCCCATCTGTCCGATCTTCATCATGATAGAGATAGGATAGGAGGGAAGGGTGCCGGAGGCAAAGCAGAATCAGTCCTGATCCCGCCATTAAGTCTAACGAGCGAGCGTGCTCCTAGGAGACCGTTGAAAAACTATGCAAACGATGATGAGAAGAGATATGGGTTATGACTTTTACACCGCTCAAGATGAAGTGGCTGCTCTCACCCTTCGGGCCGTAACCCTGATTCCGTCTGGCTGCGTTCCTCGTTGCTCAGGTAGCTATGGCTACCATCGCTTCTCGCGCCTTGCCAGCCGAAATCAGAGTTCCGGTCATCGCTCACCTAGTTTTTCAACGGCCTCCTAGTCTTCTCCACCAGGCTGGAAGTCGATCGGCAGACTGAATTGAGGGAAGGCCTTGAGCGTCAGGCTGAGCACCACGCCATACTCATTACCGGCTGAGCGGTTGTCGCGGATGATACCGCCGACGCTCGCTGTCCAGCTGCCGAGATCGCGATGAATGGTGTATTGCTGGTATTCCAGAGTCGAGTCACGCAGCTCATATCGGTGAGCAGTGCTGAAGCCCCAGTTGTCGCTGAGACGGGAGTAGGTGTTGAAAGTCAGGAGATTGGCATCCCGCTGAATGAGAGGATGCTCCTGTAGGTAGTAATGGCCGATAGAAAATTGGAACTTATCCGTCGGCATGAATGATAGAGAGGACTGGACTTCGGAGAATCCGCCAGTCGCGCCAAATACAGGAACCTGAGCGGTGGTCGAGGCCGTGAGCCATGGAGTAGGGCGCCAGGTGATATCGGTGAAGAAGTTCGAGGTGGAGCGATTCCCCTCGGGGTCCTGGAAGAAAACATCCATGTAGTTCTCGATAGACAGCCACTCGTAGGACATGCCGTTGCGCTTGGTAAACCATTTATTGGCGAGACCGACTCTACCGATCTGCCAGTCTCGTAGGTCATCGACCGCCGTGTATTGAGACAGATCGATCGCCCGCAGGCGGGTCGTGGGCTGCAGACGGTCCACGGGGCGGAAACCCGGTTCAGGCTCGGAAGCGCTGAGGTAGGAGTAGTCGAAATAAGGCTTTACGACGTGGAGCAGCCCGTTGAGGCCAAGGCGCTTGCTGACGATGTCGGGATACTGCTTCGATAACTTCGTGGAGACCGTGACTCCTGCGTGGAATGCCTCGGTGTCGAATGAGGTAAGCCCGGGCATGTCGAACTCGCTGTAATTGGTGTAGCGACCGCCGACG
>JAHDFZ010000058.1:7187-8430 GCA_020627905.1 Verrucomicrobiota bacterium
GGGAAGGAGACCTCATGATAGGTCTGAAAGCGATTGTAAGTCTCGATGTCGGTGTTTACCCCGAGACGCAGTGTATCGACATCCATCTCCTCACCGATGATCCCGTAAGTGGTGTAGCCGTTGTAGTAGACGCCAGTGTCACCGATGGGGGTGGGATTAATATCAATAGCAAGCTCGGGAGACCGAGTGTCAGTCTGGAAGAACTCGTTGATCTGGAAACGGCCCGTAAGAGAGATTTCTCCGTTCTCCAGGACTTTGACGAGATTGATCATAGAGTCCGGCTTCGGATCGGTGCGGAACTCATTCGGGAAGAAATCCTCATGAACGAAGGCGTCGCTCTGCTTCGTCGCATCGATATCCAGGTAAAGTGTTTTGTCCTCAATACCCGGAAAGTAGACCCGCTGCTGGAGAGCTACCCGGTAGCGTGATGAAGACACGTCCTGACTGCGGGTGGTTCCGTTGAAACGACGCTGTGGATTGTTGTCTTCGGCGTAGTAGGTGCGCAGTCCGCCAATGTTCGGGTGATTTTTGAACTCGCGAGTCTCGAGATCGAATCCTCCACCAAGGCCTCGCTCACTCCGGACGTCCAGGTGCGCCTTGGCGAAAAGATCATCGCCGATCATGAAGCCATAGCGGCTCTGGAAGAAGCTGCCCCAGGCTGAGTTCCACCCGGGAGTGGCGAAAAAGCCCAGTTCATCGTCAAGCGGCTGGACAAGGTAAGGTAGATAAAATACTGGAACCTTACCTGTGTAGACGGTGGCGCCCTTCAGCACGAGTTTCTCTTCCCCGTAGACGTCCAGTTCCTTGACTTTCAGATAGAAAAACGGATTGGCCGCATCGTGAGTTGTGAAGACAGCATCCTCAAGGTGGATCGGGCCTTCCGTGTCCGGATCGGGACGCTCCACTACCTCACTTCGGTAGAAAATCTGATCCATGGATGACTCGATCTCGCCGGTATCGAGCTCTCCAGTTTGTGTATTGTAGGTGACTTCATCTGCACGGACCACACCGTCGACACCGTAGACAACGACGTTGCCCGTGGCGTTGACGTCTCCAGTTGCCGTATTGTAGACCACTTCGTCGGCATGGATTTCGACGTCACCATAAACAAGAATCACACCACCGGAAGCCGTCGCGACGCCTGTGTTCTTATCGTAATCGGTGTTGTCAGCGTCGATCTGGAGCTGCGTTGCTTCTTGCGCGAGAGCAGGCTGTAACGGAAGGAAAAGACCAAGCAAAACCG
>JAHDFZ010000058.1:8440-16827 GCA_020627905.1 Verrucomicrobiota bacterium
AAGCTGCCATTCTCGATAGAGCTGAGAATGTAGGACTGGTCTTCAAAATCGTATGGAAACGCTGCCGCAGGAAAGCGTCAGTGCAAGTGTTTGCTTAGCGAATTCTACCCAAAACACCAACGAAAATTGCGTTCTGTGGCCTAAATTCTCGTTTGTTTAAATTTCCGTAGAATCAATAGGCAGCACTTTTACAATCATTTTCAGACTCAGATTTGAGAGGCTGCCAATTTTCTGTGGTAATGGTGAAGCTGAAAGTAGGGCTGGAAAATGCACTTTTCAGAGCGGGTTTCCCTCGCTACAGTATCCCGATGGGTGATGATCAATCGGGACAGATGAGTGAGGTTGATGCCGCATTTTGGTCTGGAAAAGCGGCTCGACTGCGCAGGGGATTTAGCCTGGCCTGCTGGTTGGAGAAGTTTCAGCTCTTTGTGCTCGTGGGCACTATGGTCGCCGCGGTCTGTTTTGTCATTGCAAGGCTTATTGGCCTGGACGGCGACATTCGTAGCGCATGGTATCTCGCGGCATCCTACGGGTTTCTGATTTTGATCGCCGCGGCAGTCGCAGTCATTCGGGCACGAACCCGATTTTTGACGCGTTCGGAGGCCTTTGCTCGGTTGGATGAGAAATTGTCGCTCAACAACCGGCTGAGTGCTGCCGCTGCTGGCGAGGGTGCCTGGCCGCAGCCTCGTGAGTTTCAGCATTCTGCGGTGACGTGGCGGTGGATCCCGCATCGCCTGGCAGTCCCCTGGGGTGCCACGATGCTGGCCGTCGCGATTGCTGTCTTTCTGCCGATCGAATCGCTCATCGGTGAGGGCGACGAGCCTGCCATCGCCGTTGTTGAGCCTCGCTCATGGAGCGAAATGGACGACATCCTCGACGAATTGGCTGAGGAAGAGTCGATCGTGGATGAGGAGGACATTGCGCCGATTCAGGAACAGTTGGACCAACTGAGGAGTGTTCCGAAAGATGATTGGTTCTCCGAAGCGAGTCTCGAGGCAAGTGATCAGCTTGCGAAGTCATTGCAGCAGAAGCTCGAGAATTCAGCGAACAATGCGGCCACCCTGGAGCAGGCGATGGCAGCGGCTGAGAAGGCTGACCAACTGAAGCTTTCAATGCAGGCGAAGGAGGCTCTCGCCAAACGATTTGCTGAGGCTTTCTCGGAATTGGCAAAAAGTGGACTCAAGCTGGATCCCTCTCTTATGCGTCAGCTTAAGCAGGCCGGGCAGCAGATGCAGCCGGGGAATCAGGGGCAGGGGCAGGGAAACAAGCCTCTCACGCCCGAGCAGAAACTCGAGTTTCGGGAGCGTCTGCGGAAAGGAGCCGAAGGTTTAGGTCGGATGGCGCGGATGAAGTCTCTCCAGGATGATCCCACCCTGCAGAAAATACTCGGTCGTAAGCCGGGGATGGGGCAGCCGCTCGATGGCAAGCCTAGGCGTGGCCCCGGCGAGGCGCCTCTCTTTTTTGGTGAAGAGAGCGATCTCAAGACAGACAAGATCGAATCAGTGGTGGGGACCCCCGGCGGATCCTTTATCCCGGCAGAGAAATTGGCCGAGGCAGAAACAGAGCACGAGATCGACACCTCAGCCACCTCTCTGACTGCTGGTGGGGCGTCGACAGCTCAAGGGGCTGGTGGCGAGAAGGTCTGGACCGATGCGCTACTGCCTGATGAACAAGCCGTTTTGAAGCAGTATTTCAGACGCGCTGAG
The DNA here is from genome assembly GCA_020627905.1 of Verrucomicrobiota bacterium. Classification (GTDB taxonomy): domain Bacteria; phylum Verrucomicrobiota; class Verrucomicrobiia; order Verrucomicrobiales; family DEV007; genus Arctic95D-9. The sequence continues at coordinate 10,147 of JAHDFZ010000058.1, forward strand.
TAAAAGAGCGTAGGTTGGGTGGCGGGCGTTAAAAGCTAAGCGTAGCCGCCGCCGTGAGGCGGTGGACCGACGAAAGTTATGGGCGCTGGCTTTGGGCTGCAGGCAGTGGGTCGGTTTCTCCTTCTTCGCTCTCCGAGCTTCGAAGGACAGGTTACGTTCCCGCCTACATTCTCCAGCCAAGTGTAGCCGCCGCCGTGAGGCGGTGGACCGACGAAAGTTATGGGCGCTGGCTTTTGGCCGCAGGCAGGCTAGCCGGTCTCTTACGTTCCCACCTACATTCTCCGGCCAAGCGTAGCCGACGCCGTGCGGCGGCGGAACGACAAAAGCCACGCTCGTTAGCTAACAAGCCCTGGCGCACGATTGCCTGTCGTCCCGATCTCACCAAGGTGCGTCGCTACTCGTTCGCTGTCAGATCGAGAGGACGAAGCCAGATGTTGCGGAATCGCACAGGATTGTTGTGATTCTGAAGACGGATCGGTCCGGTTGGCTTGGCATCGTCGTAATTGGCGACTCTTTTGTGGCTTCGGCTGGCCGTGCCGAGAAATTTGGCTGCGTGGTGGGTCACAACTCCATTGTGAAGCACGGTAATCGTCGCTTTCTTTGTCACCTTGCCTTCATCGTCGAACTTAGGTGCCTCGAAGATGATGTCATAGCTCTGCCACTCGCCAGGCTTCCGTGACGCGTTTACGAGAGGTGGTTTATAGCCATAAAGCGCAGAGGCCTGACCGTCAGCATAGGCTTTGTTTTCATACGAATCCAGCACCTGGAGCTCGAACTGACCGATTTGGAAGATGCCACTGTTACCGCGGCCCTGCGAGGCACTCTCGATTTCTTTCGGCGTCGCCCACTCGATGTGCAGCTGATAGTCTGAAAACTCCTGCTTCGTCTGAATGAATCCGCCGACTCCTTCGCCACGCGGAGGGACCTGCATGTAGCCATCTTTGAGAATCCAGTCGACCGGGGCGCCTCCTTTTTGCATCTCCCAGTTATCGAAACTGGTGCCGTCAAAGAGGACGATGGCATCGCTAGGTGCATTCCCATAAGCCTTGCCAGGGGTGACGACCTCGGGTCGCGGACGATTGTCGTCGTGCACACGCCACTTACCCCCAGGCAGGAATGGAGTGTCCGTGTAACCGGTTGGAGGTGTTTTCTTCGGCTTTGGCTTAGCGGCCTGCTTTTTGTCTTCGGCAATGGCTGGTGTAGCGAGAGCGGCCGCGCAGGCTGTTAGGAGGAGTGCTTTTTTCATAAATTGTGAGTTCCGTATTTGGATCGTAACAAGGCATCCCATTCACGTAAAGAGTCTTTGCGCTAGCTCAATCGCGTGAGTTTGCGTAGTTTGCCCGATCACCAAATCCTCAATGAGTGAAGAGCCCCGTGAAATCATGCCGCCCATAGTTGACGAAGCCTCAGGACCGAGCGTCTGGCCAAACGCTATCGCCTACATGCTTGGTCTCGGCTGTGCCTGGTATTTCAACTGGGAGACAGCCGACCTGATCTGGAGCCTATGGTTTTGCAGTCTCCTCATCGGCTATGCGACGATCCTGTCGGCGATCGGAGGAGGGCTCAGAAAGGTAAGTGCTGCTGGGGTGCCGAAGCCTCTGGGCATCATCGGCGCGGTTTTCACCTTCTGCTTCTTCTCAGTGCACTTCTGCGGCTTTCATGCTGGGCACGCTACCTTTCTGAGCAGCTTCTTTCCGTTGGGTGGTGTGGCGACAGAGCAGGTGGCGAAGCTATTTATCAACCCACCTGGCCTGCTACTGTTCGCCGTCAAACAGCTGGGGCCGATCTATGGCATCTTTCTGCTACCAGCCCTGCTGGTGGAGAGACGGGGACTCATTGAGGCATGGAAGGGCGCGCCTACACACACGGGGGCGAATGCGAAGGCCACAAGCGGCATCGGCGGCGCTATGGGAAAGCCTTACAAGAACGTATTAACGATGCATCTTCTGATCTTCTTTTTTGGGATCGCTTCTACAGCTGGCCTTTCGGGCTTCGTCCTGTATGCCACCGCCTACTCCGTTTATTTTTTCCCGTGGGGGATTCTGAAGAGAAGAAAGAAAACGGAGAGAAGTTGAGGAAGCCCCATCAGTGAGGCTTCGGCTTGCCGAAACCGGAGTTGCTTGGCTGGAAGGGCGTTTCGAGAGTAGCGGTTACCCCATTCTCGGGAATGCTGTCCTCCTTGCCTAAGGCCCAGAGCATGCCGTTCAGCGCCAGCTTCCGCATGGACACCGAGCGGAAGTCAAAAGGGTGACCTAGTGTCGTGAAAAATACGCGACCGTCTTTTTCGCCATAGGTTTTGGTCCATGTCACCGGATTGGTGAGGGGAAAGGTCTCCGTGTTCCCACGCTTCTCGTGATTCGACTGCAGGCTGGTGCCGAGCATGAGCGGGGTGCTCCCCTCCGCGAGACTGTGCTCTGGTCCCTCGACATGGTAAAGCCAGCTGTAGGCAGGGAAGGGGTAAACACCACGGAGGACCGGGTGTGCTTTTTGCTTCTCAATAATTGTCAGAGAGGTAAGAGGATTTTTTCCATCATCGAAGTGGCCATGGTGGGAGATCCACTTCTGGCCGAGTAGTTCGCGGATCGATTCGCCACCGCCAAAGGAGTGTTTTCCGCCGTTCGGAACCTGTCCGCCCCATTTCGTGTGCGGCGAATCAGCAGGAAAGCGGAAGGCATGAGTCGTCGTGCGAAACCCGACGATTGGCTTGCCGGCTTCGACGTAATCGAGAAAAAGCTGGAACTCCTCTGGCGAGGGATTCCGAAAGCGGTAATACATCACCAGCAAGTCAGCTTCCGGTAGCTTCTCCATACCATCAGTGGAGTCATTTGCCGTTGGCGAGATTTGGCCCTCAGCGTCTCGGGAGAAACCGATAGACGTTTTGAAGCCAAGCTCCCGCTCGACCAGCTGCCTGAGCATCGGCATCGTTTCCTCAGATCGGTATTCCTCATCGCCAGCGAGGAAGAGGACGTGAGGTTTCTTAGGTTCTGGATCCTCAGCAAATGCGTGAGGAATGCAGAGCGAAAGAGCGAGAGTGGAGAGCAGCGGTAGTCGTTTTTTCATGAAATATCAAAATCGGCAATGGTTGAATGAACCATAACAACATAAGATGCCCCGAAGCGGGGAGATATTACTGCTCACCGACTAACGTCATCGCGGTCAAAGAGAGGGCGCCCAGGAATTCCGAGCGGGATGTCGTCCTTGTCTGAAGTCGTTATTCCATAACATTGGCGATACAGGCTATGGAGGTGGGACTTCATTCCCACGCGAAAGCCATGCTGCACAGTTCTTGAGTCCCGAACCAGATGTCGCCCGCGAATCAATTCGCTACTCCCCAGCGTGAGCAATGTGGGCTATGGAAGGGGGACTTCAGTCCCACGCGAAAGCCTGGCTCGCTGATTTGCCCGTGCAGCAAATATACCAGTCTTCCTACAAGGAGTCTCGGATCAATCGTAGATCTGGATCCTTGAGCGCCAGGCTGTGGAAGTCCGGGTCGAGGCGGATGGCCTGTCCGAGCCAGGAGATAGCCATATCGCGATTTCCCAGCACCGCCTGGTAGCAGGCGAGATTGTAGAAATAAGTGGGTTCCCGCTGCAGGGACTCCGGTCCTGCCTGCAGATAGGCCAGTGCTTCATCTGTGCGTCCCAGCTCGTGCAGGCAGTAGGCACCATGGATGAACCCAGAGTGCAGTTCTGGACTCTTCTCACATAGGGTGTGAGCGAGGAAAAGACCGCGATTATAGCGCTCTTCCGCTATGCAGAGGGCGATCTCCATGGAGAGCACGGGAGGACTCTCCCTGACAGAGTTATCCAGACTCTCCAGAATCTCAGTCGCCTCTGCAAAGAGTCGCAGCTCGATGTAACCCTCGAGCCTGGTCAGCTGCTGAGAAAGGGGAGGGGACATAGGCGATTCTGCTCCGACACGGGTCGGTGAAAACTACATGAACTCCGTCGTGCGGATGCCCAGAAGGCCGAGACCGGTCCGCAGGGTCCGTCCGGTTTGTTCGCAGAGAGCGAGTCGAGTCGCGCGCAGGTCACCCTCGACGCGGAGGACCGGGCAGGCCTCCCAGAATCGGTGGTAGGCCATGGCCAGTTCATAGAGATAGTTAGCCAGGGTGTTCGGCTTAAAGTCGACCAGCACCTGCGGGACAGTTTCAGCAAACTGAGCCAGCTTCAGAGCCAGGTCTTTCTCGGCCTGTTCCTCAAAGACGGCCGTCTCCAGCACCGTGTAGTCCTCGCCCAGCTTGCGGAAGATGGCGCGCGTCCGCACGTAGGCGTTGAGCAGGTAGGGGGCCGTGTTACCCTTGAGCGCCAGCATATTGTCCCAGTCGAAGATATAATCAGTCAGCCGATACTGACTTAGCTCAGCATATTTGACGGCGCCGATGCCGATCACTTCGGCCACCGCCTGCTGCTCGGATGGCTCCAGGTCGGGATTTTTTTCGATCACCACCTTGGCGGCCCGCTCGACTGCTTCGTCGAGCACATCCGCTAGCTGCACGGTGTCGCCTGAGCGTGTCCGCAGCATTTTGCGATCTTTACCCAGGATGCTGCCGAAAGGGATAAACTCCAGGTCGGCGCTCTGGCCGCGCTTCTCGGAGATCTTGAAAATCTGGTCAAAATGCAGCTGCTGCGGCGCACCGACGACATACCAGACAGCGTCAGCCTTCCACTCATTCAGACGATAGTCGATGGTAGCCAGGTCAGTGGTGGCGTAGAGAAAGCCTCCGTCCGCCTTTCGGATAATCGCCGGTTTGTCCTCCAGCCCTTTTGTTTCAGGGAAGAACACACAGATCGCGCCGTCCGACTCCTCGGCGATTTTTTGATCGAGCAGGTCGTCGACCAGGGGAGCCAGCCGGTCATTGTAGAAACTCTCGCCAAGCCAGTGGTCGAAACTGACATCGAGCCGATCATAAATGCCCTGCAGACCCTGCTTGGAGACATCTACACAGGTTTCCCAGATCTTCAGATTCTCCTCATCGCCCGCTTGTAGGGCCACCAGCTCAGACTTGCAGGTCTCGCGCAAAGCTTCGTCCTCCTTGGTGCGAGCATTGACCTCTCGATAAATGCGCAGCAGTTCCTCAACCGGCTTTTCCGCGAGAGCGTCCTCGTCCAGCAGATTCTTCCAGCCCCAGAGGATCATGCCGAACTGCGTGCCCCAGTCGCCGATGTGGTTGTCCGTGATCGTCCGGTGGCCGAGGAAACGCGCGATCCGTCCCAGACTGTCGCCGATGATCGTGCTGCGGATGTGCCCCACATGCATCGGCTTGGCCACGTTAGGCGCTGAGAAATCGAGCACTACGGTCTTGGGATCCTCCACCGTGGCGACCCCGTGATGGCTCTCATCAGCAAGGATACGCAGCAGCTCCCCGGCGAGCGCGTCCTCCTTCAGCGTGAAGTTGATAAAGCCCGGCCCCGCCATCGTCGGCTCGTCGCAGAGGTCAGCTGGCTCGAATTTCTCGATGATCTGCGCTGCCACCTCGCGAGGGTTTTTCTTGAGAGGCTTGGCCAGCATCATGGCCGCGTTCGTCTGGTAATCTCCGAACTGACGGTTCTGCGCCTGATCCACTTTCGGGGCGAAGCCCTCGGGGAGATCAGCAGCAAAGTCCGTCGCAGACAGAGCCTGCAGGAGCGCCTCTTGCAGGCGAGCGGAAAAGGTTTTACTCATGCCCTCAGCCATAGCGCAAACCGATGGAAAAACCATCGCAAATATGTGGGGAGGATGGCTGTCCACTGGGAGGCGGAGTTTTCCTAGCCCGCGGCTGGCTGGAGATTGCTTAGGACCGAAAAACCTTCGCATTCTCGCTCGCTGTAAGCTATTTTGTTCTTATGCAGTCGGTCAAAGAGAGGGTGCTTCAGGCGGTTCAACGGATGCCAGACGATGTCGGCTTCCGAGATGTCAACGAAGAGATAGCCCTCCTGGCGGCTGTCGCAGAGGCCGAGGAGGATATCCAGTCGGGGCGGCTGATCGACAATGAGACCATGAAGTCCAGACTGCAGGAGTGGCTCAAGGAGTGAAGTCGAAAAGATTCTTTGGACCGAGCGATCTTCTGCCGATGTCGAGGCAATCGTTCGCTACATCTCAAGGCGAGACGCGAAAGCAGCGAGGCGCATCGGGTTGGATGGGGAGGCCAACTTGCAGCTCATGGTGTGTTTGACTCAGGGCCAAAGGGATTTTTGAAAGATGTAGATGAGGCTTGGCTTCTCAAGAAGAGTGATCCCTCATCGATTTTCGACTATAAACAGAATGGGAATGTCGAGGTTTTCGTCATTGAAAAGGGGAGAAGGATTGGGTTTGAAGGGGGGGCGCGCGGAGCTGCAAGAGGTCATCCTGGGGCAAGTAAGATCCGAATTATCATGAGGAATAAATTAGAAGTTATCACCGCTTTTCCTGTCGCGGATCCCTGAGTAAAATGGCGTTTTTTTTGAAAGCTGATTGTGTGTTCTGTGCTGACCAAGGTGGAAGAGGATTCTACTTGTGCGATGATTCGTCAACTGTTGTGATAATGTGCGATGAGTGTGATTGTGTGTGGACTGATCCAAAAGATGTTGAGGGTGGAAAAGTGCATATGCCTAGCCCCCCAGATTGGACGATACCCGAGATCGGTTGTGGAATCGGGAAAGGTTCGCGGTGGGCATTGAGAGATGAGATCGAACAATAAAGGGTGTAGCCAAGTCGAGGAAC
>JAHDFZ010000059.1:0-4661 GCA_020627905.1 Verrucomicrobiota bacterium
AATGCGCCGCTGCTCAACCCATCATCGACCTATGAAATTCACCCCCCAAGCCTTACTCAAACGACTCAGTATCGTAGCTCTCTTGCCACTTGCGGCGATCACGACATCCTGCACGACGACTGAGGGAGCACTGGTCGGCGGGGCTGCCGGTGCCATCACTGGTGCAGCTGTCAGTGACGACGGCAGCGGTGCTCTGATAGGTGGCCTCCTCGGAGCTGCCGCCGGTGCAGCCATTTCGGACAGTCAGCGACCACGCCACCATTACCGCCATCCCGCGCCAGTCTGTAACTCCAGCAAGCAGGCCCCGCGATACTATCGCCACGCTCCTGCCCCGCCAGTCTATCCCAGCTATCCGCGCCGTGCACCAGTCCCGCGGAACCAGTATCCTGGATACGATGCCTGGTAGGCCCTTTCCGACTAATCAATACAGTCCGGCAAAGAGCTGCTCCAGCTCAGAGGCACTGACTTTTCCGTCAGCGTTCTCATCGGCTTTTGACATACGTGCCCACATCGTCTCGCTCAGTTCTGATTTGGCGAGCGCTCCATCGCCGTCTTTATCGTAAAATGCGATCATCTGGGCTGGGCTGCGTTTGTCGGAGCTGCCTCCGCGCGCAGAGCCGGCCATCTTAGCGGCTCTTTCGGCTTCATCAGGAGCGATCGCGCCATCGCCATCGCTGTCAATTCTGCTGATCCGCGACCAGATTTCATTGGAGACTTCATCCTGCTGGAGTTTTCCATCTCCGTTTGTATCGGAGCGCTTGATGAAGGCTTTGAACTGAGATCCGTCGAAGGATCCTCCCTGTTTTGGCTTCCTGCGGCCTTCTTCGGTAGCAGGTTTTTTGCCTGATTGATCCGCAGAGCGACCTGCTGGGGCTAGAGAAGCAATCTCTTCCTTTGAGATAGATCCGTCGCCATCAGCGTCTGCCTTTGAAATCCTTTCCCACAGGCGGTCGGGCGCTTCCTCCTTGCTCACGCGGCCATCTTTGTTGCTATCAAGACGGTCAAAGAGCGCTCCTGGTGCTCGTTTGCCCTTCCCGCCTGAACCGGCTGCCTTCCATTCGCTCGGAGTGATACTGCCGTCGGAGTCAATATCGAGCCTCTCGACGAATCGCCACCGTTCGCCTGCTTCCTCTTTCGTGATCGTTTGATCCTTGTTGGCGTCCAGCTTGAGAATGCGGGGTTCATCCTGCGCGTGCAGGTATCCAGCTGCGAGGGTGATCGATGCGGAAACGGCGAAAAAATGGCGGGAGTAGCTCATGCTGGAAAAAACAGAGCAGATCCGTCAAAGTTGCACATTTTGTTGGGGGCGGCCCCAGCCTGTGCTTTGTTTGATCTGAAAAACCAAGCGGTGAAACCCCTTATGAGCAGCACGACACCTCCTTCCCCCTCACTTGGCACCGGCCGCGGCAGCCCGACGTCTGGCTGTCTGATCCTTGTGACGATCATTTTCGTTTTCGGCGGGCTTATCGTCTGGTTTGCGATTGCCGGGTCGAAGCAGTATTCCGAGATGGGGAAGTTCACCAGTCCTCAGGCTTTGGAGATCCAGCCGCTTACGGTGACTCCTGAGACTCAGGCAGAGGTCGAGGCGAAGCTGGGCCGCCTGCGCGAGGCGATGATCAGCGGAGAGGCCGTGCGCGTGGGCTTCGATGCTGCGGAGGTAAATGCTCTCATGGCAGCTAGTGAAGGGGCCGAGCAGTTCCGCGGCACAGCCTATGTGAAGAGCATTTCGGACGCCGGTATGCTGGTCACGATGACGCAGCAGCTCAGGCGCATGCCATTCAGCAAAAACGAACGTTTCCTCAATGGAGACTTTCTCTTTCGCCCCGAGCTTCGCGCCCGCACGATTGCTTTTGCTCTTCAGGATCTGAAAACAGAGGTCGGGACGCCTCCCGATATGTTTATTAAGAATTACGCCACTCTCGACTTCTTTAAGATCGATCCGGATAGCGAGGAGATGCTGTCCTATGCCGCGAAGCTCGATGCCATCTACACAGAGGGTGACGAGGTGATCGTAGAAACGAAAGAAGCTGAAAACCCAACGGACTGATCTCCGTCGGGTGTTTCAGCTTCCTGTTTTCGAAGTAGCCGTTTAAGGCCTTACGAAGCGGCGTCGGGACGGGAACTCTCGAGCACCTTGTCGATGAGGCCGTAAGCAGCGGCCTCTTCGCCGGTCATGTAGTTATCACGGTCGGCATCACGCTCGATGTCGTCGACTGTTTTCCCTGCATGGTGGGCGAGGATTTTGTTGAGCCGCTTCTTCAGGGAATACATGAACTCAACCGTTCTCTCCACGTCGGAGGCCGTTCCCTGGGCACCACCGGATACCTGGTGAATCATCACGTGGGCGTTCGGCAGAGCATATCGTTTGCCTTTCGTGCCAGCCGTGAGGAGGACAGCACCCATAGATGCTGCCATGCCCATGCAGTAGGTGTTCACATCACAGGTGACGAACTGCATCGTGTCATAGATAGCCAGACCAGCCGTGACAGAGCCGCCGGGGCTGTTGATGTAGACATTGATGTCCTTATTGGGGTCCTGCATCTGCAGGTAGAGCATCTGAGCGATGACGTAGTTGGCCAGAGGATCACTGATGCCCTCACCGATGAAAATGATGCGGTCTTTCAGCAGGCGGGATACAAGGTCGAACTGGACCATGCTGTTCCCCTCTTTTTCGATCACGCTCACATTGCGCATGGGCTCGACAATGCGCTGCTGCAGGTGAGGGGGAAGGAGGGGGGAGATTTCTTGAACGTCGTCTAACATAGGATTTTCGTAGGTTTAAAGTGTTGGCAATCGGTTACCCTGCAGCGGCAGAGCGTTTCATGATGGCGAAAGCCTAAGCGGCACGATCACGCCTGTAAAGCGATGCCGAAAACTTTACGCATCTCGCCAGAATAGGGAAGTTCGCAATCTGGTGCAATGCAGGCTGGTAGGAGCAGCATGAGGGTAAGGGCTGTTTTCGCTGCAAACTGGCACCCAGGGCTTTCGGCTCGCGACTTCAGTCGCGAGCAGCATCTGTCCGGGACAGTAGAGCGCAGGCTAGCTGATGCCCTTCTGGATCTGCTTGGCTGCCTGCTTCGGCGTGAGATGACGAATATCAAGGGCGCTTTCGCGAAAGATGCCGTCCTCACCGATGTTCACCGCGTGGTCGCCGACTCGCTCGATGGAGCGGACGATGAAGACCATGTGCAGGAAGGTTTTCACCCGCGCATCGTCCTGATCCATGAGATCTGTCAGCTCACGGATGACTTCACCCTGTGCTTTGTCGAGGGAGTGATCCCGGTCTTTCAACGACAGGGCCAACTCGACATCGCCCTCGGCGTAAGCCTTGATGCTGTCGCGGAAGAGCACCAGAGCGCTGTCGTAAAGAGGCTCGATAAGTTGCACGGCCGCTACTTCCGGGTGCTTGTTCATCTTCTTGGCCCGGCGCGCGATTGATTGTGCCTCATCGCTGATGCGCTCGAGGTTGTTCGCCACTTTCATCCCGGCGATCACTTCCCGCAGGTCAGTCGCTACCGGGTTGAAACGCATGAGGATCTCGAGGCAGTCGGCATCGATCTGCATCTCCAGGGCATTGACCTCGTCATCCTCGGCGATGGCCTCGTTGCAAAGTTCAGAGTTCCTCCCCAAAAGGCCTTTGATGGCATTTTCCAGGTTCTGCTCGGCCAGGCTGGCCATACGCAGGACGTTGCTGCGGGTTTCGCGAAGGGCAGACTCGAAGGTTCCTAAAGTGTGGGCAAGCTCGGACATGACTCAGTCTGCAACGGTAGGAGGAGCACAAAGATGCGTCAAATGATCACTTCGTGAGGAGTTTCTGCACTTCCTCTGCCGTGACGGGTTCTTCCGGTTCCGCCTGGTGCAGATGGAGGGGGCGGATCTCCATCGGTTCCAGCTGCAGGCGCGTCATGTAGTCCTCGTAGTGGACGACCTCGAATTTACCCGGCTGCGGCTCAAGGATGGCGGTCAATGACTCCACCCAGTCTCCGGAGTTCAGGTAGTGGACGCGATTTTCCAGCTCCTTATCTGCCGGCGTGTGGATGTGGCCACAGATGATGCCGCGGCATTCGCGGACGCGGGCCAGCTCCTGCAGCTGTCCCTCATAGCGGCCTACAAAACTGACGGCGGATTTTACGCGTGCTTTGATCTGCTTGCTCAGTGAAAAATATTCTTTTCCGCGATAGGCGCGCCATCGGTTGTAGAGGCGATTCACGCGCAGGAGCATCTCGTAGCCCACCGCACCGAGGCGGGCCACCCACTGATGGCTCGTCGTTACCGAGTCGAAGCCATCCCCATGGACCACGAGATAGGGACCCTGCGGGGTCTGGTGGATGTATTCATCACAAATCTCCAGAGGGCCGAAGTTCATCGGGAGGAAGCGTTCGAGTATGTCGTCATGGTTTCCCCGCAGGTAGATGACACGGGTGCCCTGCTTCTCCATCTTTTTGAGGATCAGCCTGACGATCCGCGTATGCCCGGGCAGCCATTTGCTGCCGCGCTGGAGCGCCCAGCCATCGAGGATATCCCCGTTAAGGATGAGCTTGTCGCAGCGCACGTTTTTGAGGAAGTGGCCGAGCTGCTCCACTTTGGCATCCGGGGTGCCCAGATGAAGGTCCGAGATGATGACCGTGCGATATTGTTGCATAAACTTTCTGTCTCGCGTT
>JAHDFZ010000059.1:4671-10943 GCA_020627905.1 Verrucomicrobiota bacterium
CGTTACGCGGCTGGAGTTGCAGGCGCGAGGTTTTCTTCGATCATCGCCCGCAGGGATTTCTCGAAATTTTTGACCACTTTTTTCCAGCGGATCCGCCTCGCTGTCGTGCGGGCTTCTTCTCTGAGAGAGTGGCTGTTGGTGACGGCCGCTCGGATCGATGCTTTTATAAAAGCTTCGTCGTCATCAAACGGGGCGACCCAGCCGTTCTCCCCATCGTGGATGTAGCGCCGCGCGGCTGCGTAGTCATAGGCCACCACGGAGAGTCCGCTAGCCATCGCCTCGAGCGTCACATTCCCAAAGGTCTCAGTGATACTGGGGAAAAGAAAGAGATCAGCAGAGGCATACCAGCGGCTCAGCTCTTCTCCCCTGAGTTTCCCTGCGTAGATGAACTCAGGATGCTCTTCACGCAGCTGAGCAAGCTTGGGGCCATCGCCCACGAAGACGCCCCGGAAATCGGGCACGTGTTTCTGGATCTCGAGAAAGCTCCGCACGACGAGGTCGAGATTTTTCTCCGCTGCCATCCTTCCTACATAGAGCCCGACGACGGCGTTCTCTCGGACTCGCCACTGCTGCCTGAGCGCTACGCTTCGCCATTTTGGTGAGAAGCGCTTGGTGTCGACTCCTTTCGGGAGCAGCTCCAGATTCTCAAACCCCCATTCACGAAGCTGGTCGATGGTGTCGTGAGAGGGCACAAAGGTCCGATTTGAGCGATTGTGGACAGTCTTCAGATACTGGCGCGCCATCTTCTCCAGCAGGGGCATCTTATAATGCTCCATGTATTGCTGAAAATTGGTATGAAAACCGGTGCCGCACGGAATCTTGAGTGCTCTAGCTGCTGAGATAGCAGAGGAGCCGAGCAGCGACTCGGTAGCCACGTAGATGACGTCCGGGCGATTCCGCCACCAGCGGTTCTGCAGAACCAGCCTCATGGGGAAGCCGAATCTCACATCGGGATATCCGGGCATCGCTACGGATGGGACGCGCAGGCCTTCGTCATCGCAGGCGAGGACCGATGGGCGGATGACATCGATCTCATGCCCCCGCTCGCGTAAGCCGGTGACCAGTTTCTCGAGGGTGGTCGCCACGCCGTTCGCCTGCGGAAAGTAGGTGTCGGTGACAAAGGTGATTTTCATTTCAGTCGTATTTCCGCCAATCGGCATGTGATTTGGTGCGGAGCGGTTCTCCAATCTAACAAATTTATACTTGCTTAGGAGGAGCGGCGCACGAAGACACTTGAAACATCTTCGTCACGCGGCCCTGTCGTGCCATCTCTAGGCGCATGTTCTAAAAACACTGTTGGAAATCTCAAAAAAATCTGGTATTTAAGAAGGGTTAAGCAACCTGGTCTCCATGGACTTTAAAAACTTTCTCGATTCTGTTGAGGCCGATTCGGCCCCGCCTGCATCTCTTTCAGAGGGGGCACAGGCGCTTTGGTGGACGAAAAAAGGCGATTGGGAAGCGGCTCACGATCTGGCCCAGGACATGCCGGGCGCTCTGGGTTCGAGGATTCACGGTCTCCTTCATGCGATCGAGGGAGATATGGGCAATGCGGCCTACTGGTATCATCGTGCTGGTGAAGACCCGATCGATGCCTCACAGATCGACACGGAGTGGGAAGCCATTGCCAAAAGTATTTTATAAGAAACACTCTCTGCCTGCGTTGGGAGATAGGCTGAACGCCTCGCCAGACAGTCTCCCTCCCGATATTTGCATTTTCATTTTATGAAGCTCCCCGTCTTCGATAATTACCAGATTGGTTCCCTTGTGAATGAGGACCATTTCGGATGGACCTTCACGGCTGATGGCACAGCAGCGGATGGCGGGAATCGCATGATTCGCGTGCTCAAAGCGCAATCGGTCGTATCAGAGTTCGCCGGTGCTCAGGCGCAGCAACTGGTGGAGCTGCAGGAGAGCCTGCCGGGTATACGTCCGGTCTACGCGGTCTCGCCTGAGTCCGACAACAGCCCCCTGGCGTTTTTGTCAGAGGCTGATACGGCGGCTGATGCTCAGTCTATGCCGGCGCTTCTCAGCAAGCTCCAGAAAGCAGGCAGCCTGCGGGGGATCCTCCGGGTGTTGAGGGAGATGGCCGCCGTCGTCCAGGTAGGTCATGACCACAATCTCTATCATGGCGGTTTGCGGCCGGAGGTTTTCTCGTGGAAAAACAACCCATCTCGTGGCTTGCGTGCCCGTCTCGGAGGATACGGAGAGGTTGCGATGGGTGGCCTGCAGTATCTGGCAGTGGATGATTTTGTATTCTACCTCGCCCCCGAGCAGTTAGAGTCCGGTGACCCTTCGGGGAATCGGATGCAGGGCTGGGATCTGTATACGTTCGGAGTGATCGCTTACTACGGGATCACTCAGCAGTTTCCTCGGCTGGAGAAGCTGCATCAGCTCCACGCTCAGCGACCAAATGTGTTCGATGGCAGCGCCCTTGTTTCTTTCGGGGAAATTACCGAGGCATCGCGCGGTTTTGCCGAGCAACTGAAGGCGGAAGCAGTCAGCTGGCCGCCGCTTCCGGGTGGAGGAAAAATCTCCAGCTCTCTCATGAAGGAGATCGATGCGCTGCTATCTGTCGCGCCTGAGGGAAGGCCAGCCAGTCTGCGATATTTCATTGAGGCCGTGCAGGCGGAACTGGCGGAGACGCCTATGCCGGAGCGGTCGAACACAGATCGATTCGTCCCGACGGGTGGTCCTGCCAAGGTGGTGGAGAAACCAGCCAGTCGCCCGATCCCTACGACAGGTCCTGTCGGGCAGAAGTCTGCCGCCCAGGCAGCTGCGCCCGCGACAGCGGAAAAGCAGGAGGTCGCAAGCCAGCAGCCATCCGCTGATCCCCAAGTGAAGGCTGCAAGCGAAAACAGCACCCAATCGGTCAATGCCGGCAAGGGCAAAACCAGAAAACAGGAGGTGTCTGCCAAATCAGACGCCAAGCCTGCCAAAGCAAAAAAGCAGAAAGCCGCGAAACCTGCCAAGGTGAAGGAGAAACCAGATCGCGCAGCGTCAACAGGCGACGAAGGACTCGCCCTGCGCACGCAGCAATACTTCGCCGATCGTCCAGCGCTCAAGTGGAAGCTCTGTGCAGGGGCCTTCGGAGCTGCTGCCATCTGTATGGGTTGTCTTCTGGCCTTTGCTCTCTATGAGAAGCATTCTACGACAGCCAGCTTGACGGATGTCACCCTCACCGCGCAGCAGAAGGCTCAGGATCTGGTCCGTCAGAAAAACACTGAAGTGGCTGAGATGCAGCAGAATGTCGAGCAGCTGCAGGAGTTGGCGGAAAAGTCAGAGGATCAGACGACTCAATTCCGAGCTCAGGCACGGCTCGCTCAGCAGGTGCTGAGAGAGGCCCAGGGAAAAGGAGACGAGTTCTTCCGACTGATCCTCGAGAACCGCGATACCGATGTGCCGGAATTCCGTGCGCGGAGGGCCGAAGTGTTGCAGGGGGCTGAAAGCTACTACAAAGGGCTGATCAGCGTCTATGGCTCCAACCCATCGTTCATCATTTCATCAGCTGATGCTTATTTCTATCTCGGGCGCATTTATCGCGAAGGCGGTCAGTTCGAGCAGGCACTCACCTCCTTCGTCGAGGCGGAGCGCCGCTATCTGGAATTGATGAAAAACGAGGATTTGCGCGACCCTGCCTTTCTCGAGCGTCTGGCATTGGCGAATCATGAGCTGGGCAAGCTGGCCTTTCGCGACTCTAAGCATTCCCGTTCGCGCCACTACTTCACCGAGTCGGCACGCTACTGGAGTGAGTTCCGCAGTGAGCTGCCTGCAGAGGAGAGCCGAGCGACACTGAACATTCATGAAAACTCGCTCGCCATAGTCGAGGCGGAGCATGCCATGGGCCATCTGGGTGCCGCTCTGGATGGAGCGAAATCCGTCGCACTGCGTCTGGTAGATCTGGATCAGCAGCTCTCAGGCACAGCCTTGCAGCATCGAGTAACCGGGGCTCAGGGGAAAGCTTTTGAGCTGAGCGGGATGATTTTCGAATCCCAGGGTCAAATCACCAAGGCGAAGGAAGCTTACAAGCAGGCGAGCAACTGCTTCGCTCTTGCCGTTGAGCAGAACGCTGCCTCAGACTCTCACCAGTTGGGACTGGGCAACACGATGGCTCGGCTGGGGCTCCTGACTCAGGATCGGAAAAAACTGGAAGCGGCCGTGCAGACCTTAGCGGGTGTGGTCGGGCGGAATCCCTATGAAGTCAGCTATCAGACGAGTCTGGCAGAGGTGTATGGTGTCATGTCTCAAGCGCAGCGTGATGGCGGCCAGCTGAAGCAGGCGGTCGCCCTCGAGCGAGAGGCGATCGAAATCCTCCGGCCTCTGGTTGAAATGAATACAGAGCTCTCCCCCCAGCTTCTTTTTTCCTACAGCACGCGGTTGGCGCATCTTGCCGAGATGCTGGGGGATATGAATGAATACGAGGCCTCGCGCGAACCCCTGCAGGAAGCTGCAGACATCCTTACCATTGTGAATCAGGAGGAAGGGGCGTCCCGCGAGCATCGGCGATCTCTGGCGAAGGTGAGAGGTTTGGCCGGCTTTGCGCAGGAAGAAAGCGGCGATAAGACATCAGCGAAGGAACACTATCTGCTCGCGAAGGCAGACTGGGAAGAGTTGCTGAAAAGCGATCCCAACGATCAGAATGCCCGTCAGGCCCTGCGGTGGACCAAAGAGCGGCTCTCTGACATGCCCTGACGCAGCATGGGGAGGTGAAATTTATCTCCACCGCCAAAAGCCGGACAGCCCGAAACAATGGGCGACTATGAACCAATTCGGAGTCCGATGACAGGGGGGATGCCCACCATGGAATCGCGACTTCAGTTGCGAAACTGAAGCCCTGCCGGTGCCATCCGCTCCCTTAGAACCTCAGGGGTAACCCCTCGCACTGCCGCCTTGCAATCATGACCAGATCGTCTATGCCGGAGGCGATGATACGATTACCGAAGGACGACATCGAGAGCCTGAAGCAGATCTCGCGTGATGCCGGAGCAGCTATCCTGGAGGTTTATGAGACTGATTTCTCTGTAGATCAGAAAGACGACGACAGTCCTCTGACCGAGGCTGACCGCCGGGCAAATGCGGTCATCCTGAACGGCTTAGAGAAGCTTTCAGTCTCTTACCCGATCATCTCCGAAGAGACGAAGCTGCTGCCTTACGAGGACCGACGCTTATGGGAAACCTTCTGGCTGGTGGATCCCCTGGATGGAACGAAAGAGTTCATCAAGCGCAATGGCGAGTTTACCGTCAACATCGCACTGGTCCATCAGGGCGTGCCTGTCGCCGGATTTGTCTATCAGCCTGTGCCAGACGTGCTTTATTTTGCGGTGGAAGGCGAGGGAGCCTACCGGCAGGAGGGAGCGGAGACGGCACAGCCTTTGCCGCAACGGTCGCAGTCCTATCATGAGAAATCTGAGGTGACTGTCGTAGCCAGCCGTTCTCATCAGAGTCCAGAGGTTGCAGCTTTTGTAAAGGAGCTTGAAGAAGATGGCAAGGAAGTGACCTTCCTATCGGCAGGAAGCTCCTTGAAGATCTGCCTCGTGGCAGAGGGGAAAGCTGATGTTTATCCGCGTCTGGGACCAACCATGGAATGGGACACTGGCGCCGCGCACGCCATCGCCGCAGCGGCGGGCTGTTCGATCAACCGGGCTGATTCTGGAGAACCTCTTGTCTACAATAAGGAGGATCTCCTCAATCCCTTCTTCATCGTCGAGTGAGGAGTTGCAGAGTAGACGCAACTCTTCTGCTACTTCCAGGATTTGACGTTGTCCTGCGTTTCGTCCACTTCCTTGTCCTCGCCTGGAGACCAGGCAATGGCTGGCTGATTGGCCACGATCGGCACTGTCGCTTCTGCGTCCCAGCCAGGCTTCGTGATCCGGTTATTACGATCGGTGTCGATCGTTACGGAGTAAAGATTCCCCCACGGATCGTAGAGCGCGCCGCCACCGTTCGCTTCGAAAGCAACCCCGCCAGCTGGGCTCCCGCCTCGATCCTTGGCAGCCTGACCTGAGAAGAACACTGTTCCCTTCGGATTTAGAGCTTCGTCGTCGGCCCCCAGCAGTGGATTCATGAATGCAGCATCAGTCTCAACTGTGACATCAGCTCCTGAGCCAGCGACCGGGTATTTCTTGTAGGAGTTGTAGTAGAGGCGGACGGCATTTTGTAGATCGATGAGATCTTTCTGCGCCTGGTTTTTCTTCATCTTCTCCATCGCTGTATTGGTTCCAATACCACCTATCGTCGCTAGCACGCCGATGATGGCGATGACCACCAGGAGTTCG
>JAHDFZ010000059.1:10953-16813 GCA_020627905.1 Verrucomicrobiota bacterium
CGTTCGCGGTGTCTGTTTTGTGTTCATATCGCGTATCATGCCGTAATCGCTCGCAAGGTTTCAAGCAAAATACGATCTTCGTGGCGGACTTTTTTCTATGGAATGAGGGCCCTCAGCTCGCTACGGATGGATATCGTCCTGATGAGGATCGAGGATGCAATCAGCGCCCACAGGACAGCTACGGTGATCATTCCTACCGTGCCACCAGGTAGAAGCAGGAGGCTGCCCCAGAAGAGGAGGGGGTGGATCCGGGCGCGCACTTTCACCAGTAGATTGGTCCCTTCGCCGTGGTATTCGCTAGCAGAGATCAGTTCATAGCGGACTCCGTAGATGGTAGAGTCGGTAGATAGGTCGCTGTGACCTGTGGGATCAGGGTGCCATAGGGCTGGCGAGCGCGTTTCCAGAAAGCGCTTCATCCAGTCAGTGCCGGATGACAGAGCCGTTTCCCGCGCCCGCCACGCAGATACCCTGCTGACAATGGCGAGTCGCGGATAGGATACCAGCGACTGCAACAACTCCCACTGTGCCTGCCTTACGGCCGAGGGCTTGAGTTGTCTGCGGCTGCGCCAGAGTCTGACGCAGGCTCGATCCCAGCCATGTTGCAGCGACATGATCGTCAGCCTCAGCAGGGCGCGGATGCCGGTGAGATCACTTGCCGCCAGGCTGGCTCTCGCCAGCAGAACCGCTGCCACCAGGGTGAAGCCCAGGGCACCGAGACCGATCCATAGAAATGGTGGGAGTAGGCATCCGAGCAGGATGAGGACCGCTGCGTTGCCGATCCAGAGTGGGTGCAGGCGCTGAGCCCAGAAGGCCTCCGCTCCTGTGATCGATGCGAGCTGAAATGCTTCGGATGACCATTCACCTCGGTAGACGAGGGAGGAGAAAAATGGGGAGGCCTGGTAAACCGCCCCGTCCCATACAGCCCCACCGAGAGCAGGGAAACGATCCAGCCACTTCTCCATGAGCAGGGCCTCTGCTATGCCGTAGCCCCGCTGCTGGCGGCGGTAGGCTGCGAAGGTCGCTCGACGATGATGCCAGATCCAGGCTTTCGGGAAAAAACCGATCTGATAACCCGCAGCCAGCAGACGCCATTGGAAGTCCACATCATCCCCTGCCGCCCGAAAGCGTGGGTCGAAGCCCCCCACCGCATCGAATGCCTCTCTCCTGACGGCGAGATTGCAGCCCGGGACATGTTCGGCCAGTCGGTCTGACGTCAGCACATGAGCAGGTCCGCCCGGTGAGCACTGGACGAGAGCCTGCTCGTCTGTTTCCGGATGCGGCGGTATGTTCGGTCCACCGGCGGCGGATACTTCGGGCTGCAAACAGAAGCCCTCAACCATATGACTGAGCCATTCGGGCTCTGCTACACAGTCATCGTCGGTGTAGATGAGGATCTGGCCGGACGCATGAGAGGCTGCCAGATTCCGGGCGGCGCTCAGGCCAATGTGATCGGTAGGTATCAGGATGGCGCGGCGCTCTGCTGTGACGATCTCCGCCACACGCGAATCATTCCCATCGTTGACGACGATGATCTCGTAGTCCGGATAGTCGAGAGCAAGCAAGCTATCGAGACAGGCGCTCAGAGTCGCGCTGCCCCGGTAGGTGCAGACGAGAACCGATACTTTCGGTAACGGTCCGTCACAATCTGCGGGCTGCACACCTGCCGATTCTGCCGAGTCTTCCCAGTCACCCCATGTGTCTGAAATCTGTGCCAGCGCCAGCTTTGCCGCCCCGTCACGACGCGTCATCCCGAAAGCCCAGTCCTCGATCGTTTCGCCGCCACGCTGCCAGGCGTCGCTCCAGGCGAACACACAGGCACCAGCTGCCCCCACACGTGCGGCTTCACGAATCGATCGGCAAATGACGGCAGCCTGTTGTTCCTCCCCGTTCCGCAGGCTGTCCATGCCGATTTCAGAGAGCATCAGCGGTTTATCGCCGGATAGAGCCATCAGGCGGTGGAGATAGCTGGAAAACGACTCCTCCTCCTCCAGATACACATTCATGGCGAAAAAGTCCTGATTCCTCGGGATGAGAAATTCTGTCGTCGGGTAGTTGGCGTAGGAAAACAGCGCATCCGGATCGATGCTTTTTCCCAGCTGGATTAGTTCCTCCAGTCGGTCGCGTGTCCAAGTCTCTCCCATGAAGCGGACCAGGTCTGACCGAATCTCATTCCCCACAAAATACCCCGCTATTGCCGGATGGCCTTTGAAGGAAGAAACTGCTTCAGCCAGCCGTTCCTGAGCATCATCCCAGGCCGCTCGATCTGAGCGGAAGTCGACATGCTGGGTCCAAGGAAGCGTGATAAAAACTCGTAGCTGGTGCGCAGCGCAGGCGTGGAGAAAGTCGATCGATGGCACCTCAAAAAGACGAAGGCAGTTCGCCCCCAGCTCATTCTGAATCCGAGCGAGCTCGCCGATGCCCTCATCTGGGAAGTGCCCTGCGGGGAATGGGCCAAAGGTGACCGCCTTCGCCCAGAATGGGTCATCGCCACAGCGAAAGCTCTTCCCATGCACCCGCAGAGGGTGGGAGAGCCTGGTCACAGGGCGGGGTGGGCGATTCGTTCTCACCCGATCACGAACGCGGGGAGAGACTGATATGCAAAGGGAAAATCAGCGACTGAGCCATGGAATCGCGACTTCAGTCGCGAAGCGAAAGCCCGCGCCGCAACCAGCGGAACCATCGCTCTAGAATGGCGACAGTTCTTGGTTTGAGCTTTGTCCTCTGGAACTGGTCTGCTGCATGGCGGAAGGCATCAGACCAGGTCGGGTAGGGCGTCATAGTCGCCGCGACCTTATCCAGTGGGATGTCATTCTGCATAGCCAGAGTGACCGCAGCCAGTCTCTCCCCCGCTTGGGCACCGACGATGGTCGCACCGATGATCTGTCCGGAGCCCTTCTTGGTGAACACTTTGAGAAATCCCACCGTCTCATCCTCGACGAGTGCCCGGTCCAGATCAGCATGAGAAACGGTGTAGACATCCGCGGTGGGGCTGCCCTCATCCACCTCCCCAACGCTGGCGATCTCCGGCGTCGTAAAGGTAACTCGGGGGATCAGGAGGGTTTCGCTCTTCGCCCTGCCGAAAAAGAAAGCGTTGCGCAGAAACTGTCGGGAAAGGAAGTCGGCTGCATGGGTGAATTGAGCCAGTCCAGCGACATCGCCAGAGGCATAGATGCGGCGGTTCGTCGTGCGAAGCTGCTCGTTCAGGATCAGGCCTTCGTTCGCTACTTCCACTCCTGCCGCTTCCAGTCGCAGGCCATTCAGCGCAGGTGCTTTCCCGGTGGCTAGCAGAACCGCATCCGGCTCGATCGAGACACCACTGCCTAGGCGAAACGTTCGACTGCCATCCTCCCCATGAAACTCCCAGTCATGTCCTGAATGATGAAGCTGGATGCCCATCTCAGCCATCGATTCCGCCAGGATCCGGCGGCTCTCCGGCGGTTCCGCAGGCAGCGGGCCTCCCCCCGGGCAGATGAGATCGACCTTTGTCCCGAATCGAGCAAATGCCTGAGCCATCTCGCACCCAACCGCTCCAGCACCGATGATGAGCAATCGTTGCGGTTGCTCGGTCAACTGGAAGAGCGTCTCATGTGTATGCAGCCATTTTCCCAGGGGGATCCCAGCTAAGGGGTGGGGGATTACTGTCTTTCCGCCGGTGGCAATGAGTGCTTTCGCAAACGTAAGCCGGTTGCCTGCTACGGCGATCTCATCTCGTCCCACGAAGTGCCCTTCACCAAGAAAGACGTCGATGCCCTTCCCCAGAAAGCGCTCCACCGAATCATGGGGAGCCACCTTTGCGCGACGTCGGCGCAGTTCGACCATTGCCTCGGTGAAGGATCGGCTGTTCTGCGAGAACTGGGCCTGTTTGGCCAGACTGATCAGCGCCTTTGAAGGCACGCAACCCGTATTGAGGCACTCACCACCGAGGGCCTGTTTTTCGATGAGAGCTACCTTGGCACCCAGTCCGGCAGCTCCGGCCGCGGCTACCAGTCCGGCAGCACCCCCTCCGATGACGACGAGATTGTAACGTCCGCTCGGAGCGGGGTTGATGTGTTGGGCCGGAAAGACCTCGTTTTCGAGGGTCTGATTCGCCTCCTCCTCTTGCGGGTGAAAGAGTGAGGAAGCGTCGGCCATCAGCAGTAGCGCGAAGCTTTACTTCTCGTAGGAGAAGATTTCGTCCTGCTGAAAGAAGCGATTCACCTCGATCTCGCCGTTTTCAGGGCTGTCCGAGGCGTGGCAGACATTGATCATCATGTCTTCGCCGAAGTCGCCACGGATGGTCCCGGCGTCTGCTTCTTTCGAATTCGTGGGCCCCAGCATGTCGCGCACTTTGCCGACGACACCCTCTCCCTCCAGCACCATAGCGATGACAGGAGCGGACTGCATGAAATTGCGGATGTCCGGGAAGAAAGGCTGATCAGCCACGTGGCTGTAATGCTCGGCGAGAATCTCGTCGGAGAGCTGCATCATCTTCGTTCCGCGGATCGTGAATCCTGCTTCCTCAAAACGGCTGATTACAGCGCCGCAGTGAGCTTTTTTGACACAGTCTGGTTTCAGGAGGATGAGAGAGCGTTCAGTAGCCATAGGGGATAATAGATTGAAAAATTGAAAAAGAATACGGCGCACTCCCTAGGCCTGATCCAGCGAAAGAAAAGCCTTTTCTGCCGCTGAACCTCAGAAAACGAAGGGAGGGGGCACTTTCATCGGTGGGGCCTGCACGGCAGCTCCTACTGGGATGATTTCCTCACCAAGGTCGCGCACCCACACCAGCACATTGTCTTTTTCGCTGATGACCACGCGCTCATCAGAGACGCTGATCACTTTATAAAAGCGTCTGATCGGCTTGTCGCCGTAGAGCGGGGGGTGAAACTGATAGTCTACCAGGAAACCGCCCTCAGAAACCTCCACTGTGCCCTGGATGAACATCCGCTCCACTTCGCGACCTCTGCGATTCAGCTTCGAGATGAAGCCGGTGATCTGGTCTCCTTTGAATTTGCGACGACAGAAGTAGAAATTCCCCTCCTCGTCTTCCGCCGTGGCCACGCTCCATGTCTCCCGCACCACAGACTCCGCTTTCAAAGGCGTTTCCTCCGGTGTGGAAGCGCAGGAGATCAGAAACGTCAGGGTCAGGCTGCCGAGCAGGCATGAGCGGATGGAAGGCATAGAGAATGGGGGGTGGAAAATTTTAACAGGAATCAGGGCTTATGCGAGTGCTTTTGACAGAACGGGCTGTTCAAGCTTGGACGTTGACGATAAGCGCCATAAAATCCTGACATGATCATGGACGAGATAGCAGAGGGCGCATTCCGCTTCTTGGCGAAAATCGTGTTGGAGCTGGTTTTTGAGATCTTCTTCCGAGTAGTTTGCTATGTGACCGGTTTTGTCGTGATCTGGATTCTGACGCTCGGACGATTGCCGGTGGCGGCGCGCTCACCCTATTGGAATCGGCTGTCTCGGTCGCCCACGTCTTATCGATGCTGGGTAGACGTAGGAGCTGGCGGGAGAAAGGTCCTCCACCCTGACCTCATCTCCCTGGTCGGTCTTCTCGTCTGGGCAGGAGTCATCGTCTGGCTGGTGTTGACGACTGGGAAGGGCTGAGGACGCATTTACCACCCTTCTTAATTCACAAACGC
Organism: Verrucomicrobiota bacterium; assembly: GCA_020627905.1. Lineage (GTDB taxonomy): Bacteria > Verrucomicrobiota > Verrucomicrobiia > Verrucomicrobiales > DEV007 > Arctic95D-9. The sequence goes on from JAHDFZ010000059.1 coordinate 16,584, forward strand.
GGATCGACAGCTTCGCTTTCCAGCGCTAACACTGCGGCCACGCATTGGTGGTAGCGATAGAGCGGGTCACCTTTCGTGAAACGAGTCAGGGCCTCCATACCGAGAGCATATTCCCTGAGAGCGAGGGAACGCTTGCTGCTGATGCGCCGCTGGCGGAGGCGCTCGAGATTGGCAGGTTCGGTATACTCGGGGCCGTAGATGATGCGCAGGTATTCCCGCCCGCGGCATTT
>JAHDFZ010000060.1:0-4559 GCA_020627905.1 Verrucomicrobiota bacterium
TGTGGGGGCAAACGACGGGCCGGATGCGCGAAACGATTCTCGGGATACTCTGGAAGATCAGCAGATCAGAGTCGATGTCCTGGGGAATGATTCGGATGTAGATGGAGATCGCCTCACGATTCTCGATGTGAACGACGGGCGTAATGGCACCGTAAGCCTGACGCCGGGAGAAAATCCGGTCTTTACCCCTGTCGATGATTTTGTCGGCGAAGGCAGCTTCACCTATACCGTCAGCGACGGTCAGGGAGCCACCGATATCGCCACAGCTCGCATCAACATTGATCCCGTCAATGATGCGCCAGAGGCCACCGATGACGAGGTGACTTTGGAAGAGGACACTTCCGTCATCATCCCCGTCCTGGATAACGACTCCGATGTAGACGGTGATGCGCTCGAAATCCTCGCCGTAGATCAGGGAGCTCAGGGGAGCGTCACGCTGGGGGACGATCAGAACCCGCGCTACACGCCGGATCGGGAATTCTCGGGCACTGATGCTTTCACTTACACCGTCACCGATGGCAATGGAGGCACTGATGTAGCAACAGTGCGCGTCACCGTCACGGGTGAGAATGATTCTCCCCAGGCCTTCGCAAACGCGTATGAGGCTAGCGAAGATGCGGAGGATTTTCTGATTGGCAACCCAATCACCGACACCTTTGGCGGGCAGGTCGATTTCGATCCTGACAATGATGCTCTTACAGGCATCGGGCAGACGGATACTGCCGGGACGGCAGGGGGCAGCTTCAGGTTCTTACCCTCTGGGCAGCTTTTCTTTTCTGCGAATGACGACTTCCAGGGCCTGGGTGCGGGGGAGCAGGCAATTACGAGCTTCATCTACGAGCTTTCAGATGGGAATGGACTGGTGGATGAAGCACCCGTATTTGTTACTGTTACCGGCGAAAATGATGGGCCAACGGCTGTGAATGACAGTCGGCGCATCGAGGAAGACTCCTCTCTCCGTATCGATGTTTTGAACAATGACACCGATCCGGATGACTCAGATACTCTGACGATCATAGACGTAGGAGAAGCGAGTAATGGGACTGTCACGTTCAGTCCGAATCGTAGCCCGAGCTACCAGCCGGACAGCGATTTCTCCGGACAGGATGAGTTTACCTACACGATAAGTGACGGCCAGGGTGCCACCGATATCGCCAGTGTGATCATCACGGTGACTCCTCAGAATGATGTCCCCGAGGCTGTCGATGATCGTGGGGTAGTCAACGAGGATGAGACTCTGATGATAGATGTGCTCGCGAATGATAGCGATCCTGAGGGTGACCTGCTGTCAGTCATCCGAGTCGGGGATGCTTCCAATGGCACCGTTTCATTTCGCCCCGGACAACAGCCTGTTTACACTCCGTCACAAGACTTCACGGGAACGGATTCATTTAGCTACACGATCACAGATGGGAACGGGGCGACATCCGTCGCGCAGGTGACCGTCACAGTCGTATCCCAGAATGATCCTCCTATCGCTGAGGCGAATGGCTACGAGGCTTCAGAGGATGCTCAGGCGCTCAGTCTTGGAAACGCGATAACGGACGAATTCGAGGGGTTGACCGATCGAGATCCCGACAGCGTTGATCTCGTAGCCCTGCCTGAAACCGCCCAATCGGGTTCAAACGGCGGCCAACTGGATATCGCATCGGATGGATCGGTAACGTTCGATAGCAGGAGTGAGTTTGAGTTTCTGGGAGACGGCGACCTGGCATCTACCGTGTTCACCTACACCATTTCTGACGGGGAGGGAGCCACTGACACGGCTGAGATCACCGTCACTGTGACGGGTGAGAACGACGGGCCTGATGCTCGTGATGACCGCCGGCGGGTGCAGGAGGATACGCCAATCGCGATCGATGTTCTGCGCAATGACCGCGATGCTGACAGTGACGCGCTTACCGTTATCGACGTGGGGGACCCGGTTAATGGATCGGTTGATTTTTCACCAGGGGGCGATCCGATTTACCGACCGGGGGCTGACGTAAGCTCTTCTGACACATTTTCTTACACCATCTCAGATGGGCAGGGTGCCACTGATATTGCGACGGTTTTCGTGAATATCATTCCTCAGAATGATCCGCCCGCAGCAGTCGATGATAAATCTCAGACAGCTGAAGACACGACCGTTATTCTCGATGCGCTCAACAACGACTCAGATCCTGAGTCCGATCCGTTGGAAATTATAGCGGTTTCCGATCCTGACAATGGTATAGCAACCGTGCAGGAAGACGGCAGGCTGCGCTATACGCCGGATGCAGATTTCAGCGGCGTAGAGTCTTTCCGCTACACGATCAGCGATGGTAACGGAGAGACAAGTATCGCTGACGTCACTGTGACTGTATCCGCCGAGAACGATCCACCTGTAGCTGTCCAGAATAGCTATTCTGTAAACGAAGACGCCGGCGAGTCGATGCTGGGGAATGTCATCCTCGACCCCTTCCAGGGGCTGACTGACAATGACGTTGATGGAGATCCGTTGACGGCCATCGCAGAGCAGAACGTTGCCGGGTCGAACGGTGGCATACTCACAATCGGGAATGATGGCACGGCTACCTTCGACACTGCTGACGATTTCGATCAGTTGGGAGAAGGTTCTTCTCAAGTCACCCGGTTCACCTACACGATAACTGATTCTAACGGTGGAAGCGACACAGCTGCTGTCAACATCCTAGTGACCGGTGAAAACGATGGTCCTGTGGCTGTTGATGATCGCAGAACGATTGCTGAAGATCAGGAGATAGATATCCAGGTTCTGAATAACGACTCAGACCCGGATAATGGAGACGCCCTCACGGTGATCGGAGTGGGTGCAGCGAATCGTGGAGATGTGTCGCTCTCAGGGTTGAATATTGCTCGCTACATCCCTGATGAGAATGCCAATGGGCCTGATGAGTTCACCTATACAGTGAGCGATGGAAATGGAGCATCAGATGTCGCCACTGTTTTTATAAACATTGAGGCAGTAAATGATGAACCTGATGCCGTGAATGACTTCAGGACAGTCGCTGAGGATCAATCGACCGAAACAGAGGTGCTACAGAATGACTCTGACCCGGAGGGCGATGCCTTACGCGTCATCGGCGTCAGCGATGCCACCAATGGCGAAGTTCAGTTGCGCTCTGGACAGAACCCGACCTATCGACCCGACACTGATTATACAGGCACCGATACTTTCAGCTACACGATCAGTGATGGCAACGGTGGAACAGATGTGGCCGAAGTGACTGTCACCGTCCAGTCGCAGAATCGTCCACCGATCGCGGAAGACAATCGCTACACAGCGTCAGAAGACGGCGGAGTGAGCGTCATCGGCAATGCAATCCTCGACGAGTTCAACGGGCTGCGGGATCGAGATCCGGATAGCGTGAATTTATCAGCAGTTGCAGCGCAGGAAATCGCCGGTAGTGAGGGTGGCCTGTTCAGCATCAGTGAGGATGGAGAGGTCAGTTTTGATCCAAACGGTGAATTTGAAATGCTCGGGAATGGTGAAGTGTCTGAGACAAGTTTCACTTATACCCTCACAGATGGGGAGGGAGCTAGCGATGTTGCCCAGGTTTTTGTGGATGTTCAGGGGGGAAACGACCTCCCTTTAGCTCAGGATGATTTCCGATCCACCATTGAGGGGCGGTCTGTGACCATCGACATCACTGCTAACGACTCCGACCCTGGAGAGGGGAGTCTGGATCGTGGATCTGTCCGGATTCTGGGAGCGGCCGGCGATGGGCGAACTCTTTCGGTAGATGGAGAAGGGACCTGGAGTGTCGTGACCACGAATGGGCGCGATCGGATTCGGTTCGATCCGTCGGATGGTTTTGCGGGAGACCCGTCTGCCATCCGTTATTCCGTCGCGGACAGCGATGGAGCCACGGCGATCGCAACTGTGCGGATCGATGTGAACGGTGCTCCGGAAACGAAGATGGATTGTCCAGTGGGAGATCAGGGGGAGTCGCTGACGATCGATGTTGTCGCCAACGATTCGGATGCGGAGGGGGACACGCTTACGCTCATCGGAGTGGCCGATGGGCATGACGGATTTACCTCGATCGAAAATGGCGAGGTCATCTACGATCCGGATCCGCATTTCACTGGCACTGACACTTTCACCTACACGGTGTCTGACGGGAATGGCAATCGGAGCATCGAGGAGGTAGAGGTTGCCATCATCCCACCGTGTATCCCCGCTCAGGCATCATCATTTTCGGGATCGCTCACCAGAGATGAAGAGGGTGGAGGAAGGCTTGCCTTTGACATCATCAGCACGAGTCCTGACCCTAGTGCTGACGATGGTGATCAGGGATCAGAGCACATTCTGAATTCGATTTCCGTCACGTTCCCGGACAACGGCGAGCGGGTCACCTACTCAGATTTCATTGTGCCGGATACCCTCGTATCGGATTTTGGTGATGCTGAGCGCAGCCTTATAAGATCGGCGCAGGGCGGAGAGTGGATCTATGACGCGACAGATCCAAATTTTGATCAGCGGATCCTGGAGGATGCCTACCAGTCCCGTGATTTGAATTCCTTTGCTGATCTGCGTCCGGGTAATGATTGGGGTG
>JAHDFZ010000060.1:4569-9698 GCA_020627905.1 Verrucomicrobiota bacterium
GTGATGCGTTCATCACACTGGGATACAACGAACCGATCCGGGTTGACCGAGGAGTGTTCTTAGCTTTCTACGAGAAGGCAGGCAATAATGAGTTTTTCATTGAAGCGTTCGCGGCGGATGGATCCCTCCTGGGCCAACTTTCCTCGGATGAGGGCACTTATCTTGAGTCAGAATTTGATTTGGACGTATCTGATGGGCTCTTTCAGGGGGCACGATTTCAGGTCTGGGCCATTGATGCTATCGCACCCGTTGGGGCGGAAATTTCATCCCTCCGTATTTTTCTCGGCCCTGATAACCAGTCGGATGCGCCCGACGGTAAGGTTTTTATCTTCGGTGATGAGGCCATCGCTCGTCCCTGTGACCAGGATGGGGACGGCGTAGTCGATGATCAGGATGCGAAACCATTCGACCCGAGTGTCGCGCCAGTGGCGATCGATCTGGACGGTGACGGCGTTGAGTTTGTCCCTGCCGCACAGGGGTTCACCTTTGATATCACCGGTGATGGAAAGTCGGAATCTCTCGCCTGGGTCGGCGCGGACGACGGAGTGCTTATTTTCGATCAGAACCAGAATGGTGAAATCGACGATCGGTCTGAATTCGTTTTTACCGACTTCGTAGAAAGTGGTGCTAGCTCCGATATGGAAGCATTGCGCGAGGTATTCGACACCAACAGGTCAGGCTCTCTCGATGACCGCGATGATTCGTTCGAGCTATTCTCGGTCTGGCAGGATGCTGATGGCGATGGCGACGTAGATGACGGAGAACTACGATCAATGAGTGAGGCCGGAATCGAGTCTCTGCAGCTTCTTTCTGACGGCATCTCATACGGTGCCGCCGGGGGGGATGTGCTGGTGAATGGTGAGAGCGAGGTCATCTTCACCGATGGATCGTTGGGCATCGCCGCTGATGCTGTCTTTGTTTACGAGGAGTCAGCACTGGCTGGATTGCCTGATGCTTTGACAGATGGTGCAGATGACAGCGCCGTAAGCGGTATGCTGGAAGATGAGACTCCGCTTACGGACTTAGCAGAAGTCACTAGCGCTTCAGGAGCTAACAGCGTCGAATTGGCGGATGAGTCAGACCTACTCATAGAGGCTCCGTCAATGATGGATCACTCTTTGCAGCAGGCGGAGATGGAGTCAGCTGCTTAATCAGGAAATCAGTAGAGGTCAGCATCTGGCCGGATCTCGCGTTCATAGTCGACGCGATCGGCCAGATTGCGGGCTTTGATCTTGTGATCGCGCTTTGATTTCCGCTCCAGGGTCATTTTACGCTTTTTCATGCGCCGCTTCAGCTCTTCGATTTCTTCCTCCAATTTCAGGAAGCTTTCGTAGCGCTCGACGGAGAGGGTGCCGTCCTCTACAGCCGCCCGGATAGCGCAGCCGGCATCCGTCCGATGTTTGCAATCACGGAAGCGGCATTGTTCGGCCAGCGCTGTGATGTCGGCGAATTGCTCCCGCAGCGTTTCCTCGTCGGTCCACATGTGGACTTCGCGGATTCCGGGATTGTCGATGAGGATGCCGCCCTGATCGAGAATGATCAACTCCCGGGCTGTCGTCGTGTGACGCCCTTTGCTCGTTACTTCATTCACATCGCCGACCTCCTGCCATTCTTCGCCCATCAGCGCATTGATCAGAGAGGATTTCCCTACGCCGCTGGATCCGACGAAGGTGATGGAGTGCCCTTTTTCGAGGAAGGACTCGATGACCTCGACATTGGCTCCGTCCTTGGCCGAGGTCACAAACACATGAGCATCAGGACTAAGCTCACGGATCAGCTGAGCCGCTGCTTCGTTTTCCTCCGCCGTGAAGAGATCGGATTTGTTGACCAAAACCACCGCCTGCGCCCGGCTTTTCCCGATGAGGGTAAAGAAGCGCTCCATCCGTCGCGGATTGAGATCCGGCCCGGCGTCTGTTACGACGCAGACGGTATCGACATTGGCGGCGATCACCTGTTCTTCTGTGCTTTTTCCGGGCGCTTTGCGCGAAAAACAGGTCTGTCGGGGTAGACGCGCACGGATCACGTGATCGAGATCCGCTTCGCCGATCTCCAGTGCGACCCAGTCCCCGACAGCCGGGAGTTCGGCGTCGGTCTCGGCGTCGTGGTAGACCTTCCCCGACATGATGACTTCGTATTCGGCGAGACCGTCCTCCTCCTCAACGAGCGCTCCGTAGGTGATCTTGTTGTCGCGGATGAGACGGCCCGGCACCCATCCGGGCTTGCGAACACGCTCGAAGGCGCGCGCATGCTCATCATTCCAGCCGAGATCATCCAGAGTCATATTTGCAGAGAGGGCAGGCACAGGGTGCGCTGCCGAGATCAGAAACGGACATCACAGCCCAGTCGAAAGCAAAGAGTTTTCGCAGGCGGTAGCAGCCTGCCGCTGCGATGCCGGTGAAGAATGATGAAAAGGTATGAATTTCTAAAAGATTGGCACGGGAGGTGCTTCCCTTCGCTGTCGACCGGTTCAGGCTGGTTCTCGGTTCTTTCATCGTCGCAACATGTTCTCACTTAAGGGCTTGCCACGACGGTGCGGATCCCCTAAATAAAACCACTTCTTAAACAAAACCTAATACATATGGCTAAATTAAAACTCGAATACCTCTGGCTTGATGGATATGAGCCCGTGCAGAACATCCGCGGTAAGACAAAAATCCTCGAAGGAGATCCAGAATCTCTGAAGCTTGAGGACCTTCCTGAGTGGGGATTCGATGGTAGCTCGACTTTGCAGGCCGAAGGCGGCAGCTCAGACTGCATGCTCAAGCCAGTTGCTCTCTATCCTGACTCCACCCGTCTCAACGGCTTCCTCGTCATGTGTGAGGTCATGAACCCAGACGGCACACCACACATTTCCAACCATCGCGCCACCATCCCTGATGATCCGGGTCTCTGGATCGGTCTTGAGCAGGAATACTTCCTCTACCAGGACGGAGTGCCTCTCGGCTGGCCTTCTGAGGGTTATCCAAACCCACAGGGTGAATACTACTGCGGTGTAGGCTATGAGAACGTTGGCGACATCGCTCGCGCAATCGTTGAGGAGCACCTCGACATCTGTCTCGACGCAGGCATCAACCACGAGGGAATCAACGGTGAGGTCGCCAAGGGGCAGTGGGAATTCCAGGTTTTCGGAAAAGGTTCCTACAAGGCATGTGACGAAATCTGGGTAGCTCGCTACATCCTCCAGCGTCTCTGCGAAAAGTATGGTGTTTCCGTCAACTACCACTGTAAGCCTTACACAGGCGACTGGAACGGATCCGGTATGCACTGTAACTTCTCTACCGATTACCTCCGCGATACCGGTGGTAAGGAATACTTCGAGAAGCTCATGGCTCAGTTCGAGAAGAACTGCGCAGAGCACATCGCTGCTTACGGCCCGGACAACCACATGCGTCTGACCGGAACACACGAGACACAGTCCATCGACACCTTCAGCTACGGTGTTGCTGACCGCGGTGCTTCCATCCGTGTGCCTCACTCCTTCGTGAACAACGACTACAAGGGTTACCTCGAAGATCGTCGTCCAAACTCACAGGGTTGCCCTTACCAGATCGTATCTCGCGTCAGCAAGACGATCTCCGAGGTATCCTAAGAAGTTTTCGATACTTCCCGTGCTTTGCCTTTGTCCGATCTGCCGATCGGGCGGAGGTGAAGCCGCAGAAAAGCCACCTGCGAGAGCGGGTGGCTTTTTTTGTCGGCATAGCCTATGGCTTTTGATGAAATGGCGCGTTTCATCCGCTTCATTGTTCAGACTGATCATCCCAGCCGCACACGCTGCACGGGTGTGGTAGGTAGTCTTCGGATCGCGATGGAGGCAGGTAAATTGCCGGATTATCAGCAGGAGCACGTCGAGGAGATCTTCCAGAAGCTGAACGATGGAATGCCTTGCCCTCCGTTTGATGACAAGAAATGGTCCGACTGTGTTTGCTGGTTTAAGGATAATGAGGAGTCTCAGACTTGGATCTCGTTGTTTCGAGACATCATAGCGATTCTGGAGGATGCAGATCTTCGGGTGTCGATGCTCACGACGCAGAGGCCAGGGATGATTGTCTATGAGGACGCCGTTCAGGTAGTTGCCAAGCCCTGGAAGTTCTGATGCATGCTGCTGAGTCAGAAGCTAGATTGCTTTTCTTCTCGTGGGTGGGTGAGGCTTCAGCTACCGTAGGTTATTGATGATCCGGGTTTTCTTTTTTTTTGTCTTTGTAGCGGTGCTGACAATCGTTGTGATTGGGGGAGTTCTTGAGTATTTATTTCGTGATGCGTCAGGGAGTGGGGCACGCATGAAGCAGGCTCTGATTGCCCGAATTGAGAGTGCTGAGGGCGTTTTTGTGGAAGAGCATAGTAATGGCTGGGACGCTGTTGGTGTAGCCTCAGGGATTGACCTGAATGAGACCATCATCTACGACCGGCTGGAAGTCACTGACAAGCAGCGGGCAGAACTTCTCGCAGCTTTGCGAAAGATCGATGTTCGCTCAAGAACTCGTTCTGGATTTATCAGAGCTTGCGGTCATGCGCCCCACCACACGTTAGAGACCGTCGATCAGTTAGGTAGAAAGCACCGTTTTTCGATCTGCTTTCTCTGTGACACCATCGAAGGTCCAAACGAAATGCGGCAAGGCCCGTTTGAAGCGATCGAGGTGTTCCGCACGTTTATCGCTGACATCGGCATGACTCCTGATGGTGACTGGAGTGCGCGATTGGCGGCTCATTCGCTGGGAGAGAGTGCGACAGGAAACCTTCCCAAGGCAAGTCTCAAAGAATAAACTGCTCGACTTCTTTTGTCATCCTGCCCATGAAAGTCATCGACAAAAGGAAATCTGCTTGGTTTCTGTTAGAAGAAGAGAGCCGACTCTTCTTCGACGTCAACTGTGAGGCATCTGTCTTCGGCTATTCCTGGCAGATTCAGCTCAATGCGCAGGAGGCCGACGAATACCATTCAGCGGGTAGAGCCTACCTCGATGAGTTGGCCGAGAAAATCCGGTATTCTCATCCAATGAGTATCGGGTCAAGCTCTCCTTTTGCGGGGCGACGACCTGATCAGGATTGTCAGGATGCTATTTTGAGAGCGATTGTCGAGCATCGGTTAGGGGGCTCGCGATAGAGGAGCTGCGGAAATGTCTTGTTGTCGGCAT
>JAHDFZ010000060.1:9708-16649 GCA_020627905.1 Verrucomicrobiota bacterium
CGAATGATCACCCTCAGCATCACCTTCCTCCTGTCTGGCCTCCTCATCTTTGGTTTCTGCATTCCACTTTCCCTTGCTAAAATCCCCATGAATAGCGTTTACGGGATGCGAACGCCGCAGGCTTTTGCCTCAGAGGAGGCGTGGTATCACCTGAATGAAGTCGGTGGAATGATTTTCGCCATGACCGGTTTTCCGTTGATCCTCGCCGGAGGATTGGGGTTCTTCCTTCCCCTCAGCCTCATCGGGCCATTCGGGATCGTGGTGACGATTGCTGTGCTCTTGTCAAACGTGGTAGCTGTCTGGTTTTTCCTCAGCTACTCGGCTCGGTATAAGCGTCGGCAGGCTGAAGCTGCACAGGCCACTGCATGACCAGGCGCAGGGAATCGGCGCTGTGGCTCCTTGTCTGGTTCGCCTTGTCGAGCGTTGGGCTTGCCGAAGAGTTGACGATTTCTGTCGATGGGGCAGATCTGCGTGGCGCTTTGGTCGAGGCTGAAACAGAGGCAAAAGGCACGGTGTTCCTGCTCAGTGGATCAGGCCCGACCGATCGGGATGGCAATTCGGTGGGGGCGATCGGTAAAAATAACAGCCTCAAATATCTCTCGGAAGCGCTGAATAAAGCTGGCTACCATACGCTGCGTGTCGACAAGCGGGGCGTGGCGGCCAGCGCCAGTGCAGCCATCAAGGAGAGCGATCTGCGATTTCAGACCTACGTCGATGATGCATGCGCGTGGCTGCATTTTCTGAAGGAGCGGGGCGAGGGGGAAGTCTTCCTACTCGGACATAGTGAGGGTGCCTTGGTCGCAACCTTGGCAGCGCAGAAATCGACGTGGGTGGATGGGCTTATTCTGCTAGCGGGTGCAGGTAGGCCTGCAGGTGTTGTGCTGCGCGAGCAGTTGGAGCCGAAGTTGCCGGCGCGTTTGTATCAGCGCGCGGATGAGATCATCACGGAGCTGGAGTCGGGGAAGACCGTTACCAAGATCCCCAAAAGCCTGACAGCGCTTTTCCGTTCCAGTGTGCAGCCATACTTGATTTCCTGGTTTCCGATCGACCCGGCAGAAGAACTGGCGAAGGTCACATGTGCCAGATTGATTGTGCAGGGGACCACAGATCTCCAGGTGGGCGTCGAGGATGCGGAGTTGCTGTCGGCTGTTCTGGATGGGCAGGACGCCATGATTATCGAGGGGATGAACCATGTTTTGAAAGAGGCCAGAGGGCCGCTGCCCGTGCAGTTGCCTTCCTATTTCGATCCGAGCCTGCCGCTGCATCCCAAGTTGATGGAGCCGGTGGCGGCGTTTCTGGATGGGGTAGGGGATGATTGACTAGTTGCGGAGGCAGGGTCTCCTGACCCTGCTTATGCTCAAGCCTCGCGACCCCGACCACATGTTGTCCGCGAATGAATTCGCTGCTCCCCAGCGGATACGATGCGAACTGGGGAGGCGGGAATTCATTCCCGTGCCGAAAGCCCTGTGCGCTTACCTGTAGAGACTCCTGAGGCTTCCCTGCAGAACAGCCTTTACCTAGATTCATCGAGCCGCTAGAACTGGAATCAATGAAACCGAAACGAAAGAGAGCTCTCAAAATCACAGTCCTCTGCCTCGTCGTTTTGCTGGTTGTCTTGCTCGCTCCGCTGCTCAAGCCGATTATTCTCTATTCCGTTGGCCATTACGAAGGGATAAAACGGGGAACCCCGTTCGAAGAAGCTCATACGAAAGCGATAAATTCATTCGTAGAGGAAAAGGGATTTGGGGTCTCCCGTTTTCGCCGAGCTGATCTCTGGAACGAATGGTCCGTCATCTATGATCAAAAGGAATACGAGGTCTTCCATATTCGCCTGATAGGATTGTCTAGCGAGTATGGAGAGCGCTTATTTCACCAATCTCGCCCACCGAAGAAGACGGATCTGGCAGCCGCGAGCTCAAGGCCTCTGACTCCTGAAGAATCGCTTAAACTCAGTGCTTTTTCGGGAGGTTCTATAGAATCGATCGAACTTCCTCCTGACCTTACCTTTCAGGATGGCATATGGTCAGAGACTCCGCGCGTGGCAGCCCCGATCTTTGCGTCTGAGGATTGCATGCGCTGCCACGAAGGTGAAGTGGGGACGGTGCTCGGAGCTTTCGAGTATTTTCTGATTCCGTTTTAGTAGACGCAAATTTTCTACATGATTGAGTGGGTTTCCCAGAGGGAGTGGCTTGAAATGCCTGGGCCAGAGTTTCCCGAGTCGCCGCCCCGCTGGATTTCTTTCACGATGCCGTTTGATGAGACTTTCGCCTGCGCCGGGTGTTCGCGACCAGTGTCAACACCCGTGCATGATGACAGCTTTCCCGGGCCTGTAGAGCGATGGTATGGCAGTCTTGACGGACGTGGATTCACGATGACCTATCACTACTCTGGACCTATAAAAGATCAGGTCGTTGTTGAGCACAATGAGAGCAGTGACTTCCATCAAAAGCTGTGCCAGCAAATTAAAGCTTGGAAGAATCGATCTATCCCGTAGTCACAGTGGCTGTTTACGTGCGCGGAGATTCGACCTTTGATTGTGCTCAAGTCCAGTGGCTCGAACCAGATGTCGTCCGCGAATGAATTCGCTGCTCCCCATCGGATACGATGCGAGCTGGGGAGGCGGGAATTTATTCCCGGCACGAAAGCCCTGTGCGCTGACCTTTTGCTAAGACCATTTGTCACCGGTGTCCGCGCAGCCCCTAGATGCAGTTGCTTAACTCCAAATCCGATGAGAGTCTGCCCATCTGGATTCGTTGGCGGCACACTACTTCTCCAAACCCTTTCAGCCCATGGGAATCAAGTCAAAGCTAGCTCTCACCTTCCTAGCCGACATCTCTATACTCTGTGCATTATCCAGATAGTGACAGAAGCATTCTCTCTTTGCTCAGCGATGCATCCGCAGTTTCGCTCCTGTTTCCGTTCAGCATGACGTTAGGAATCAGCGTCACGTGGGAATTTAATGGCCCGTTTCATGGGTTGCTCATCTTAGGCGGCATAGTGTTATCTGTTTCGTCCGGCTACCTATTCGTGAAGCATGAAAAAGGCCTACTCTTGCTTGGCGTTTTTCTGGGTGCCGTGTTGTGGGCAAGTAACAACTTCCTCGCACATTCGGGTTTGATGAGTGTTTGAAGCTCTGGACGGGTGGGGCACCAACGCGTTCGATCAGAGCGCTACAAAAAAGGGGACTGATTGCAGTGTGCCTTCTCAAACCGAGTCGGTAAGGTAGCATAGTTCATAAAACCGAATCCAGAATGAAGGACACCTCTCAACACGATCCAGGCACTAACGAATTCAACATCGACCGCCCAATGGTCCGCCGCTATCTTCGCGCGTCCAGCCTGCTTGGCTACGTGGGGTTCTTTGGCGGATTTGGGCTCATGATGGCGATTGGTCCTATTATCGAAGGCTTTGAAAACGGTGGAATCGTCTGGCTAGTTCCTGGGCTCGTTGTCGGAGGTTCTTTTCTCATTGGTCTATTGGGATACCTCATCTTTGGCCATTTCCGGGCTACCCGAATCGCCGAAGGCAATCGACTTCATGTTGAGGGGGATTTCATCATCGTGGATCGCGAGCACGGCATGTCTTCTGAAACGCGACGCATCCATTTTCGAGTAGCAACCGACTATGGGTATCGCCAAAACTGGCTGATGAAGCGTTTGGGACTCTATGAGCTGATGATCTATACGACGGGACTCAGCACGACCCTGCTGGGCGTGAAAAACGCTCCCAAAGTCTGCGCCGAACTCGCTCGTTTGGATTGCGAACGGGGGTAGATCGGGCTACCGGTAACGAACGACCTCGCTCTTCCCCACCTTTGACCGAAGCTCCCTTCAACATCCTTTTTGTCTGCTCGCTCAACAAATGGCGCAGCCGCACGGCGGAGACACTGTATGCCAGACATCCGCTCATCAATGCTCGCTCTGCGGGGACGAGCCGACAGGCTCGGCGACGGGTAACTCTCGCTGACGTCCGATGGGCAGATCTCATTCTCGTGATGGAGGAAAAGCATCGCGAGCGGCTGAGAGCAGAGTTCCGCCAGGATTTGCGCTCCTGCGAGCTACTGGTGCTGGCGGTCGAGGACCGATTTCCCTACATGGATCCGCGCCTGATCGAGGAGCTGCAGGCGGTCATCGACCCGATCCTCGAGTCCGAGGGGATCGACCAGTAGCATTCGCCCCGTTTTTCAGAGAGCAATTCCGTCCAGTGCGTCGCTTTTACCGCCAGAGAAAGCGTTCTCACTCCCTGCTCAGGAAAGGCTTGCAGCGGTCGCCGGTAGCGCTTTCAGTGACCACGATATTTTATGGAAGTTACGGAAAGCACAGCCACGCCGCAGACGGTTTCGCATGAGGAGCTGAGTTCGCTCATCGCCGGAGAGCTCCATTGGGTGCGGGCCGTGCAGCAGGAGATGGCGGAGGTCGTCGTTGGACAGCAGGAGCTGGTCAATCGTCTTCTCATCGGCCTTTTGACCAATGGACATGTCCTGCTGGAGGGGGTGCCGGGTCTCGCTAAGACGCTGACGGTCAACGCTCTGGCCGGTGCGATCCAGGGCTCATTCCAGCGCATTCAGTTTACTCCTGACCTGCTGCCCGCAGACCTCGTCGGGACGCTGATTTTTAACCCGAAAACCACTGAGTTCACGCCGAAGCTCGGCCCTATCTTTGCCAACGTCATTCTTGCTGACGAGATCAACCGTGCCCCGGCAAAAGTGCAGAGCGCCCTTCTGGAGGCGATGCAGGAGAAGCAGGTCACCGTCGGTGAGACGACCTATCCGCTGCCCAACCCGTTCCTCGTCCTCGCAACGCAGAACCCCATTGATCAGGAGGGAACTTACACGCTGCCGGAAGCCCAGTTGGACCGATTTTTGTTCAAGGTGATGGTCGATTACCCCTCAGCGGAAGAGGAGCGTCTGATCCTTGACCGCATGGCGTCGTCTTCTGCCAAAGTGGATACCTCTCCCGTCGTTGAGTGTGAGTCTGTGCTACGGGCCCGCCAGATCGTCGATGCGGTATATCTCGATTCGTCGATCAAGGACTACATCGTGCGCATCATCCACAACACGCGGAATGCAGGCGAGCTGGACAAGAGGCTCGGCGCGATGATTCGGGCAGGAGCTTCTCCGCGGGGGACGATTAACCTCGCGCAGGCGGCGAAGGCAGTAGCCTTCCTGGAGGGGCGCTCTTACGTCGTGCCCGAGGATGTCAAAAGTCTCGCTTGTGACATTCTCCGTCACCGCATCCTCCTCAGTTATGAGGCTGAGGCAGAGCAGGTCAGTCCGGAGTCAGTCGTCGGGGCGATCCTCTCTAAAACGATTGTTCCTTAGTTTCTGACCTAGAGCTCTCAGATTTTACCGGACGATGAAGAAGTGGATCCCCATGCTCACCGCTGTCGTGGTGCTGGTCGGTGTCCTCGGTATCGTCACGCAGGCGCAGAAGCGCGCTGCCCTGCAGGAGAAAATCGATTCTCTGGAGACGGTTTATGAAATCTCCATCCACGATAACGGGGAAGGGGGAAAGATCATCGGCAGCTCCTCATCAGCCCTGACCGACTTGCGAGGATTTGCTGATGCTCTGACACTGCGTCATCAACCAGTCATCCTCGACCTGACGGGAGCGAACGAACTCACCTCGCTGGCAGGAATCGAGGCGTTTACGCAGCTGGAGTCGCTCGTGATGATCGATTGCCCGAAGCTCTCCGATCTCTCTGCACTCTCCGCTGTCAAAAGTCTCCGCGAAATCATCATTACAGACGGAGCGAGTCTTCCTGAGACCGTAACCCTGGCGGATTTTCCTGTCCTGGAAACAGTCGACTTCAGTGGCTCTGCCTCCGTGAAATCGCTCCAGCTGGTGAATACCCCCTTGTTGAACAATCTTTACGCCAGTCGCTGCCAGAGCCTGACCTCTCTTACCATCGAAGGCGCTCCGGCTCTGCGACAGCTGACGGTCGACAACTGCCAGAATCTCGCCGAACTGCCTGATTTATCTCAGTTTCCCCAGCTCACTGATCTGGACGTGAGCAATGTCGAGGCGCTCACTGAGTTGACGGGCCTGAGCAGTCTTCAGCAGCTCATTGTGCTGGACCTGCGGAACTTTCTTTTCCAGCAGTGGGACGACTTAGCTTCTCTCTCCTCCCTCAGCGCTCTCCGCATGGGTGGGCATGAGGATCTCAAGGATCTCAAAGCCCTTAGCGGCCTCGCCAGTCTGCGTGGACTTCATATCGAGGCCTGTCTGGAGCTGAAATCACTGGAGGGAATTCCTTCGGGGCTGACCGAGTATCTAGGCGTGGTTTTCTGTCCTCAATTAACGACAGTAGCGGGGATCGCCGCAGCTCCGGAGCTGCGGGAGGTGACGCTCACGGGGTGTGATCAGCTGCAGGATATCAGTGAACTCAGTCAGCTCCCCGAGTTAACGCAGCTGAGCCTGGCGAAGTGTCCCCTCATTCGTGACCTCGCGCCCATTGTAGACCTTCCTGAGCTTGTTGTCGTCGGGCTGGCTGGGTCAGGGGTTTCTTCCGAAGCTGCTAAGAAAATTCGGCTCGCCAACCCAAAGGCCTTCTTCGACTTCGAGCTGACCGGCTTGTAAAGACGGTAGTGGAGCATCTAGGGACGACGCTGAGCCGTAGCTACCTTGATGTCTAAAACTTGTCTCATTATTGGTGGTAATTCTGGAATCAGTGAATCTCTCGTTTCTCTTCTGAGCGAGGGGGATACCGAACTCTCCCTCGCCTCGCGCGAGCGAGGAAACTCCCTTCCGCTGAGCGCTGATTGGCAGGAATTCGACGCGACCGACAGCACAGCGGAGCTGGCTGTGCCTGAGGTGGTGGACGGTCTTGTTTACTGCCCTGGTTCGATCACCCTGAAGCCCTTCAATCGGCTGTCAGAGGACGACTTCCGCACGGAGTGGGAGCTCAACTTCCTGGGGGCTGTCCGCGTCATCCAGCAGGCG
>JAHDFZ010000061.1 GCA_020627905.1 Verrucomicrobiota bacterium
CGGACATACAGCTGGGACTATGACGAGGAGTTCGAGATGTATGCCTATAACCTGAATACGGAGACCTACGAAAAACTGACGGATACCATCGGCTATGATGCCGAGGGCGCATACTCACCCGATGGCGAATGGATCGTATTCGCCTCCAACCGTCAAGCCTACGACGGCTCCCTGAGCACCGTCGATCAGAAGCGGTTCAAGCTGGACAAGAAATTCCCCATGGAGATCTATCGTGCCCGTGCCGATGGCTCAGGTGTGGAGCAGCTGACCGATGTCGACGGCTATGATGGGGGCCCTTTCTTCAACGCTACGGGCTCAAAAATCTGCTGGCGGCGGTTCGATGCTAAGGGGCTTTCGGCGGAGATATTCACCATGAATGCAGATGGCTCTGACCAGAAGCAGGTTACAAATATCGGCGCGATGTCCTGGGCTCCATTTTTTCATCCGTCCGATGAATACCTGATCTTTGCGACGAACAAACACGGTTTCGA
The DNA here is from genome assembly GCA_020627905.1 of Verrucomicrobiota bacterium. Taxonomy (GTDB): domain Bacteria; phylum Verrucomicrobiota; class Verrucomicrobiia; order Verrucomicrobiales; family DEV007; genus Arctic95D-9. The sequence goes on from JAHDFZ010000061.1 coordinate 492, forward strand.
CAACTTCGAGCTCTACATCGTTGGTGCTGCTGGGAATGGCGAACCTGTGCGCGTCACCAACACCGCAGGTTTCGACGGTCTCCCCGTTTTCTCGCCTGATGGCACGCAGCTCAGCTGGACGTCAAACCGCACCTCTGACAAGAAAAGCCAGATCTTCCTGGCGAACTGGGATCATGAGGCCGCCCTGGCCGCCGTATCGGCATCAGCAGCGGCAGCAGCAGCACCTGCTGTCACGGAGGCTGCCCACGAGGTGAAAGCCCGTGAGCAGGCTGCCAGCACAGCTACGGTAGAAGCTGTCACCATCCCTGATATCACGAAGCACGTGGAGTATCTGGCCTCAGAAGAGCTGGAAGGTCGACTGACAGGAACCGTCGGGGAGCAGAAAGCGACCGCCTATGCTGCCGAATTATTTGCGCGCTATGGACTGAAGCCCGGCGGCGATGATGGCTCCTACTTCCAATCCTTTGAATTCACCGCCGGAGTTGCCGTCGGTGAGGACAATGAGGTGACCGTGAAAGCAGGAAACTACTCGGTAAATCCCACCGTGAAAGAGGACTGGCAGCCCATTTCGTTTTCAGAAACAGGCACAGTCGATGAGGCCCCTGTCGTTTTTGCCGGTTACGGGATGGAAATCCCTGATGGAAAAGGTGGCACCAGCTACAGCAGCTACTTCCATCTCGATGTGACTGACAAATGGGTGATGGTTTTTCGCTACGTCCCGGAAGACCTCCCGACTGAGGAACAGCTGAAGATGCGCCGCTACGGACGCCTCCGGCAAAAGGCAGCTCTTGCTCGTAAGAAGGGCGCACGCGGGATCATCTTCGTCAGCGGCCCGAGCTCAAAGGTGAACGACCAGCTCGTGCCGATGCGCTTTGATGCATCGCTCGCTGACTCAGGCATTCCCGCCATCACCGTTACCGATGACTTTGCCGAAAGGCTGCTACAGGGAACGGGCAAGTCCCTCGCGGAGCTTCAAAAGTCGCTCGATGGAGGCGAAATGAAGGAAGGCTTCGAAATCGCCGGAGTCACCATGTCAGCAGAGATCGACGTCGACCAGCAAAAACAAATCGGTCGCAATGTCATCGGCATCCTTTCCGCTGAGCAGGAAGGCCCTCATCCAGCGCCAGCTGTCATGATCGGTGCCCACATCGATCACCTGGGCAAGGTGGCAGGTAGCGGCTCTCTCGCGACGGATGAAGAGAAGAATCAGATCCACTGGGGCGCCGATGACAATGCCTCAGGCACAGCAGCCCTGTTTGAAATTGCGGAGCAACTGGCGGCCAAAAAGAAAGCCGGAGATCTGAAACTGGAGAGGGACATTGTTTTCGCGGCATGGTCCGGTGAAGAGCTTGGCCTGCTGGGATCGAGCTATTTTGTGAGGGACCTTGCTAAAAACACTCTCGGCCAGGAAGACGCCCCTCTTGGCCTGCTGCTATCGAGCTATCTGAATATGGACATGATCGGCCGACTCGATGGGAATGTCGTCATTCAGGGCGTAGGCTCCAGCCCTGACTGGGAGCGGCTGATCGAGCGGAGCAATGTGCCGGTAGGCTTGCCGATCACCATCTCGAAGGATGCTTATCTGCCGACTGATGCTATGCACTTTTACCTGCGTGAGGTGCCGATTTTGAGTGCATTCACAGGAGCCCACTCAGACTACCACACGCCGCGTGACACGGTAGATAAGCTCAACTGGGAGGGAATAGAGGATATCACAAAATTCATGCTGCTGATGACCCAGCGCCTGGCAACATCGGCCGAAAAGCCGAAATACTCCAGTGTAGCCCCGCCCAAGAACCAGAATTCACGAGGGTTCCGCGTGTATCTGGGCACCATCCCCGACTACAGCCAGGGTGATGTGGAGGGGGTAAAACTCAGCGGTGTCACCGGTGAAGGCCCGGCGGACAAGGCTGGTGTCAAAGCGGGCGATGTCATCGTCGGACTCTCCGGTCAGGAGATTCTCAACATCTACGATTACACAGATGCTTTGGCCAGCCTGAAAGTGGGTGAGAAAACGACGATCTCCGTCGAGCGGGCAGGAGAGCGGAAAACCTTCGATCTGATCCCTGGCTCCCGTGATTAAAGCCTCAGTTGCCCTCTACCCACTATAAACAAGCACTTGCCTTTCCACTCGTTGAGGTGCTAAATAGACGGGTATCCCCTTACCGGGCAAGTCGTTTTGGTAGAACACTCTTCAGCATCATCGGCCTTCTTTCACCGAGTTACGAAATGGACATTTTTATGTCTGATGGTCTTTTGTGCCCAGAAAGTCGGCGTGCCTACCGTCACCGCTCAGTCGGTCGCGGACATAGCCGCCCAGGAAGTCCAGAAACGACAGGCCCAAGTGGAGGCCGCGCAGAAGCTGTTCACAGCGGGTTCACAGAGTCTCTCAAATGAATCCTTTGGCGAGGCTGTTGAGCAGTTCCGCCTGGCTTTCCAGACGCTCCCGGATGCGCCCGCCCTTTCCTCCATGCGCTCCGTGTTCTTCCAGCGCTACGCCCGGGCTACCGAATCCTACACGCAGGGTCTCATCGATGACGCCTACTGGGACGATGCTGAAAAGGTGCTGGATCGGCTGCTCAAAGACGCTCGGGACTCGGGTTTACCAGTCGCCGTGGTGCCTCCGACTACGCGCAAAATGCTGGCAGACCTGAAAGCCCGCGACAAACGCTACAACTTCGCTCGATCGCCTCAGCATGAGGCACGAAAACAGAAGGTGTCGGACGGGCTACTGATCGGTCGGGGCTACATCGAAATCGGTGACTATGATCGCGCAGAGCGAGCCTTCAACCGAGTGCTGGCGGTTGATCCCTACAACGAGGCAGCGCGCCGCGGGATGGAGCAGGTCGAGAGGCACCGGATGGACTACTACGATGCAGCGAGAGATCATACCCGGAGCAAAATGCTGCGGGAGATCGCCGAAAGCTGGGAGACTCCTGTCCCCCAGCTGGACATCGCACGGGAGGCAGGTCGCAATATCGGTGAAGTCGCCGAAGCCGGATCCGCACGGATCAGGAACAAATTGGGGAGTATGATTCTCCCACGGATTGAGTTCTCAACAGTCCCGCTTCAGGAAGCCCTGGAATTCCTTAGCATGAAGACGCGGGAGCTGGACCAACTAGAGACGAACCCTGCCCTGAGAGGTATTTCGTTTCTGATCGATGGAAAAGGAGATGCCGCCTTCGGCACTCAACCCATCACCCTCTCTCTCTCGAACACACCATTGGAAGCCGTGCTCAAATACACGGCAGAAATCGCTGGCGCTCGCTATGAGGTGGATGAATTCGCCATCCGCTTTGTCCCGGCTTCTTCTCCACAGGACGAAATCCTCGAAACCCGCAATTTCATCGTCCCTCCGAATTTCCTGACAAACACGACCGCCGGAGCGAGTGCCACGGTCGCGAATAACCCTTTCGAAGCTCCTAGCGATGCCGGGGGCACTACCTTTGAGCGGGTGACAGCTCAGAGCTACCTGGAAAATTCTGGTGTTTCCTTCCAGGGTGATGCGTTCGCTCAATACTCGGCGGCGACCAACAAATTGATCGTTCGTAACACCCCCGATCAGTTGGACCTAGTCGCGAATTTAGTAAGAGCAGCGATCGAGTCGGGAAATAAGTTGGTCGAAGTCGGAGTGCGGCTCATGCGAATCGATGAGGCGGATCTGGAGTCCAGAGGCATTGACTGGACATTGGGGCAGTTTAATCTCGGGGACGCGCCCAGAGTTTTTGCGGGCGGCGGCACGGTCGGCAACGGCAACAACTTCGGCAGTGCTGACTCTCTACCCATTCGCGGGCCAAGCGGCCAGCCGATCGGCTCTCCGGTGACCGCCGGCCTGAGATTCAGCAATGTTTCAAATGTGCAGAGTATTGAGGACGTGCTCGTTCGCGCTGCGCCGACGCTTGCCGGCACTTCCCGCCCCCCAGGTGTTTTCGGGATCGCAGGTGTGTTCACGGATCCTCAGTTTTCAGCGACGCTCCGGGCGCTGAATCAGATGAAGAGCACCGATGTGCTTTACCAGTCAAAGGTGGTGGTGAGTTCAGGAGAGCGCGCTTCGATCAGGAACGTGCGGGAATTCATTTATCCTTCTGAGTATGACCCACCGGAGATACCGAACCAGCTAAACAACGTGATTGGCTTCGATTTCGGCCTGCAGGAAACTCTACTCATCGGAGAATTGGACACTGGTCTTTTCCCAGCAACCCCTGCCACCCCGACCGCTTTCGAGACTAGGAATCTCGGTCAACTCATCGAAATCGAGCCGATCATTGCCGCTGATAATCGAACCGTCAATGTAAGGGTCCTGCTGGACTTCTCCGAATTCGTCGGATTCATTAATTATGGCACCCCGATAACCAGTTTAGGGAACTTCTCCAATTTTCAACCCGTCACGATCACCGAAAACCGCATTCTCATGCCGGTCTTCGAGGCGGTTAAAGAGACAACAAGCGTCTCTGTTTGGGATGGACAGACCATCCTTATTGGTGGCCTGCATGGACAGTCGGTGTCGAAAATCGAAGACAAAATCCCTTTCGTCGGAGACCTGCCAGGTATTGGCCGAGCGTTTCGCTCCACGGTCTATGATTCTAAAAAAGATGCCCTTCTCGTTTTTCTCTCCGTTCGGTTGATCGATTCAGGCGGAAACCCACTGAATCAGGTGGTTGAGCAGAACAGTGCCGCCACAAGCAGCGGCAACCCATTGATTGATGCGGCGGCTGCCCAATAAATACAAGTCGCACACCCTCACCCGATCGCGAGGACCTTCCCGCGCTTCTTCACAGTGTTGAGAGCCACAAGCATTTTTGCCTCGTCGATTTCGTGCACCTCAACTTTTGTGCCGATTTTAGGCACAAGGGTGATGGTAAGCTCGCCTCCCAAGTGCTCACGAAATTCCTCCAATCCAGCCAGGACAACCGGTTTCCCATGGTCCTCCTCCTCCAGAAAGGGCGACCAAGTGGCAAAACCAACTGTCTCGATCAGCTCGAGGATCTGGTCGGCTGTCTCGCGGGCTAACAGACCGATCTGCACCGAGTATTCGATATCGATCGCCATACCGATCGCGACAGCCTCACCATGGGTCACCGCAAAGTCGGAGATCGTTTCCAGCTTGTGCGCTACCCAGTGACCGAAGTCGAGCGGTCGTGCCGATCCATATTCGAACGGATCACCACTCGTAGCGATGTGCTCCATGTGGTTCTCAGCACTCCGTCGGATGGTATTTTCGAGAGGTTTCGTCTCCAGATCCCGGAGCTGGTAGGCGTGCTCTTCCAGATAATAGAAAAACTCGGCATCGCGAATGAGTGCAACCTTGATGGCCTCGATGATCCCGTCCCGGCAGGCACGCTCCGGCAGGCTGCGCAGAAACGTCAGATCATTGACGATGGCAAACGGCACCGTAAAGGTCCCCACCCAGTTCTTTTTGTTGAAGTAATTGACGGCTGTTTTCACCCCGACTCCTCCATCTCCCTGGCAGAGCGTCGTCGTGGGCATACGGATAAGGCGCACTCCTCGGTGAGCGGTCGCAGCAGCAAAGCCCGCGAGGTCGATGAATGCCCCGCCACCAATGGCTACTACAAAGGAATGACGGCAAATCTTGTGAAACTCAACGGCCTGCCAGATTTTCTCCACGAGTGGCCAATCGTTCTTACAGGACTCCCCGCCTGGGAGCAGCAATGGCTCGGCTACCAGATCCAGAGTGTCATCATGACTGCCGAAGTAGCTCTGAATATCGTGCAGGAGCTTCGGATTCGTGGAAGCCACCCCGGCATCGAGCAGAACGAGCACTTTTGACTTTTTACCCAAGCCTGCAGCATCGGCGATCAAATCCCGCAGGGTATGATTGCTGGTAGCGAAGGCCTCGTGAGTGAATGCTACGCGGTGATCAAACGTGATGGAGATGGGCTTCTGAATCATCGTATGGACAAATTACGAGAGGAACGGTGGGCTAGCCAGTGCGTGATTACGGGCGTTTCCTTGCCGAATCCTGAACAAATTCAGCAGTGGAGGGAGGCGCTACACCAGTGCGTCGATGTAAATGCTCAAATAGGGCGCCCGGGGCTTCCGCTTGTAGGAATAAATTCCTACCTCCCCGGCTTTGCTTCTGACACGGCCTGCTATAATCACCCGCATCCGGATGGACGACTTCCGCATACACACTAGGCCAATCGCCGGAGGTCACCCACTCGCTTCGTGTCTCCGAATTCATCAAGACGCTCCAGCAGAGGCATAAGAATGCGACGGCTGGTTCCGGTCTCCTTTCGCAAGTCGCTAGCCGTCGCCTCCTTGTGCTGGGCCAGATAGGACAAAATCTGCTCACGAATGGCCTGATACCCTGCTAGTGAAATCACCGTCTTAGCGTCGAGGTCAATAACGATTCCGCTATTCACGAGAAAACGAAGGGCCTTCTCCTCCTCCGCATTTGTCGCCGTATTTTTTTTATTGGGTGGATTGATCAGATCTGACTCCACTCGGTCCTGGACCTTCCTCCCTGCGCGCTGCAGTGCCTCCGGCAGCTGCGGCGTGTGGTCTGCGTGTCGAATGGCTGGACCGGCCTTGGCAAAATGCGAAGCGAGCAGCCCTTGCAGCAGCAGATCAAAGAACTTTTCGCTAGGCAATTTCTTCGTCATGAGCTCACGCAACTTTTTGAGCGGAAGCCCTAGTTCATCAGGATGCCGTTCATGATGAGAGCAGACGAGTGCACCTGCCTCCGTTGACTTCTCATCCCACCAGAGTTTCCAGAAGACCCAGTCCCCCACCCTCGTGAGTTGCCCCTTTTCACCGAGAGCCTGAACGGCTTTCTCGATCTCAGCAGCTGAGAAAGGAGCCTTCTGCAGTAGTTGCGACTGACGAATGGCCAGATCCCGCTCCATCTGTGTTTGCAGCATCACGAAGAGATCGCGCGGTGCAGCAGCACGCGCCTCCAGATATCGCTCCTGAAACGCTTTTCGGAAAGCTCGGCGGTTCGCATCCGGATCCAGCACCACTCCACCGGCTAGAGTGGAGCCGAGTGACGCATCTCGAAGGACAAAGTGGTCTCCGCTCCAGACGGAAACAGGTTCTGAGAAACGCAGCTCAGCGAGGACTTCACCTCCAGGCTGCAGGCGGCGGACTCCGCGCAGATGGAGTCTGGCAGGCTGTCCGGAGCTACCGTGGTGAAACATGACCTCGCGCCCTGTCTTGAGAGGATTCGCCGATTGTTTGATTCCACGAATGGCTCGGGAGCTCTTTCGCAGCAGCACATCGATCACGAGTGCTCCCTCAGCTTCGTCTGACGCGGTAATAATGTCGCCGCGCCCGACTCCATCGCGCAAATTCTGCTTCCCATCCCGCACAGAAACCTGGTTCAAGTTCAAGGCACAACGATTCCCAGGGCCAAGACTTTCCTGCTGACTGCCGTGGGCTTGTATACTGCGGACCTGGGCCTCTAACCCTCTCGGCTGCACGATCAACTTCTGACCGGTTTCGATCGAACCGTTGATCAAGGTCCCGGTGACGACAGTCCCCGCGCCTTTGATCGAAAAGGCCCGATCCACAGAGAGACGCGGCTTACCTAGGTCGCGCCGTTCCGGCACCTGACGTAGCTGCTGACAGACGACCGCTCGCAGCTCGTCCAGCCCCTCCCCTGTATGAGATGACACCGGCAGAATCGGAATCTCCTCCCAGGGGCCGCCCGCCAGATTTTCACGGACATCATCAACGGCTAATTCAGGATCCTCGGCGATGTCGATCTTCGTAAGCGCTACGACGGCGCGTTGAATGCCCAGATAGGTGAGGATCTGATAGTGCTCCTCTGTCTGCGGCATCCAGCCATCGTCCGCTGCTACCACGAAGAGGGCGAGGTCCAGAGCGCTCACTCCGGCCACCATATTTTTGACAAAATCGGAGTGCCCCGGCACATCGATCAGACCGAGATGGAAGTCTTCTCCGTCGTGTTCGAGAGAGAGCTGAGCAAAGCCCAGCTCGATGGTCATCCCACGTTTCTTCTCCTCGGGGAGGCGATCTGGATTCACGCCTGATAAAGCTTGAATGAGCGAGCTTTTTCCGTGGTCAATGTGACCGGCGGTTCCGACGATAAAGGGGCGAGACATGTTCGGGTGCAGTGAGCTATTTTACCCGCCACTAAAGGCCAGCTTGCGCCTGCCGCAAGCGGCTACGCAGAATGCCCGTCAGAATGTCAGCGATCCAGATCAGCGAGGCTGCCAGAAGAACATAGAAGAGCATTTCATCCCAGAAAAAGCCCTTCGCCAGTGTGATAAGTTTCCCTAGGGTCAGCAGGCCGAGCATGCCCAGCACAGTGGCATCCTTCACACAGGTCTCCCAGCGATAGAAAAAGAAAACCAACAGCCGATTACACAGCTCCGGCAGGAGAATTGTGAAAAACACGCTGATCCGCCCAGCCCCGGCCAGCCTAGCCTGCCGAGCCGCCGTGAGATCTGCATTCTCCACCACCTCTCCCCATAAGCGGCCGAGGATACCGAAATTGTGAATCGCCAGAGCGAGAATCAGCGGCCAGACCTGCGGGCCGAGCAGTGAAAGAAGAAGAAACGCCAGCAGATATTCAGGAATGGCCCGTGCCAGGACATAGGCACTGCGCACAGCCGCCCCGATCGCACCTAGGCTCCAATCATAAACCCGACTGCCCCGCCCCCCGAAGATCCCCAGGCTATCCCGCGCCGCCAGCCGCCTGCTGGATAGGAGCAGCATGGGCAACACCGCCACGGCTGCGATGATGATGGCCATGAGAGAAATCGCGAAGGTGTTCCCCAGGGCCTCCCATCCACCCGAGCTCATCAGATCAGCAGCCCAGGCCGGGACTCCCTCCCACCCCTCTTCCCGGCGGACGGGACGAGGCTGCAGATCCTCGGCGAAGCTCCAGAAATTCCGCCATCTCTGCTCATGGCTAAGCCGCCCCAGCAGCGGACCTGAGGTCAGCCACGCCCAGAGCACCAGCCCCAGCACGACGACGCCGCTGAAGGTCAGGAACAAGGAACGCGGGCGCTGCTGACGCAGCTGAGCAATACGTGGCGAGTGATCGGTAGCTGGGGACATCTTTGATGCTGACTGAACAAACGGTTCTCCCAATGGCCTCTGCAAGAGATAAGGTCAGCTTTTCAGCCTCAAATCCCTGCTGGAAATGCCGCGCACCTGCGCTAGTGTCCGGCCCTTTTTCACCCCTTATCAGACTGATGATTGAAGAACTTGATGCCATCCAGAGTGAAGCGCTGAACGCTGTCGCCACGGTAACTGATGACGCCGGACTGGAAGCCCTACGCATCGGCTTTCTCGGGAAAAAAGGAAAACTCACCGCTGCCAGCGCAGGGATGCGGGATGTGCCGAAGGAGCAGAAGAAGAATGTGGGACAGAAACTGAACGAAACCCGCCAGGCCATCACGGCTGCTCTGGAGACAAAAGGGGCCGAGCTGATCGCGGCGAAGGATGCAGCCCAGTTCGAGGGGATCGACCCTACGCTGCCCGGCCGCACTCTCCCGAAAGGGGCACAGCACCCTCTGACACTCGTGCAGGATGAAGCCGTGCAGATCCTGCGGCGAATGGGCTTCGCTCTCGCCGAGGGGCCGGAGATCGAGACCGAGTGGCACTGCTTCGACGCGCTGAATACACCAGCGGATCACCCGGCCCGCAATGAAAGTGATACCTTTTACTTTGAGAACGGGAAACTCCTCCGCACCCATACCTCCTCTGTTCAGATCCGCACCATGGAGAAGCAGGCGCCGCCTGTCCGGATCATCGCGCCTGGCAGTGCCTTTCGCCGTGATGAGATCGATGCCACGCACTTGAGCGCCTTTCACCAGCTTGAGGGGCTGTATGTCGATACCGGAGTGACGCTGGCTGACCTGAAGGGAACGCTGGAGTTTTTCTTCCGTGAGCTATTCGGCGAGGACACAGAAGTCCGCTTCCGTCCGCATTTCTTCCCCTTCACCGAGCCGAGCTTTGAGGTCGACCTGAAGCTTCACGCTACCGGCCAGGCGGCTAAATGGATCGAGATCGCAGGCTGCGGAATGGTCGATCCCGCTGTCCTCCAGTCGGTCAGCGAGTCACGAAAAGATGACGCCTTCACGGCAGACGGCATCAGCGGATTTGCCTTCGGGATGGGCATCGACCGACTGGCCATGATCAAATATGGCGTGCCTGACCTCCGTCTCCTGATCGAAAATGACGTCCGCTTCCTCGGTCAGTTCGCCTAACTTTTACCCGTTCGATTTTTCATGAATACTTCTCTCAAATGGCTGCGTGACCACGTAGATTTTTCTGACTTCAGTATCGAAAAACTGGATGAACTGCTCACCTTTGCCGGGATCGAGGTCGAGGGCATCCGCAACATACCGGACAAGCTGGTCGTTGCAAAAGTGCTCGAATCCGTCCCGCATCCCGATGCCGATAAACTCTCTGTCTGTCAGGTCGACGACGGCTCAGGAACGAATCGTCAGATCGTTTGCGGTGCGAAAAACTATCAGGTGGGTGATCTGGTGCCCCTGGCACTGCCCGGTTGTCAGCTGGAAGGAGAAGGCGGCAAGCCCTTTGAGATCAAAGAAGGAAAGCTGCGTGGTGTGCCCTCTCTCGGCATGATGTGCGCGGCGAGCGAGATCGGCTTAGCAAAGGAGTCAGACGGACTGATGATCCTGCCGGAAGGCCTGACACCCGGCACTCCGATGGCAGAGCTCTATCCGGCTGTCTTCGAGCTGGAGATCACACCGAACCGCCCTGACTGCCTCAGTCATCTGGGAGTCGCGCGCGAGCTGGCAGCTCTCGTCGGCAAGCCTCTGCTCGGCGTTTACGACCACACGGATAGCGCCACGCCGACATCTGTGGCAGACGAGAGCATCGTGTCTCTTCAGACAGAGATGTGCCCTTTCTACACTCTGCGCCGCATCAAGGGCGTAAAAGTAGCACCCAGCCCCGCCTGGCTGCAGGAAAAGCTCGATAGCATCGGCCTGCGCCCCATCAATAACGTCGTGGACGTCACCAACTACGTGCTTCATGAGATGGGTCACCCACTCCACGCCTTCGATGCGGCAAAGGTCACTGGACCGCTCCGCGTCCGCGAGGCAGCTGAAGGCGAAACGTTCAAAGCTCTCGATGGAGAAACTTACACGCTGGAGCCTGGCGATGGCGTCATCGCCGATGACCAGGGGATCCTCGCGCTGGCTGGAGTCATGGGCGGTGAAGATAGTGGTGTCACCGAATCAACCACGGATATTCTACTTGAGTCAGCCTACTTCTGCCCCACAGCAGTGCGCCGCACATCGCGCCGCCTGAATCTGCATTCTGACTCATCCTATCGCTTCGAGCGTGGAGCAGACGCGTATCAGGCCGCCGGTGCCTCTGATCTGGCCGTGAAGCACATCCTCGATCTTGCGAGCGGCAGCGCCGAGGAAACCCTTCACGTAGCAGGAGAGCTACCGGCAGCCCCAGCGGCGGTAGCGCTGGACAACGACTATGTCCGCCAGGTGATTGGAGCGCCAATCAGCGATGAACGCATTTCGAGCATCCTTACCTCACTGGGAATGAAAGACTCTCAGAAAGGGTGGGTCTTGCCAACCTTCCGTGTCGATCTCCCACGGGCGATCGACCTAGTGGAAGAGGTTGCCCGCGTCATTGGTCTGGATGAAATCCCAGCTGAAACGAAAGCACGGTTCGCCCCGGCATCGAAATCTGATGCTAGCTACGACTTCTGCATGCAGCTCGGGCGGCAGCTCGCGGCGATCGGGTTTCACGAAAATCGCACGCTCAAACTGATCTCCGAGGCACAGCTGGCAGACAATATCGCGGTCAATCATCGCGGTATGTCGCCGATCCGCCTGAAAAACCCTCTCAATGACGAGCAGGACTACCTGCGTCCCGGCATTCTACCAGGACTGCTGGCAAGCGCAGAGCGAAACCAGCGCTTCGGGAATCGCGACCTGCGATTCTATGAAATGGGGCGTGTCTTCACTGCCACTCCAAAGGGTGGCGAAGTCGAGAACGAGCATTTCGCGCTACTGATGACCGGGGCAAGCCGCCCTCGTAATTGGGCTGCCAAAGAGCCGTCATCCCTCGACATCCACGACCTCCTCGGGGTCCTCGACGCCATCTGCCCCGGGGTTGCCCTCGTTCCCATCGAGAGCGATGCCATGATCGGGGCCTGCTCCATCGAGCTGGGCACGGGTAAGAAGGCGGCCAAACTCGGCATGGCAGGGATCCTCCCGCCAGCAAGAGCCCGCGAACTGGGGTTAGACGGAGTCGTGCTGGTCGCTGAGATGAACCTGAAAAAGCTGCAGACTAGCATTGGTCAGACTCGTCGATTCACACCCCTGCCGAAGTTTCCCGCCAGCTCACGGGACACAGCATTCCTCGTTGATTCCGGCCTCCCTGTTGGCCGTGTTTCCGAGTTTTTCGCGGCCCAACAAGAGCAACTACTCGAGAGCGTCGAGCTTTTCGACGTCTTTCACGATCCCAGCGGTGAGAAGCTGCCAGCAGACAAAAAGTCCCTCGCTTACTCGCTCACCTATCGCCACCCTGATCGCACTCTGGAGTCGGCGGAAGTTGAGACAGCGCATGAGAAGCTTTTGACAGCACTTAAACAAAGCTTGAACGTAGATTTCCGGTAAGGTATTCTCGGAGACATCGACACATAGACGTTGTTTGGAATTTTCCTGCAGTGTTCGACCATTACCGATCATAAGCCCGGGCCTTTAACGCGTTACTGGGGATTGAGCTGTTCGCCGGCTGTCAGGCCTTCGCTGGAAGGCAAAAGTCGCACAGCGGTCCCCAACCTGCTGAGACCAGGGAACGTGAGCTTTCTAATCGGAGACGGCACAGGTGGGAGTCCAGCGCCCCGGACCTGATCTTCCAGGTCCGAGGGCGCTTTTCTTTTTTGCACCGACCTGATCCCCTGCTATTTCTTGCCCATGGAAAGCCTGTTTCGCTGGAGCAAATTTGTCACCGAATCCGATCTCGATGAATGGGAGAATCGGCTCATCATGGACGACGTTGCCTACACGGCAAGCAAGCTGGTCAAACGCAAGCAATGGCAGATCACCAGCTTCGTCCCGACACGACGGGAGGCAGATGACCTGCGCAGGCTCTATGGCGGCGGGGTCACCGAATGCAAACCGGACTCCTGGGCTCCGAAAGAAGTCACGGGCGAAACAGCCCTCCGCATACGGGATCAGCTGATCGTCAGTGAGTCGCGCGATCCTCAGGTGCTGGCGGAGCTGCAGGAGCGTTTCCACAAACGCATCATCCTTTCCTTTCCACCTCAGCTCGCTTTTGGCACTGGCGCTCACCCCACGACAGCGAACTGCCTGCGCCTCCTTTGCGACTACGCTAAGCTCGCTCGGCGCGAAAATCGGGAGTGGGACTTTTTCGATCTCGGAGCTGGTAGCGGGATCCTCGCAGTCGCAGCAAAGAAGCTGGGGGCGCGGAAGGTTGTAGCCTTGGAAATCGACGAGATGGCATTGAAGTTCTGCCGCGAAAATCGAGACTTTCACGGTATCGACGAGGAAGACATCACCATGCAGAGTGACGACGCGATTGCCGCTGCCCGCGATCTCAGCTTCGGGCGCTTCGACTTGATCGCTGCCAACCTCTTCGCCAACCTTCTCCACGAACTCTTCCCCCACCTGCCCGGTTGTTTGAAAGAGAATGGTCAGCTGATTCTTTCAGGCTTCCTCACCTCACAGGCGAAGGATATCGTCAGGGGTAGCGAAGAAATCGGACTCCCTCTGCAGAGTTTTCTGCGCCGCGGAAAATGGGTCGCGGCCTCTACGCTGGTCAGCCCTGAGAAACGACGCAAGGCTTCGCTTGATCCATTAGGTTAGGAGAACGCTCATCGGGTTAGGCTATTTGATCCATGCCTCGCCCCGGATGCTTTATCTTGGCCCACTCAAGGCTAGATGTCTTAGTCAGATGTTGCTCGCGAATGAATTCGCGATTCCATAGCAGGACAGATGCAATCTATGGACTCGCGACTTCAGTCGCGAGCCGTAAGCCCTTGTGCGCCAGCTTTGGGATCTCAAATAAATCCACAACTGTGTAATCAACCTGCGCGATCCAAAAAGGTCTGAAAATCATCTATCGCACTCTCAGCATGGCCTCGGACGTAGGGATCCAGGTCGTTCAGAGCTTCAGCAACGAGCTGCCTTGCTCTGGATGAACATCTCCTATGACGGCGAGCCAGATGGCCAAAGCCCAAGATCGCATTGCCACGAACCTGAGGATTCGGGTGGTTTGAGAGTTCTTCACACACAGAGTCTGCCCAGAGGAAATCGCTCGAGTTCTGCGAGACAACTATGGGGACGTAAAGGAGATCAGCCGCATTCGGATCCCCCATCAAAGCTTCCACCTGCTCCACCGTCCATCCATCCGAAAAAGGCCCCATGAATTCAAAAATAGAGCCCCGCCCCAAACCAAAATCTATTCTGCAACGAGCTTCCTAAGCCGAGCCTTCGCTTCGGATGAGTTCAGGCCTTCGCCTCTTGCCATCTCTTCGCGCGCCTCTTCAATACCTGCTATGTAGGCTATCTCACGAAGGATCACATCAACCTCGCTGTCATCAGGCAGGTTTTCGATCGCAGCCATCGCTCGCTCTTTGATGCTCATGCCGAAATATACTACAAAAGAATTTCAGGAGAAGACTTTGTTTTCTTCGCACCCCGCTCAGATCCCAAAACAAAGTCGCCGATTCCACCTTTACTCCCCACCCAAAAGCACGGATTCTTTCCTACCCCAACCCGCTTTCTCACCCCGTGATCTACCTCGACAACAACGCCACGACCAAACTCGCTCCGGAAGTCCTGGAAGCCATGCTCCCCTGGATGGTGGATCACTATGGGAATCCCTCGGCCGGATATCGCTTCGGCAAAGAGGCACGGCGGGCGATCGACACGGCTCGCGAGCAGGCGGCGGCGTTGATCAACGCCCACTCGCCGGAGGAGATCATCTTCACCTCAGGGGGCACGGAGTCGAATCACCTCGCTCTCGCCTCGGCGCTATCTTGGCTCCCGCCAGATTCCACTTTCGTCAGCTCGACCATCGAGCACAGCGTCATTCATGAATGGCTGGGTGCCCAGGCCGAAAAGGAACGCCTTTCCTGGGAGCAGGTCTCGGTGAATGAGGATGGCCAGCTGCATCTCGATGAATGGTCTGAACAACTCTCCCGGTCAGAATCGCGATTCGCCACTCTTATGTGGGCGAACAACGAAACAGGAGTGCTGCTCGACGTGGAAAAAGCAGCCGCCATCGCCGAGTCTCAGGGCGCTTACTTTCACAGCGATGCCGTGCAAGCGGTCGGCAAAGTCCCGGTGGATGTCCAGTCCCACCCCATGCAGAGCGCTGCCATCTCCGGCCACAAACTGCATGGCCCCAAAGGGATCGGCGCTCTCTGGGTGAACCGTCATAGTCGACTGCACCCCGTGCTGCTCGGGGGCGGGCAGGAAAACAATCGCCGCTCCGGAACTGAAAACGTCGCCGGCATCATCGGGCTGGGAAAAGCAGCCGAACTGGCACAGGCACACATCGCCCGGCGCGAAGAACAGCAGGGATTGCGCGATCGATTCGAAAGCGCATTGCTTGGTGAGATCGAAGGAGTTGAGGTGAATGGGACGACCGAACCAGCCAGGCGCCTCCCCAACACATCAAACCTCTATTTCCCCGGTGTCGATGGTGAAGGTCTGCTCATCCTGCTGGATCAGGCAGGGATCTGCTGCTCGCCGGGATCGGCCTGCAGCACGGGTGCCGTCACGCCGTCACGCGTGCTGACCCAGATGGGCTACAGCCGAGCGCGGGCGAAAAGCAGCGTGCGCTTTTCGCTCAGCCATCTGACTACTGAGGACGAGGTCACGGAGGCCATCACCCTCATCAAAGAGGCCGTCAAAAAATTGCAGATCGTCCTGCCCACCGGATCTCGCGTGGTTGGCCCGCGGAGGTAGCTACCCCGCCGCAGCCAAGATACCGTTTGACCTCACGAGCTTTCTCGCCGAGTCTCGCGCCTCAATTCTATCGGAGAAATCTCATACGATGCCAGCTAAAATC